>NZ_BAAAUD010000019.1:0-29238 GCF_039533765.1 Streptomyces enissocaesilis | reverse complement strand
CCTGTCCGGGCTGCACCACCTCGACCACGCCTGCCGCACAGCCCTGGAGAACTGGGCCCAGCGGCACAGCGCACCCGACACCGAACCGGTGAAGGTCACGACCACGGAACCGGTGAGGGCCACGGCGCCGTAAGGATCTCGTCGTAGCGATCCCGCCGCAGGGATCTGCCGTCCGGCCGAATGCTCGTCCCGAGCCTTCGGCCGGACGGTTCGTCGCGGCGGCACGAACGAGGACCGACACGGCCGTGGCACCCAGCGTGCCGGCCACAACGTTGAGGTCCTGCCGGCAAGGGGCGACTGCCAGCCGTCGACTCCCCGAGTACCGACGGCCGAGATCAAGGAGCGCCGTCCATGGCGGGTCCGGTGTGGTGGGCCCTGCCTGGCGTGGTGGTGGTCGAGAGGAAGGAGGCCGGGCATGCTGGAGCGGCTGAACCAGGCTGGGGAGCGCATCGAGTGCCACCTGCCGAAGGATGCGAAGTCATTGCCGTCACCTCCGGCGGGAGCGGTCCGACGGGGAACGCCCTCGCAGGCGGGTCCGGCACGCAGGGCTCGCCAACCCGCCGCGCAGGCCGCCCCGTTGCAGGTTTCGCCGGGCGTCGCCCCCCGGCCCGGCAGGCCGGTCGTCTATCGTGACCACCGGCAACTCCCGCCCCCATAGGAAGTGTTCGTCCTGGTGACAACGCACATGGCCACCCTTCGTCCTCTTCCGGATCTGCTCCGGGAGCATGCCCGGCGTCTCGGCACCAAGACCGCCTTCCGGGACGACCGTTCCCATGTCACCTACGGGGAGCTGGAACTGCGGACAGGCCGGCTGGCGGGGCACCTCGCCGGCCTCGCTCTGCGGCACGGGGACCGGGCGGCGATCCTCCTGGGCAGTCGTGTGGAGGCCGTCGAGAGCGTCCTCGCCGTCGTCAGGGCGGGCGCGGTAGGGGTGCCGATGGACCCGCGGAGCACCACCGCCGAGTTGGCACACCTGCTGGACGACAGCGGGGCCCGGGTCGTCTTCACCGACCGGTCCTCCCTGGGCCAGTTGCTGCCGTTGCTGCCGGAGCGCCCCGGGCTGAGCGTGGTGCTCGTCGAGGATCGGGACGCCGGGGCGCGAGGCGGATCCCCGGCGGGGGCGGGTGGCGACTCGGCCGACGAGGCGGGCATGTTCCGTTACGCGGCCCTGGCCGCCACCGAGCCGCCCGTGCCCGCTCCGGATGATCTCGGGCTCGACGAGGTGGCCTGGCTCCTCTACACCTCAGGCTCGACCGGCCCGCCCAAGGGGGTGCTGTCCACCCAGCGCAGCCGGCTGTCCTCGGTGGCGTCCGGTTTCGTCACCGTCCTCGGCCTGTCGGCGGACGACCGCCTGCTCTGGCCCCTCCCGCTCCACCATGCCATGGGGCAGCTCCTGTGCGTCCTCGGGGTGACCGTGACCGGAGCGTCCGCCGTGCTCCTGCCGCGGTTCTCCGTGGCGGACGTGCTGGGTGAACTGCGCCGGGCCGACGAGCCCTTCACGCTGCTGGCCGGTGTACCGGCGACGTACGGCAAGCTCCTCGACGCCGTGGGGGCCGACGGGCTGGGGACACCCGCGCTGCGTGGCTGCGTCAGCGGAGGCGCGGCCGCGTCCCCCGCTTTCCGGCGGGCCTTCGAGGAAGCCTGCCGGGTTCCGTTCCTCGATCATTACGGAAGCACCGAGGCGGGGCCCGTCACCATGACGGTGCCGGGTGCCGCCCGAGTGGCCGGCTCCTGCGGCCATGTGCTGCCGGGCATGCGGGCGCGTATCGGTGACGGCAGCGGCGCCGAGGCCCCGGGCGAGGGCGAGTTGTGGGTCTCCGGGCCCGGTGTCATGGCCGGGTACCACCAGCGGCCCGAGGACACCGCCGAGGTCCTCCGCGACGGGTGGTACCGCACCGGTGACCTGGCCCGGATCGGCGCCGACGGTGAACTCACCCTCACGGGCCGGGTCAGCGAGCTGATCATCCGGGCCGGGGAGAACGTCCATCCCTCCGAGGTGGAGGCGGTGCTGCTGGCGCTGCCGGGAATCAGGGACGCCGCCGTGGCCGGCCTTCCGGACGACGTACTCGGCGAGGTCCCGGCCGCCTACCTGGTCCCGGCGAACGCCGGTGTCCTCGACAGGAGAGAGATTCTCGCCGCCTGCCGGAAACACCTCTCACCCTTCAAGGTGCCCGCCGCCCTCTACGAGGTGGACGCGATCCCGCGCACCGCTTCGGGCAAGGTCAGGCGGTACGCGCTCGCCGGCCTGTCCGCGCGCCCCCTGCCGGCCGGGGCCCTCCCGCCGACGGAGACGGAGACGGTGGAGGCCCTGACAGCTCTGGTGCGGGCCGAGGTCGCCGCCGTGCTCGGCTGCGCCGTGGACGAGGTGGGGCAGGGCACCGCGTTCCGTGACCTGGGGCTGGACTCGTTGACGTCGACAGTGCTGTGCAGCCGTCTGTCGGCGGCGACCGGTCTCCCGCTGTCGGAGGCCGCGCCCTTCGACTTCCCCACCACGGACGAGCTCGCCGCACACCTTCGGGCGCGGCTCACCGGCGGGACGGCGACTGCCCCGCCCAGCCGTCCGGAAGGGACCGGTACGGACGAGGACCCCGTGGTCGTCGTGGGGATGGCGTGCCGCTTCCCCGGCGGCGTGGAGACCCCCGAGGACCTGTGGCGGCTGGTCGACGAGGGTACCGACGCCATCACCCCCTTCCCCGCCGACCGGGGGTGGGACGTGGACGGGCTGTACGACCCGGATCCCGGACGGGCAGGCCGTACCTACGTACGTGAGGGAGGCTTCCTGTCCGGTGCCGACCGCTTCGACCCGGCCTTCTTCGGGATCTCGCCCCGCGAGGCCCTGGCCATGGACCCGCAGCACCGGTTGCTGCTCGAAGTCGCCTGGGAGGCTTTCGAACACGCGGGGATCGATCCCGGTACGGTGCGCTCCACGGCCACCGGTGTGTACGCCGGACTGATGTACAGCGACTACGCCAGCCGTCTGGCCCGCACACCGGAACGTGTGGAGGGCTATCTCGGCATCGGTAACGCGGGCAGCGTCGCCTCCGGCCGTATCGCCTACACCCTGGGCCTGGAGGGGCCGGCGGTCACCGTGGACACGGCGTGCTCGTCCTCGCTGGTGGCCCTGCACCTGGCAGTTCAGGCCCTGCGCAGGGGCGAGTGCTCGCTGGCGCTCGCCGGAGGCGTCACAGTGATGTCGACGCCTCACTCCTTCGTCGAGTTCAGCAGGCAGCGCGCGCTGGCCCCCGACGGCCGCTGCAAGGCGTTCGGGGCGGCGGCGGACGGTACCGGGTGGGCCGAGGGCGCGGGAATGCTGCTGGTGACGCGCCTGTCGGAGGCCCGGCGGGCCGGCTATCCGGTCCTGGCCGTGGTGCGCGGTTCCGCAGTGAACCAGGACGGTGCGAGCAACGGCCTGACCGCGCCGCACGGACCGGCGCAGCAACGGGTGATCCACCAGGCTCTGGCCGACGCGCGGCTGGGACCCGCGGAGATCGACGCGGTGGAGGCGCACGGCACGGGCACCCGGCTCGGTGACGTCATCGAGGCGGAGGCGTTCCTGGAGGTCTACGGGCAGGCCGGCCCACGGGAACACCCGCTGTGGCTGGGCTCGGTCAAGTCGAACATCGGGCATACGCAGGCGGCGGCGGGTATGGCCGCCGTGATGAAGACGGTCCAGGCGATGGCACACGGCGTACTGCCGCGTACGCTCCACGCCGAGGAGCCGAACCCCGGCGTGGACTGGTCGTCGGGTGCGGTGTCGCTGCTGACCCGCCCGGTGCCCTGGCCCCGGACCGGGCGGCCCCGGCGGGCGGGTGTGTCGTCCTTCGGGATCAGCGGAACCAACGCGCATGTGGTGCTCGAACAGGCCCCCGTGGAGGAGCCGGGTGCCCCGGGCCGCCCGGAAAGCGGATCCACGGTCGCCCGGGCGGCCGTGGCCCCGGCGGCGGCCGTGCCGTTCCCGGTGTCGGCGAGGAGCGCCCCGGGGCTGCGGGCGCAGGCCCGGCACCTACGTGCCCACGTGGGCGAACGCCGCGGAACGGACCTGCTGGACCTCGGTTTCTCCCTGGCCACGACCCGCGCCCATTTCGAGCACCGCGCGGTGGTGGTGGCCGGCGACCGCGACGAACTGCTCGCCTCGCTCGACGCGGTGGCGGAAGGCCGCTACCGGCCGGGCCTGAGCACGAGCGGTCCCCGCCCGGCGGGCCCGGTCGTCTTCATGTTCACCGGGCAGGGCAGCCAGCGGGCCGGGATGGGCCGGGAACTGTACGAGACCCATTCCGTCTACGCCCGTTCCTTCGACGAGATCTGCGCACTGCTGGACCCTCTCCTGCCGAAGCCACTGCGGGACGTGGTCTTCGCAGCCGAGAACGCCGAGGGCGCCGAAGACGGCACGAGGAGCGCCGAGGGTGCCGGGGGCTCGCGAGCGGGCGGGATCCTGCACACGACGCGCTTCGCGCAGCCCGCGCTCTTCGCTCTGGAGGTCTCGCTGTTCCGGTTGCTGGAGTCCTGGGGCGTCCGCCCCGACATGGTGGCCGGGCACTCGGTCGGTGAACTGGCGGCGGCGCACGTCGCCGGCGTGCTGTCCCTCGCGGACGCCTGCACCCTGGTCGCGGCACGGGGCCGGCTGATGGACGCGCTGCCCGCCGGTGGGGCGATGGCCTCGGTACAGGCCGACGAGAGCGAGGTCACCGCGTATCTGACGGGCCGGGCGGACCGGGCGCGGGGGGTGGACGTCGCAGCCGTGAACGGTCGTTCCGTGGTCGTCTCCGGGGACGAACCCGCGGTGCTGGAGGTCGTCGCGCACTGGCGCGAACAGGGACGCGAGGCCACCCGTCTGCGGGTGAGCCATGCGTTCCACTCGGCGCACATGGACCCCGTGCTCGACGCCTTCGGCCCGGTCGCGCAGGGGATCACCTACTCCCCGCCGGAACTTCCCCTCGTCACCGCGGTGGCGGGCCGGCCCGCGACCACCGAGGAGATCTGCTCGCCCCGGTACTGGGTGGACCATGTACGCCGGCCGGTCCGCTTCGCCGACACGGTGCGGTACCTGCGGGAACGGGGAGCCACGCACTTCGTGGAAATCGGCCCGGACAGTGTGCTCGTGGGCCTGGCACGTGACGGCTTCTGCGACCACCGCCCGACGGCCGCGGCGAATACTGCGAACACGGCGAACGCGGCGACGACCGCGTCCGGTGGCCGTGCGGACGGCTCCGCGCCGCTGGCCTTCCCGACGCTGCGCGGCCCACGGCCGGAGGCCGGGGCGCTGCTCGCCACGGTGGCCGCGCTCCACGCCCATGGTGTGCACGTGGACTGGCGCGCGGTCTTCGCCGGGCGTGGCGCACGGCGTACGGCGCTGCCCACCTACGCGTTCCAACGTGAGCGGTACTGGCTGGAGGCCGACCCGCCGGCCTCCGCGGCGGAGCCCGACGCCGCTTCCCACCCGTTCCTGCGATCGGCCACGTCGACGGCGGACGACGACGGCCTGCTGCTGAGCGGCCGGCTGTCCCTGCGTGAACAGCCCTGGCTCGCCGACCACGCGGTGCTGGACACGGTGCTCCTGCCGGCGACGGCCTTCGTCGACATGGCGATCCACGCCGGGGACCGGGTGGGCGCCTCCGTACTGGAGGAACTGACGCTGACGGCACCGCTTCCGCTGTCCCCCGACGAGGCGGTCGAACTCCAGGTCAAGGTGGCGCGAGCGGACGCGGACGGGCGCCGGGCCGTGGTGTTCCACGCACGGACGCACGCTCCCGGAGACCACGACGGCCCCTGGGACCGCCACGCCTCCGGAGTCCTGGCCCCCGCGGACTCCGGCCCTCCAGAGCCGCGGACTTCCGCGGACGCGCCGTCCCCATGGCCGCCGGCGGGCGCTGTCCCGCTACCGCTCGGCACCGGGGCGGGCACCGGCCTCTACGAGGGACTCGCGCACGGCGGTCTCCGTTACGGACCGGCCTTCCAGGGCCTGCGGGCGGCCTGGCGCCTGGGCGACGACCTCCTCGCCGAGGTCGAACTCCCGGAGGGGGAACACGGAAACGCCCGCCTGTTCACCCTGCATCCGGCCCTGCTGGACTCGGCACTGCACACCCTGACGCTGGATCAGACCGCCCCGGACGGCGCCGACGGCGGCAGCGGAACCGGGGCGTTGTTGTCGCTCCCGTTCACCTGGAGCGGTGTGCGGCTGTACGCGTCCGGCGCCCGCACCCTGCGGGTGCGGGTGTCCCGGGCGGAGGGGAACAGAGCCCGCCTGGAGCTGACCGACGGGACCGGAGCCCCCGTGGCCACGGTGCGTTCGCTCGTCCTGCGGCCGCTCTCCCGCGAGCAACTGAGCGGCGTACGCGCGCCCAGTGACTGTCTGTTCCGCCTGGACTGGACGCGTCTGCCGGATGTCCCCGTCCCGATGTCGGGGAAGCCGCCTCTGTACGGGCTCCTGGGCGAGCCCGGGCCGTGGCTGAGCGACGCGCTCTCCCGGTCGGGCATCCGGCCGGCGGTCTACCCGGATCCGGCCTCGGCGGCCGCCGACGCCCCGGCAGTCGTGGTCGCCTGCCCTCCGCTCACCGGGGCGGACGGAACGGACCGCGCGTCGGCCGCACACGGTACGGCCGGCTGGGCGCTGCGGCTCGTACAGGACTGGCTCACCGAGGAACGGCTCGCCGACTCACGTCTTGTCGTCCTCACTTCGGGCGCCGTCGTCACCGGAGCGGAGCCGGACGGAAGCATCCGCAACGACGATGCCGCTCTCGTCCACGCACCCGTGTGGGGGCTGCTCCGCTCGGCGCAGACCGAGAACCCGGGCCGCTTCTCGCTGATCGACGTCGACGACCGTCCCGCATCCGCAAGGGCTTTGACGCGGGCCCTGGCGAGCCCCGAGCCGCAGACGGCCGTACGCCACGGTGTCGCGTACGCACCGAGACTGGTCCGCGCGTCCCACGCGGCGACGGTGACGGCCGATGGGGCCCCGCGCCGGCTGCACCCGGACGGCACCGTCCTGGTCACCGGGGGTTCCGGTTCGCTGGGCATGGAGTTCGCCCGTCACCTCGTGGTCGCGCACGGGGTGCGCCACCTGCTGCTCGTGGGGCGGCGCGGAGCCGATGCGCCCGGCGCCGCCGAACTGCGCGCGGAACTCACCGGACTGGGCGCGGAGGTCACGGTGACGGCCTGCGACGTCGCCGACCGTACGGCGCTCGCCGCTCTGCTCGCGAGCGTGCCGCGGGCACACCCGCTGACCGGCGTGGTGCACACCGCGGGAGTCCTGGACGACGGCGTGATCCCGGCCCTCACGCAGGAGCGGCTGGACCGCGTACTGCGACCGAAGGTGGACGCGGCCCTGGCCCTGCACGAGTTGACCCGGGGCAGCGACCTGGCAGTGTTCGCCCTGTTCTCCTCGGTGGCCGGGGTGTTCGGCTCCGGTGGCCAGGCCAACTACGCGGCGGCGAACTCGTTCCTGGACGCGCTGGCACAGCACCGCAGGGCGCTCGGGCTGCCCGGCACTTCTCTCGCCTGGGGGCCGTGGCAGCAGAGCGGTGGGATGACGGCCGCGCTCCGGGACGCGGACCTGCGCCGGATGGCCCGTTCCGGATTCGTCCCGCTGCGGACCGAGGAGGGCCTCTCGCTCTTCGACACCGCCGTCGAAGGACGGGACGCCGTCCTGGTGGCAGCTCGTCTCGACCCGGCGGCAACCCGGGCATCCGGGGTCTACGGGGCACCTGGGGCACCTGGGGCGCCGCTCTCCCGGGTACCGGGCCGAGGGTCCGTACGGAGGGCCTCCGCGTCGCTCACCGGGCCCGGCACCGACGGCGAGGATTCCCTGCGCCGACGGCTGGCCGCCGCGCCCCCGGGCGAACGCGGCGCCCTGCTCCTCGCGCAGGTCCGAGCGGAAGCCGCCCTGGCGCTCGGTCACGGCTCGGGGGATTCTGCGGTCGAGGCGGACCGCGCGCTGGCGGAGCTGGGTCTCGACTCACTGGCCGCGGTCGAGTTGCGCAACCGGCTCGCGGCGCTGACGGGACTCGCCTTGCCGGCCACGCTCCTGTTCGACTGTCCGACGCCGCGCGAGGTCGCCGCCCACCTGGAGGAACGCTGGTCCCAAGACGCTCCCGAAGCACCCGGACCCCTGGCCGCTCCCGGTAGCACCGGCCCCCACGCGGCCGGTGGCGCCCCGGACGGGGCCTCCCCCCAGTGGCAGGGCGGTGCCAAGGAAAGGGCTCCGGCCGCGAAGGGCACGGACGCCGATTCCTTGTCCGCGCTCTTCCGTACGGCGTGCGCTCGTGGCAGGGCGTGGGACGGGATGGTCCTCCTGACGATCGCAGCACGTTTCCGTGAGGTGTTCGAGGACGCCGAGGCCCTCGGCTCACCACCCTCGGCCGTCACTCTCGCGACAGGGGGGTCCGGGCCCCGCCTGATCTGCTTCCCCGCCCTCAGCGCACTGTCGGGGCCGCACGAGTACGCCCGTTTCGGGCCGGCCCTCCAGGGTCTGCGTCCGGTTACGGTACTGCCGAACCCGGGGTTCCTGCCGCAGGAACTGCTGCCCGCCACACTGGGCGCCTTCGTGGCGGCGCAGGCCGCCGCCGTGCGCGCGTGCGCGGGCGACGAGCCGTTCGTCCTGCTGGGGCGCTCGGCCGGCGGATGGGTGGCACACGCGGTCGCCGAGGAGCTCGAGAGCACGGGCCTGGTTCCGTCCGCCGTCGTCCTGATCGACACCTACCCGGGCGAGGACAGCGGCCTCGGCGGCCGGGGCGGTGACGGAGCC
Source organism: Streptomyces enissocaesilis (assembly GCF_039533765.1). Taxonomy (NCBI): domain Bacteria; kingdom Bacillati; phylum Actinomycetota; class Actinomycetes; order Kitasatosporales; family Streptomycetaceae; genus Streptomyces; species Streptomyces enissocaesilis. The sequence goes on along the minus strand of NZ_BAAAUD010000019.1, from coordinate 20,498 downwards.
GCGCTCTCGGCGATGACGGCGGGCATGCTGGACAACTCCGCGCAGTTCGCCTCGGCCGAGACCGGCCGGCTCACTGCGATGGCCGGCTACCTGGCGCTCTACGCCGGCTGGAGGCCGACGGAACTGACGGCCCCCACCCTCTTCGTCCGGGCAGCGGACCGCCTGCCCGGCATCGAGCCGGCCGAGCCATGGAGCCTGCCGCACTCCGAGATCACCGTGACCGGTGACCACTTCACCGTTCTGGAGGATCATTCCCGCACGACCGCCCTCGCCGTCCACACGTGGCTCTGCGAACACCTCCGGGTGGGCACGTCCAGGGGCGAGCCCCGGGGCCACGACCGGGAAGCCCGACGGCAGCCGAGCTCCCGGCAGTCACCCGCCGACGGCGGCGGACCCACTCATGACCTCTGATTCACCCGTCGGAGGGCCGACCACGAAGCCGCATGGGGTGGTTGACCGGGGGCAGAGGCCGTTGTCGCTGCGGGGCGCGGCAGGCCGGCGGCACGACGGCCCGCAGCGCCGGCCGGTCCCGGAGGCCATCCCGGCGCCCCGCCTCGGCCCGGGCCGGCCGCGCACCCGGCCGGCCGGGCTCCGGGCTGACAAGACGTACGGGTCACGCACGAACTGACGCCGATCCTTTGCCGTGCACACCCCGACAACGGGATCTCGACGGCCGGCGTCCAGTCGCACACCGTTGGTCACCGGTCGGCCGAGGGCTTCGCCGGGCAGCGCGTCGTCCTGGTCGGCGGGGGGGACTCCGGCGGCCGGATCGCCGCCGACCTCGCCTGCACGACCGAACTGACCCGGGTGACGAGGCGCCCGTCGCGCCACCTCCCCGACGACACCGACGGCCGCGCCCTGTTCGACGCGGTCACCTCCCGCCGCCGGGCGCTGGAAGCGGACCGCGCGGACACCGGGGGAGTGGCCTCGCCCGGCGGCATCGTCGCGGTGCCACCTGTTCGACAGGCCCGCGACGCGGGACTCCTCGAGCCCCGGCCGATGTTCAGCCGCCTCACCCCGAACGGAGTCGTGCGGGCGGACGGCGCGGCCGCCGAGTCCGGTGCGGCCATCTGGTGCACGGGCTTTCGCCCTGCTCTGTCCCCTCTGGCTCCGCTGGACCTGCGCGGCCCGCACGGCCGTATAACGACGACCGGTACCCGGGCCGTCGCCGAACCGCGCCCGCACCTGCTCGGCTACGGAGACCGGACCGGCCCCGCCTCCGCCACGCTCGTCGGCCGTCCCGCCCGCGAGGCCGCCTGTCGGATCGCGGATTACCCGGCTCGGCCAACCCCTCGCCACAGAGCGGCGGTTGGGTGACGTGAACGGCCGGTGAACGCCTCACCCGGGAGCGTCTCGCGGTTCGCGAACAGATCTTACGACCTCGTATGGTGAGCGGATGGCTATCTCTGCGACGGACATACCGATCGAAGATCTGAGCGAAGAGCGTTGCAGTCCTTGCACCCCGGGCCGGCTGATCGACCGCGAGGAGGTCGAGCTGACGGCCTCCAGGCTGAAGGCGCTCGCCGACCCCGCCCGGCTGCAGATGATCCATCTGATCCACCAGGCTCCGGCCGGTGAGCTGTGCGTGTGCGACCTCACCACCTCCATGCAGCTGGCGCAGTCGACGGTGAGCCGCCACTTGAAGATCCTCGTGAACGCCGGTTTCCTGCGCAGACAGCAGCGAGGCACGTGGGCATGGTTCTCGCTGCGACCGCAGGCCCTGCGCGAGCTGCAACAACGGGTCTTCCCCGCTATGGACTGATACCCGCACGGCGCCGCACCGCGGCCCTCACCTCGGCGAGTCGATGTCGGCGATGAGGTTCTCCACGAGTTCTCTGATCCCGTCGCGGATGGGGCGCACCGCCTCGACGCCCTGACCGGCGGGGTCCTTGAGCTCCCAGTCCAGGTAGCGCTTGCCCGGGAAGACGGGGCAGGTGTCGCCGCAGCCCATCGTGATGCACACGTCGGATTCCTCGACCGCCTCCGCGGTGAGAATCTTCGGGATCTCGGCGGACATGTCGATGCCGACCTCCCGCATCGCCTCCACCGCGGCCGGATTCACCGAAGCGGCCGGTGCCGAGCCGGCCGAACGGACCTCGATCCGGTCGCCGGCCAAGTGGCGCAGCCATGCCGCAGCCATCTGGGAACGGCCGGCGTTGTGCACGCACACGAACAGGACGGAGGGCCTACCAGACATCTGTTTTCTCCTCATATCCCCTCACCTGCAAGGGAGTTGCCGGTAGAAGCGGTTGACACCGGTTGTGATTGATGTGTCACGATCACACCATGCTGACGTCGGTAAACATGGAACTGCTCCGGGCCCTGGCGGACCCGCTCAGACTCCGCATCGTGTGCCTGCTCGCCCGTGAATCACTGTGCACGTCCCACCTCGTCCAGGAGACGGGCGCCCGGCAGACGAATCTCTCCAACCACCTGCGCGTCCTGAGGGAAGCGTCGGTCGTCGCGACCGAGCCGTGCGGGCGCTTCACCTACTACAAGCTCGACCCCGAGATGTTCGACGACCTCTCGGCGTTCTTCGGCGGCCTGGCCGAAAGCTCACGAGAAGCCGCGAACACCAAACGCCCCTGCGGCTAGCCCTCACGGCCCCCCTGGGCTCGATTCGCGCGGATGAGCGACCCACCCCCGACGCCCCGCAGGCCGGACCCAGGGCATGCGCGGGCGTCGCGATCCAGCCGCAAAGGTACCTCCTGAGGGCCTTCCCGGCGAGCCCCGCGAAGGACGCCGTCACGCCGGTCAGTGCCACCCGTTGATTGAATCGCGGAGCGCCGGCGCCGCTCGTGCTATCGATGGTTGCCGATTGATTTCAGCTGGACATCGACTGCGCCGACACTCTGGCGCAGCCATCGGCGGGGGCTGGCGGCGCAGGCGCGCCGCCCCATCGCGGTCACCCCGGCGCCGTGGCGCAAAGGCACCTGGCGACAGATCGCACGGTTCGGCCGACCGTCCGGTGACGCCCAATCCGGTCAGAACAGGCCAGTCGCGCTTCGCCCGGGCGTCCGATTGACGCCATTGCCCTTCGGCCATTCATCGATCTATTGACATACATCGCTTAACGCTGGCAGGGTTCCGGCCGTCGGCCGACAGAGCCGTTGCCGATCCGGGCTCGGACCCGGCCCGATCACGACCTGTCGCATTCCTTGATCACTCCCTGGGGGGGAAGTGTGAGCCAACCCCGTGTGCTCGTCGCCTCTGCTTTCGAAGCCGAGCTCCAACCTCTGACATCCGCGTGTGCGGCCGCCGCGCTGCAACACCACGGCGCCGACGTAGTCGGCTGGGACGCACATCTGCAGCCCGACGCCCTTCCCGAAGGGCCCTTCGACCTCACGTTGGTGTCCGTCCAGCAGTTCGAGGGCCTCGAACGCGGCATCAGTCTCGCCCGCAGGGTGTCCGAGGCCTACGGCACCACCGTCGTCACCTTCGGCCAGTACGCGCAGATGAACCACCGCGAGTTCCTCGAGGTCGTCGACGGCATCATCATGGAGGAACCCGAGCTCATCAGCGAGGAGCTCGCCCAGCTCGCCGCAGGCACCCTCGCCCTCGACGCCGTCCCCGCCCTGATGACCCGTCACGGCATGCGGCCCAAGCCCCCGCGCCGGCGCATCTCCGTGCCCAGGCCCGCCCGCGACCTGTTCCCCTCGCTCGTCCACTACCCCGCGCACCACTCGCCGTTCGGGCTGATGGGCAACATCGAGGTCTCGCGAGGCTGCCACCACAAGTGCACGTACTGCTCCGTCTACGGTGCCTACGACGGGGGAGTCGCGGCCTTCGACGCCGACACCGTCCTGGCCGACGCGCTGCAGCTCGCGGAGGAGGGCGTGCGCCACTTCTGCTTCATCGACGCCGAGTTCTTCAACTCCCGCACCATCGGCATCGGAGTCGTCGAGCGCCTGGTCGAGGCCATCGGCCCGATCACGTTCGAGTTCACTACGCGCGTCGACCACGTCCTGGACTACACCAAGGAACTGGAGAAGCTCGTCTCGCTGGGTCTGCGCCGCGTCACGTGCGCGCTGGAGTTCCCCTCGAACCGGATCCTGCGGATCTTCGACAAGCACATCGACGTCGACCACATGCGCGACGCGATCGCCGAAGCGGAGCGGATCGGTTTCGAGCTGTACCCGACCTTCATCCCGTTCACGCCGTGGATCGAGTACGAGGAACTCCTCGGCTTCGAGGACTGGCTGGTGGACACGGGCCTGGCTCGCGTCACCGACCCCACCGCGCTGCAGACCCGGCTGCTGCTGTTCAAGGGCTCCCCGCTGCTGTCCTCGCCGTGGATGGAGGACATCGCCACCGTCGACCGCGGCTTCTGGGTCGAGTGGACCCACCCCGACAAGCGCGTCGAGGAGCTGTGGCAGGAACGCCGCACGGACGCCGAGGACGCCGGCAAGATCCGCTGCTGCGTGAAGTGCTGACCCGCCCGCCCACAAGACAAGGACACTGACATGGGTGGATCACCCCGCGTCGTCATCTCGACCGGCCAGACCCTGCCGGACATGGACTGGTCCGGCGAACTCGCCGCACTCACCGACTCCTCGCCCTACCTCGGCCCCACCTGGCTGCGCGCGACGGAGAAGGTCCTCCCCGAGGCGCAGCCCTGGCACACCGTCGCCCACCGGGCCCGCGGTGAACTCGCCCTCCTGCCCGGCTACATCCTCACCACGCCGCCGGTCGTCGACCACGAGCCGCGCACCTACCTGGGCTGGCAGGCACCCTCCGGACAGGAAGTCTGCTGCGGTGCCGAGACCGACGCCGCGCGCAGCGCCGAGGTCGACGCCCTGGGCACCGAGCCCTTCTTCCCGACCCTGCTGCTCGGTTCCCCCCTGGGCTACCGGACGGAGATGGCCTACAACTTCTGGACGCCCACCCTGATGGGGTCCATCGTCGAGAAGCTGGTGCCCGCCGCGTTCGAGGCCGGCGTCCGCTGCATCGTCGCCCCCTGGATACCGGAGCGGCGGGGCAACGAGGCGCTGGTCAAGGCGTTCGACGCCGCCGGCGGGCAGAGCGCCTTCTGGGGCTACGAGGACTTCATGAGCCTGGACGCGCCGGACTGGCAGGGGCACCTCGCCGCCCTGCCGCTCAAGAAGCGCCAGCGCATCAAGGGCGACGTGCGCCGTGCCGAGGCGGCCGGCGTCACCATCCAGCGCGTCGACGGCACCGGAATCCGGCCCTACGTGACCCGTATCGCGGAGCTGACCTGCCTCAACCGCGAGAAGAACGGCGCGGGGGAGGAGCCCGAGCACATCGTCGGCATCCTCTCGGCCCTGATCGACGAGGGCGCGGACGTGCGCGCCTACCTCGGCTACAAGGACGGCGCCCTGGTCGCCACCTGCGTCACGATCCGCAAGAACCACCGGCTCTTCCCCAAGTGGGCGGGATTCGACTACGCGACGATCGGCGAGCGCAGCGGCATCTACTTCGCCCTGGTCCTCGACGCACCCGTCCGCGACGCCTACGCCGAAGGGCTGCGCACCGTCGAGTTCGGTGCCGGCGCCCACCGGGCGAAGGCCCTTCGGGGCTGCACCCCGCGCGCCGTCACCACCTCGATGCTGCTGTCCGACCCCGTTCTGCGGCCCCGGGCCGCGGCGTGGCTGGAGGCCTTCGGCCGAAGCCGGCGGGCAGCGTTCGGTGACGCGGCCCCCGCGCCCGCCCGGCCCGTGAACCTTCCCCTGCTGGGCAACTCCGCCGACAGCGGCTGCTGCGGCTGATCCGCCCGGGAACAACGACAAGGACGAGAAGGACAACATGATCACCTTCATCCCTCTGACCGGTTTCCTCGGGGCGGGCAAGACCACGACCATGACGGCCACGGCCCTGGCGCTGCAGGAGCAGGGCCGCAAGGTCGCGGTCATCACCAACGACCAGGGCGTGGAACTGGTCGACACGAAACTGGTGCGCAGCAAGCTCGACAGCGTCGCAGAGGTCACCGGCGGCTGTTTCTGCTGCAAGTTCGAGGACCTCGTCGAGGCGATCGTCGCCCTCGTCTCCTCGGACGACGTCGACACGGTGATCGCCGAGGCCGTCGGAAGCTGCACCGACCTGCAGGCCACCGTGGTGCGGCCCCTGCGCCAGTACTACGGCCAGGACATGGTCGTCGCGCCGCTGACCACCGTGGTCGACCCCCTGCGTCACCTTGCCTTCGCGCGTGCGGCCGAGCGGGGGGAGCCGGAGTCGGACCTGTCCTACCTCTTCCGCCAGCAGCTCACCGAGGCGGACGTCATCGCCGTGAACAAGCTGGACACCATCAGCGCCGAGCGGGCCGAGGACCTCCTCGACAGCCTGCGCAAGGCCCACCCGAACGCCAGGGTCGTCGGCTACTCCGCAGGCACGGGGGAGCACCTGGGCTCGCTGCTCCAGGCATGGCGGGCCCCCGCCACCAACGGGGACGTCCGGCTCGACATCGACTACGACCGCTACGCCGCCGCCGAGGCGCAGCTCGCCTGGATGAACCAGGAACTGGACCTGACCGCGGCAGGCGACAGCTTCGACGCGACCACCTGGGCCCGCACGCTCCTCGAGGACCTGTCCGCCTGGGCCCTGCGGAACGACGCGGTGATCGGCCACGCGAAGATCACGGTCGAACTGGCCGACGGCGACTTCGCCAAGCTCAGCCTCACCGAATCCGGCGCCGAGCCCACACTCGACCGCGCCGCCGCCTCCGCGCCCACCGGCGGCCGGGCCGTCGTCAACGCCCGCGTCGCCTGCGAACCCGACGCGCTGGACAGCGCCGTGACCCAGGCGGTCGCGGCCGCCGACCGCGCCGCCGGCGTCACCTCCTCGGCCACCACACCGGTGTCGTTCAAGCCCTCCTACCCTCGCCCGGTGCACCGCCTCGCCCCCGCCGGCGCCTGACCCGAAGGACCACCTGACATGACCGACACCACCACCGCCGGGACGCTGCAGGACGAGGTCCGCGAGTACTACCGGGCCAAGGCCGCCGAGGCCGAAAGCAGCGGTGCCTGCTGCTCCCCGGACCCGCAGACCTTCGGCCCGGCCGCCTACGACGAGATCGGCCCCGGCACGGCCCCGGACGCCGCGCTGCTCGCCAGCCTCGGGTGCGGCAACCCGAGCGCCGTCGCCGAACTCCGCGAAGGGGAAACGGTTCTGGACCTGGGCTCCGGGGGCGGTCTGGACGTCATCCTCAGCGCCCGCCGCGTCGGCCCCGACGGCCGCGTCTTCGGCCTGGACTTCCTGGAGGAGATGCTCGCCCTCGCCGCCCGCAACGTCGCCGACGCCGAGATCGACAACGTCGTGCTCCTCAAGGGCACGATCGAGTCCGTCCCGCTGCCCGCCGACACCGTCGACGTGATCATCTCCAACTGCGTGATCAACCTGTCGCTGAACAAGCCCGCCGTCTTCGCCGAGATGGCGCGCGTCCTGACGCCCGGTGGCCGCCTCGGCATCAGCGACGTCGTCGCCGAGGACCGTCTGGGTCCCGAGGAGCGGGCCGAGCGGGGCGGACACAGCCAGTGCATCGCCGGCGCCCTCTCGGTCTCCGAGTACAAGGAACTCCTGGACGCGGTCGGACTGAAGGACGCCGAGGTCGTCTTCACGCAGGAGGCCGCCGACGGTCTGCACGCCGCGATCATCCGCGCCCGCAAGCCCGCGGACCCCGGCGCCGAAGCACAGGAATGCGCGCCCGGCGGCTCCTGCTGCTGACAGCCGCCCGCATCCCGTCGACGGCCGCGGCGCGAGCCGCCGCGGCCCTCCACCCCCGGAGACACCGCCATGTCTTTCACCGTCGTACTCGTCTTCGTCCTGGTCGCGGCACTGGCCGCGGCCAACGGCAGCAATGACGTCCCCAAGGGCGTCGCCACCCTGGCCGGCGCGGGCGTGACGAAGTACCGCACCGCCATCATCTGGGGCACCGTCACCACCCTTGCCGGATGCGTCTGCTCCCTCGCCCTGGCCGAAAAGATGACCAAGCTCTTCTCCAAGGGCATCGTCACCGCGGAGCCCACCGAAGCCTTCGCCGTAGCCGTACTCGCCGGTGCCGTCAGCTGGGTGGCGCTGGCCACCCTCCTGCGCCTGCCGGTCTCCACCACCCACGCCCTGATCGGCGCGCTGCTCGGCGCCGGCCTGCTGCTCGCCTCGGACAGCATCGCCTGGACCGCGATCCCGAAGAAGCTCATCATTCCGCTGCTCACCAGCGTCGGCGTCGCCTACGGCATCTCGCTCGTGCTCGCACTGGTCTTCGGCCGCACCGCCCGCCGCGCCTCCGAACGCGACGCGGCCGCCCCGGCGCAGCCGTCGTCACCCGTGACGGGCGCCTCCGGCGACTCCGGGGCCGTACTCGCCCCCGAGCGCGTCACCGCACAGCAGGCCGACGCCCCGCGCCCCTCCGGCAACCGTGTGCTCACTGCCGCCCACTGGCTGACCAGCGGCGCCACCGGCTTCGCCCGGGGCCTCAACGACACCCCCAAGATCGTGGCCATCGGCGCCTTCGCGCTCGTCCCGGCCGGGATGACGACATGGCAGATCATGCTCCTCGTCGCCGGAGCCATGGCTCTGGGGTCGATCACCGGCGGCATGCGCATCGCCCAGCGACTGGGCGAGGGCGTCATCAAGATGAACCACAAGGAAGGCTTCCTGGCCAACCTCACCACCGCCACCCTCGTCGGCCTCGGCGCCGGCTACGGCCTGCCCATGTCCACCACCCACACCTCCACCGGCGCGATCGCCGGCTCCGCCGGCCCCAACCTCAGCCGGCTCAGCGGCAAGACCCTCCGGCACTTCCTGATCGCCTGGCTCGTCACGCCCCCCGTCGCCGCGGCCGCCGCAGCGGCTGTCTTCCTGGTGGTCCGCTGAGGATCGCCGTGCCCGACACCTCATGCGAACGGGCGGCCGCCGAGGAGTACGCCCGCTGGTTCCAGGCGCTGGCCGACCCGACGCGCATTCTCATCGTGCGCTTCCTCAGCGGCCGGCCGGAGCCTGTCCCGGCGGGCGTGATCGTCGACCACCTCGGACTCCACCAGTCGACCGTCTCGCACCACCTCAAAATCCTTCACCGCGTGCGGCTCCTCACCCGGCGCAGAGCGGGGGCCAGCATCCTGTACGCGGTGAACGCCCGCTGCGTCACCCAGCTTCCCCGCGCCGCCGGCATCCTCCTCGGATCCCCCGCCCGACCCCACCCACAGGCCGGTCCCGACTGACGCCCGACCGCCTGGGCGACGCCCGCCGCCCGACGGACCCCGTGTCGCCCCACGTCAAGAAAAGGTTCCCGCCATGGCCGCCGCACCCACGCCCCGTCCGTCCGCAGCCGATCCCGAGCGCCCCGTACTCCTCCTCGTAGGCAGCGGTGACCGCCGCTACCGCGAGTACATCGTCGCGGCGGTCTCCCAGCATTTCCGCCTGTGGCTGCTCGACGCCCACGAGGCGACCTGGCAGCTGCAGTACGTCGAGGGCACCACCCTGCTGGACACCAAGGACCCCGAGGAACTGCTGGCGGCGGCCCGCCCCGTCATGGAACAGCTCCCGGTCGCCGGCGTGTTCACCTACGACGAGTCCCTGGTCCACGCCGCCGCGCGGCTCGCTCAGGCCCTTGGTCTGCCCGGCAGCGCCCCGCAGGCCGTACTCGCGTGCCGTGACAAGGCGACCACCCGGGCCGTGCTCACCGCGGCTCAGATACCGCAGCCGGCCTGCACACCCGTCTCCAGCGCCGCACAGGCCCGCACGGCGGCCGACGCGACCGGCTACCCGGTGGTGATCAAAGCACGCGGCCTCGCCGGAAGCCTCGGTGTCGTCCGCGCCGACGACGGCGAAGCCGTCGAAGCGGCCTTCGAGGCGGCCAGCTCCGCCAACTACCCCGGAGTGCCCCGCTACGCCGCTGACGTGCTGGTCGAAGAGTTCTTGACCGGACCGGAGATCAGTGTGGACGCGGTCGTCGTCGACGGCGTGTGCACGCCCATGATCGTGGCGCGTAAGCAGCTCGGGATGGAACCGTACTTCGAGGAAACCGGCCACACGGTCGACGCCACCGACCCCCTGCTCCAGGACCCCGAGCTCCTGGACCAACTGCACCGCATCCACAAGGCTCTCGGCTTCGATCACGGCGCCACCCACACCGAGTTCAAACTCACCCCCGGGGGACCGCGCCTCGTCGAGATCAACGCCCGCCTCGGCGGCGACTTCATTCCCTACATCGGCATGCTCGCCACCGGCACCGACCCGGCCGTCGCAGCCGCCCACGTGGCCGCCGGCCTCACCCCCGACACCGCACCCAAGGCCCGCAGGACCGCCGCCGTGCGCTTCCTGTACCCGCAGGCCGACTGCGAAGCCGTCGAGGTGAGCGTCCACACCGAACGGTTCGGGCCCACGGTGCACAGCGCGGTCGCCACGGCCGGCCCCGGCACCCGGCTGGCCCTCCCGCCCAGGGCGTACATGAACCGCTACGGCTACGTCGTGGCCGTGGGCGAGGACGCCGGGCAGGTGGCTGCGGACCTGGCCGCCCCACAGGCCCTCGTCGAGCTCCGCTGCCGACCGCTGACCGACTGACACAAACGCCCCCGCCGCCCCCGCCGCCGAACGAGGAGCAGCCGCCCGTGAGCATGCCACCCGCCCAGCCGTCGTTGCGCTGGGAAGGCGACGCGATCGTCGCACTCGACCAACGAGCACTGCCCCTTGACCGACGGATGCTGCGCCTGGCCACCGTGGACGACGTCATCGACGCGATCGCGACCCTCGCGGTCCGCGGCGCACCGGCCATCGGGCTGGCGGGCGCCATGGGCGTCGCTCTGTCCGCCTTCGAGCATTGCCGGCCGGGCACCGCCGGCACCTGCGCGGAGGCCGTGCACCTGGACGCGCAGCGCCTCATCGCGGCCCGCCCCACGGCCGTCAACCTGGCCTGGGCCGTGCGACGCGCACTCGAGCGGGTGCCGGAAGGCGCCGACGCCGTGCTGCGGGAGACCACAGCCATGCTCCAGGAAGACATCACGACGAACCGGACGATGGTCGGGCACGCCGTCGACACCGTACTCGCCCACACCCCTGACAGACCGCTTCGCGTCCTGACCCACTGCAACACCGGACGTCTGGCGACCGCCGCCGTCGGAACGGCTCTCGGCACGATCGTCGCCCTCGCCGCGGCGGGCCGCATCGCCGAGGTCCTCGTCGGCGAAACGCGGCCCCTCCTCCAAGGAGCCCGCCTCACCACCTGGGAACTGGCCGAAGCGGGCGTCGCCCACCGCCTGTGCGTCGACTCCGCACCGGCAGCGGCCATGTCGCGGGGCCTCGTCGACTGCGTGCTGGTAGGAGCCGACCGCATCACCGCCAACGGGGACGTGGCCAACAAGATAGGCACCTACTCCCTGGCCGTAGCGGCAGCCCACCACCGCATCCCCTTCATCGTGGTGGCACCCGAGTCCTCCTGGGACAGATCGCTGGCCGATGGCAGCTCGATCCTGATCGAGGAGCGCGACGACGACGAGGTCACCGGCTTCGGCCCGGTGAAGAGCGCCCCGCCCGGAACGCGGACCTACAACCCCGCATTCGACGTCACGCCGGCGCAGCTGATCACCGCCATCGTCTCCGAGCACGGCGCCCACCGCCCCGAGAGGTGACTCCATGAGCTACACCCCGACCACCGTCGCCGCCCGGCAGACAGCCCAGCAGCTCGCCCAGTTCTCCCGCACCCTGTACGAACGCGGCTGGATGCCGGGAACGGCGGGCAACCTGTCCATGCGTGTGCCGCGCGCCCCCGGCCGGGCCCTGATCACCGCGAGCGGCCGGGACAAGGGCGACCTGCGCATCCAGGACATGGTGGAGATCGACGCCGAGACCGGCCGGCCGTCCCCGGGCCAGGACCGGGCTTCCGCCGAAACCTCCCTCCACGCGGCCCTGTACCGCACCACCGACGCCCAGGCCGTCATCCACGTGCACTCACCGCATGCCACCGCAGTCGCCCACCGCGCCGGACTCGACGGGGCCACCAGCGTCGTCCACATCGAGCGCTACGAACTGCTCAAGGGCCTCGGCCTCGACGACCCGGCGGCCGCGAAGCTGCCGGTCTTTCCCAACTGGGCCCGAGTCGACCGCATCGCCGAAGACATCGCCGCACACGTACCCGCCGACCCCGGCTGCCCACCGGGTCTGCTCATCGCCGACCACGGCATCACCGTATGGGGACAGACCCTCGGCCAGGCGAGGAACCGGCTCGAATGCCTGGAGGCACTCTGCCAGTTGCTCGTTCTCTCCCCGGCCGGGCTGAACGTCACCCGTGTCTCGTAGACCCCCGACGACAGGAACGCCATGACCCTCCTGCAGATCATGCCGGACGACGCACCGGACAGCGTCTTGCTGCGCACCCGGGACGACGACGTCATCGCACAGGCTCTGCGCGAGCAGTCGGTGGACTTCGCCAAGTGGCCCCTTCACCCCCGGGTGACGCCCCGCACGACGTCCGAAGACCTGCTCGCCGCCTACCGCCACGAGATCGACGAGCTCTGCGCCCGCCAAGGGCTGCGCCTGGTCGACGTCGCCCGCCTCCACCCCGAGGAGGGCACCCAGTGGCAGGAACGCGCGGCCGGGGCCAGGTCGGCGTTCCTCGAGGAGCACCGCCACGGCGAGGACGAAGTCCGCTTCTTCGCCCACGGCACGGGTTGCTTCTACCTGCACCTGGACGACCGGGTGTACGCCGTCGTGTGCGAGGCGGGCGACCTGCTGTCCGTACCGGCGGGAACGCGGCACTGGTTCGACATGGGGCCGATCCCCGACTTCGCCGCCATCCGGTTCTTCGAGAAGGAGGACGGCTGGGTCGGGGACTTCACCGAAGAGCCCGTCGCGGCCGGCTTCCCCCGGCTCGACGCGCTCCTGGAAGCGGGCTGACATGCTCGCTGCCGGCCCGGGCAACGTCCCGGCACAGGCGGTCGTACTCGATATCGAGGGAACCACCGGCTCCCTCTCGCACGTCCGCGACGTGCTGTTTCCCTACGCCCGTGAACGGTTCGACTCCTGGGCCGCCGCACACCGGGGCAGCCTCCCGTGGCAACGCGTACTCGACGCCGTCCGCACCCATGTCCACACCGACGACATCACCGAGAAGGACGCCCTCGCCCTCCTTCATCAGTGGGCCGACGCGGACGCCAAAGCGCCACCGCTGAAGACGCTGCAGGGGCTCATCTGGGCCGAAGGCTACGCGTCGGGCGCACTGCACGGCCATGTGTACGCCGACGTCCCGCGAGCCCTGGAACGCTGGAAAGCGCGAGGAACGGCCCGCTACATCTACTCCTCCGGTTCCGAGGCCGCGCAACGGGACTGGTTCGGGCACACCGCGTACGGAGATCTGCGCGGCCTGCTCGACGGCTACTTCGACCTGTCGTCGGCCGGCCCGAAAAAGAGCGTCGACTCCTACCGGGCCATCTCCCGGGCAGTCCGAGCGCCGGCCTCCCGTCTTCTCTTCGTGAGCGACGTCGGTGAGGAACTCGACGCGGCGGCGGAGGCCGGCTGGCAGACCGTGGCAGTACGCCGTCCCGGTGACGAACGCGGCCCCGTAGCGGGCCACCCGACCATCGCGTCCCTCGACCCCCTCCTCCCGGACGACGCTCCCACCGGGACCGTGTCCGGCTCACCGACCCACGCCGACAAGGAGCAGCACCATGGGTGACCCGCACGACGAGGCACCACGGGCGGACATCGCCGTCATCGGCGGAAGCGGCTTCTACGAGCTGCTGGAGTCGGCACAGCGCATCGACGTCACCACCCCCTACGGTGCGCCGTCGGACGCGGTGCACATCGGCCGGGTCGCCGGTCGCAGGGTGGCTTTCCTGCCCCGGCACGGCAGCCACCACGACCTCCCGCCGCACCGCATCAACTACCGCGCCAACATGTGGGCTCTGCGCTCACTGGGCGTGAGGCAGGTACTCGCCCCGTGTGCCGTGGGATCCCTGCGCCGCGCACTCGGCCCGGGGAGCATCGTCGTACCGGACCAGCTCGTCGACCGGACCGTGGGACGCGTGCAGACCTTCGCGGACCGCGGAGCGGCTCACGTGTCGTTCGCCGACCCGTACTGCGCCGCCGGGCGCTCAGCGGTGCTCAAGGCTGCCGCCGAGGCGGGCGTCCCGGCAACCGACGGCGGCGTCATGGTGGTCGTCGAGGGACCGCGGTTCTCCACGCGTGCCGAGTCGCAGTGGTTCGCTTCCGCCGGCTGGTCCCTGATCAACATGACCGGACACCCCGAAGCCGTGCTGGCACGTGAACTGGCCCTGTGCTACACGTCGATCGCCCTGGTGACCGACTACGACGCCGGCGTCGGGCGGGGGGAAGGAGTCTCCCAGGACGAGGTCTTCCAGGTCTTCGCACGCAACGTCCAGCGCCTGAAGGACCTGGTGCTGAAGACGGTCGACCTGATCGACCGCGAACGGACGTGCGCCTGCGTGTCCGCGCTGGACGGCATGGAAACGCCCTTCGATCTTCCCTAGATACGGTCTTCCCCGGGGAGACGGACTGCCTCCCCGTCCTGCGACGCCGCCGGTGGCCTCATGCCGGCGGCGTCAGCCGATGGCGGGGCTGCGACGCTCCATCAGCACCACGTCCCGCCACACGCCATGGTGGCGGGCCACCCGCTCTCGCCGCCCGATCACACGGAACCCGGCCGCCTCATGCAGCGCCGCACTGGCGACGTTCTCCGGAAAGATCCCTGCCTGGACGGTCCAGATCCCCGCCCTCTCCGTGGACTCGACCAGCGCTCCGAGCAGCGCGCGCCCCACTCCTCTGCCCCGTGCGGCGGGGGCGACGTAGACCGAGTGCTCGACCACCCCCGCGTACACCGGGCGCGCCGAGACGGGGGAGACGGCCGCCCAGCCGACGACCCGCCGATCGGTGCGGTCGAGTGCCACCAGCCGGTGGGCCGGCAGCTTAGAGGCGTCGAACGCGCTCCAGACCGGAGCGCGTGTCTCGAACGTGGCGTCGCCCTCGTCTATCCCCTGCTGGTAGATCGTCAGGACAGCTGCGGCATGTGCCTTGGTCATAGGGCACAGGACGAGCTCCGACGAAGACGGTGCTTGTGTTTCCACGGCTTCTCCTTCACCGCGGCGAGTGCTGTACGCGGTGTGTACCACTGGTCGTTGTGCCTGAAATGACAGTGCCCCTGCGGCGGGCGTGGTGGCCGCGCCGCAGGAGCCGAAGGGTCTTCCCGCCGGGAAACGTTCCTCAGAGGAGCGGCAGGGCCACGAGACCGATGGCGGTGCTGCCCAACAGGCCGACCCCGAGGTAGAACACGAAGACCTTCGTCTTCACGACACTCTTCACCGCGACCATCGCGGGGATCGTGGTCACGGCCCCTCCGAGAAGGAAGGTGACACCCGCCGCGGCCACCATGCCCTGGTCGAGCAGACCTTCGACGACGGGGATCGCGCCGACGCCGTTGAGGTAGAGCGGGACGCTGATGAGAGCGGCGAGCACGACCGAGAAGGCCCCGTCCGTGCCGAGGAGGCTGGACACGAAGTCGGTGGGAACGTAGCGGACGATGACCGCCTCGAGGACGATGGCCAGCAGGAGCCACCGGCCCAGGATGAGGGAGTCGCTCCAGATCTCCTTGAGGATCTCACCCGCGCGAAGGTTCTTGATGTCGCGCCGGACAAGGACCCGCCACGGCGTGCCGTCGTCGTCCGCGGCGTTCTGCGCCGGCGCGGCGGAGCAGGAGCCTGCGGCCGGGTCGGGCGTCGCGTCCGTACCTCCGCAGCCCCCCTCGGAACGGCCGCCCGACGTGCCGCCTCCGACCGTGACCGTGGCGGGCGCCGGGGACTTCGCTGCCGAGCACGCCGTTTCCGTCACGGGCACTTCGGTCTCCGAGCACGACGTGGCAGGCGCCGCTGCCGTGCTGTCGAGCAGAGGGTTGGCGAACCGTCCCCGACGCTCCAGCGCGAGCACCAGAAGACCCGCACCGAAACTCAGCACGAGGGCGCCGACCAGGCGAGCCGTCGCGATGGGGAAACCCAGCTGGGCGGCGGACAGGGCGTAGATCTCCGGGTCCATGGAAGGAGAGGCGACCCAGAAGGCCATGACCGCGGAGAGAGGTACGCCGGCTATCAGGAAGCGGCGGATCAGGGGAATGACAGTAAAGGAGCAGAAGGGGCTGAACGCCCCGATGGCGGTGACGATGGCGATACCGAGGACCCCTCGGTTCCCCTGGGAGAAGCTGCGCCGGGCCACCACGTCGATGGACAGCCGCTGGACGGCGATTCCAAGGACGATGGCGACCAGGAACCAGGGAAGGTAGTGCAGTACCTCGAGCAGCACGAACAGGCTGAGAGCCCGCAATTCGCCCATCGGGGAAACCTCTCTGAGACGGTGACACGTGAAGGAGGCGGCGCCGTGGGGAACGCACGGGAGACGTGGAGCACCGCCGAGGAGGCTCCGCCAGCACCTCGTTTAATCGAATATCGATGATAGACGATTAATGATGGGTGCGGCAATGCCTGGGGGTGCGGCGGGACCGCAGGGCCGGGCACGGGCCCCGGCGGGCCTGCTCGTCGATGGCCGCGCCCGGTCGGCCCAGGCTGGAAGCGGTGCGAGAGGGTGCTGGTGACGGGCGGCGGCGTCCTGATGTCGAGCGCCCGGCCGCGCCGATGGGGCGGGTTGCCTCCCGCGGCGGCCGCGGCGCCCCGTTTCTCGGCCGCCGCCGGCCTTGCCCTCGTACCCAGTCATCGAATAACATCGATGGATCATGAGCGGTACGATGAATGCCCAGCTGATCGATCGAAGCACGGCCGAGTCCTACGCGACGTGGTTCAAGGCCCTCTCCGACCCCACGCGCGTACAGATCCTCAACCTTCTCGCCCTCGCACCCGGGCCGATGAATGTCGGAGAGATCGTGGACCGGATGGGCGTCGGGCAGTCGACGGTGTCACACCACCTGAAGCTGCTTGCCGACGTGCGGTTCGTCCTGCGCGAGCGCCAGGGCACGTCCATGCTCTACTCGATCAACGTCGCCTGCGTCGCCTGCTTCCCCAGCGCGGCCGATGCCGTCATGGGCCGCCCCGCGGCCTCGGCCTGAGAAGCGGACCCATGCCTGACGCGAGCGCCCGCATATCCGGCCCCGCACCCCTCTGCTGCCCGCCCATCACGACCGCCGCGCTGTCCGAAGAGGCGGCGGAGGTCATGGCCGGGATGTTCAAAGCGCTGTCCGATCCGGTGAGGCTGAGGCTTCTCTCGCGGGTGGCCTCGCATCCGGCCGGCGAGGCGTGTGTGTGCGACATCGCGGACGTAGGTGTCTCTCAGCCCACGGTCAGCCACCACCTGAAAAAGCTCCGCGAAGCCGGCCTGCTCACTTCGGAACGCCGCGCCACCTGGGTGTACTACCGCCCGGCCCCAGGAGCGCTCGCCGCTCTCGGCGCTTTCCTGACCGAAACCGAGCCCGCTCGCGCAGAGGAGAAGGCGTTCACGGCGCGGAGCGCCTGAGGGCGGCGCGCGTGACGCCGCCGCGGGCCCCGAAGACACGAGCGCATTCATCCGGGTCTCGAAGTCCGACGTCGAGGCGATGACCGGGCCCGGGGGACGGCTCGGCTCCCGCCGGGCCGGATATGACCACGCCGACCGATTCGGGTCGTGCGCCCGAGCCCTGGTGGTCGGCGCTCGTTCTCGGAGTCTGTCGACGACCGTTCCTGCGGGTGACCTCGGAATCGAGAAGTCGCCCGGCGGAGGGCTTCGTCGATGCCTGACGGATCGCTGCAGCCTCACCGGCCGGGGCTGCGGTGCGTGGTCCCGACGGCGGCGGACGCGCTGTGGAGGCCCCCGTGGTCGGGTCAGGCCGTGGCCGCCTTGGTGAGGATCTGTCCCATGGCGGCGAGGACGGACGGTTCGACCCGGTAGTAGACCCAGGTGCCGCGCCGTTCGGAAGAGAGCAGTCCCGCTTCCCTGAGCTTCTTCAGGTGGTGGGAGACGGTCGGCTGGGAGACGCCCACGTCGGAGATGTCGCAGACGCACGCCTCCCCGCCCTGATGGGAGGCGACGGCCGAGAAGAGCCGCAGTCGGACCGGATCGCCGAGCGCCTTGAACATCTTTGCCGTCCGCTCGGCCTCCTCGGCCGTCAAGGGGCGCTCGTTCAGTGGCGGGCAGCACGGTTCGACGCCGGGCTCCAGAAGCGGCAGCACCTTCACATTCGACATGCTTGTATTTTGACATACGTCGAACCAGGTGGGTAGGGCTAAGGCTGACGCGGGTCCCGAGCCGGGCGGCGTGCCATGTGCCGGGCGTCACGTCCGCCCCGGCAAGGGCGCCGGTGGCAGGCTCCGCCGCGGCTCCGGGCCGACATGGGCGAGTCGCGGGTGTACGTCCGGGGCTCCGGTCGTGATGCCGCGGCCACCTCGTCCCGTCCAGGGCGCCGAGCGCGGCGAGGGAGTCGAGGTCCGGCCGGTGAACGGTGGCCGGGATGACCGTGTCCACCTCCTCCTTCGCGCCGTTGGCCCGGGTGAGGGCCGGGCCGTCGGTCGAAGTGAACAGCGGGCGGTGATCCGGTCGCCCTGCGGCGACGGCCGCGCGGTGGCGGCCGTCGCCGATGAATGCTCCGCCGCGCACCCCTTGGAATCGATGAATGTCTATGTTGACAGTTGTCGAATCAAGTGTGAGGCTGGCAGCACAAGAGATCGACGGGTGTCGAAACAGCTCAGGGAGTCGCCGTGAACACCAACACCACCGATCAGACCCGGTTGCCTGTCGTCGTGATCGGAGCGGGCCCCGTCGGCCTGGCCGCCGCGGCCCACCTGGCCGGGCGCGGCGTCGAAACCCTGGTTCTGGAGGCCGGGCCCGCCGCCGGTGGTGCGGTGCGCGAGTGGGGGCATGTGCGGCTCTTCTCCACCTGGGCCGAAGTCGTCGACCCGGCGGCCGAGAAGCTTCTCGCCCCGACCGGCTGGGTCGCACCCGACGGCGCCACCTACCCCTCGGGCGCGGACTGGGCGGAGAAGTACCTGCAGCCGCTCGCCGACGTACTCGGTGACAAGGTCCGCTACGGCACTGCCGTCACCGGCGTCTCCCGCCTCGGCCGCGACCGGATCGTGGACGCCGACCGCGACCGGCAACCCTTCACCGTCCGCGTCGCGCTCGCCGGCGGGATCGAGGAGCGGATCCTCGCCCGTGCCGTGATCGACGCCTCCGGTACCTGGTCCACCCCCGGGCCCATCGGCGCCGACGGCCTTCCGGCCATGGGGGAGAGGGCGGCGACCGCCCAGGTCGGCTACCGCGTGCCCGACCTCACGGACCCGGCTACGCGTGCCCGGTACGCCGGAAAGCGCACCGCTGTCATCGGTTCCGGGGCCTCCGCGTTCACCGCCCTCGCCCACCTCGCCGCCCTCGCCGGGCAGGAGGAAGACACCCACTCGGTGTGGATCCTGCGTCGCGGCATCAACGGCTCCACCTTCGGCGGCGGCGCGGCCGACCGGCTTCCCGCCCGCGGGGCCCTCGGCCTTGCCGCCAAGGCGGCCGTCGACGACGGGTACGCCGACGCGGTCACCGGATTCCGCACCGCTGCCGTCGAGCGGACCGGCGACCAGCTGGTGCTGGTCGCCGAGGACGGCCGGCGCCTGGACCCGGTCGACGAGATCATCGCCCTGACGGGCCTGCGCCCCGATGTCTCCTTCCTGTCCGAGCTGCGGCTCGGCCTGGACGAGCGCCTCCAGGCCCCGGTCGCGCTCGCGCCGCTGATCGACCCCAACCAGCACTCCTGCGGCACCGTCTACCCGCACGGCGTCAGCGAGCTCTCCCACCCGGAGAAGGACTTCTACCTCGTCGGCATGAAGAGCTACGGCCGTTCCACGGCCTTCCTCGCCATGACGGGGTACGAGCAGGTCCGCTCCATCGCCGCCGCCCTGGCCGGTGACCAGGAAGCCGCAGAACGCGTCGAACTCACCCTCCCCGAGACCGGAGTCTGCGGCGGCGCCGGCCTCTTCGACCAGCCCGAAGCCGAAGAGACCAGCGGCGGATGCTGCGCCGCCCCGGCCACGCTCACCGTCGGCGCCCCCGCCACCTCCACCGGCGGCCGCTGACCGACGTGCCGACCACCCAGGCCGGCGTGGCCGCGACCGGGACGGGGGTCCGGTCGCGGCCACGCGCCGTACTGCCCGCTCTGTGTGCCACCCAGATCACCGGCTGGGGTGCGTTGGGCTTCGGTGCAGCTGGGGTTCTCCAGATCGCGGCATGTCTCGTGAGGCAGGTGGATCCGTGGGGCCGCCCGGCGGGACGTACGACGAGTTGACGCAGAGCGTCCGCTGGCGCGGGGACGGCTGCTTCTCTTCCCGGTGTCCGGACGCCGGTGAACCGTGCGGCGCGAGCGCCGCGGCTCAGGAGCGAAAAGCAGCCGCTGTCCTTCTGCACCGCCTACTGCTGGGCCGCATCGGTGCGCAGCAAGGTCTGCAGAGGTCGCCAGTCGGTGAGGGGTGAGGGGGGTCGGAGTCGTCCTCTGGCGGAGCTGTCGGCGGCGACTTCGATCTGGATGTACTGGTCGCCGGAGAACACCCAGTAGCGGTTGTCGTGTCCGGGTACGGGGATGGCGG
>NZ_BAAAUD010000018.1:0-221633 GCF_039533765.1 Streptomyces enissocaesilis | reverse complement strand
CCTGGCCGCCCGCGCGGGGGGCCGGCACCGGGGCGGGGGCGGGGTGACCGCCCGCGCCGGAGGCGTGCGCCGGAGCGGCCTGGCCGGCGGCGCCGGGTGGAGGCGCGGGGGCGGGGTGGCGCGGCGCGGGAGCGGCCTGACCGGTGACATCGGGCGAAGGCACGGGGGTGGTCTGGCCGACGGCGCCGGGGGCAGGCGCCGAAGCGGGGGCCGGGGCGGTCCGGCCGGCGGCGGCGGGCGGAGGCGCCGAAGCGGGGGCCGGAGCAGCGTGGCGCGGCGCGGGAGGAGGGGCCGGGGCGGCGGGTTCCGGCGCGGCCGGGGGCGGCGGGGTGCGCCAGGCGGCGGGGAGCGGGGGCGGCGTGGTGGGGCGGGGGGGAAGGGGGGCACGGTGTGCCTCGGTGCTCATCCGCCCCCCTGTTCGTGCTTCACCCGGCCTGTTGCCCCGCGACGCACGATCGCCTTTCGGGGCAGGTCCGTTCGTGTCCTCACCGCGTGGGCGTCACTCTACGGGCTGGTGCGGGCCGGGTGGGAATCAGTCCCCGGGCCCGCGGGACTCCCCGTGGGGACTCGTAGGGACTCGTGGGGATCTGACCGGATGATGATTCCTCTACCCAGTGGTGATCCGCTCTGGCAAGCTCTGGCCATGACACCGCGCGCTGCCGACCGGGCCAGGTACGACCGGGCCACCGCCCATCTCGACGCCCCCCTCGCCGTCGTCGACCTGGAGGCGTTCGACGCCAACGCCGCCGACCTGGTCCGCCGCGCGGCGGGCAAGCCGATCCGGGTGGCGAGCAAGTCCGTACGCTGCCGGGCGCTGCTGGAACGGGTGCTGGCGCGGGACGGGTTCGCGGGGCTCATGTCGTTCACGCTGGCCGAGTCGCTGTGGCTCGCCCGGTCGGGGTTCGAGGATGTGCTGCTCGCTTATCCGTCGGCGGACCGCGCGGCGTTCGCCGAGCTGGCCGGGGACGCGAAGCTGGCCGCCGCCGTGACCGTGATGGTCGACGATCCGGCGCAGCTGGAGCTGATCGACCGGGCCAGGGAGGGCGGCCGGGAGGAGATCCGGGTCTGTCTGGAGCTGGACACGTCGTTGCGGATGCTCGGGGGCCGCGTCCGGATAGGCGCGCTGCGGTCGCCGCTGCGCGAGCCCGCCCAACTGGCCGAGCTGGCCCGGTCGGTGGTCCGCCGGCCCGGCTTCCGGCTGGTGGGCGTCATGGCGTACGAGGGACATGTGGCCGGGGTCGGGGACGCGGTCGCGGGGCGGCCGGTGCGTTCCCGGGCGATCAGGGTGATGCAGGGGGCGGCGCGCAGGGAACTGGCGGTGCGGCGGGCGGCCGTCGTACGGGCGGTGCGGGCCGTGGCGCCGGACCTGGAGTTCGTCAACGGCGGCGGCACCGGCAGCGTCCAGCACACCGCCGCGGAGCGCGCGGTGACCGAGATCGCGGCGGGTTCCGGGCTGTACGTACCGCGCCTCTTCGACCACTACACCTCGTTCACCGGCCGGCCGGCCGCGCTCTTCGCGCAGCCCGTCGTGCGCAGGCCCGGCGTGGGTGTGGTGACGGTGCTCGGTGGCGGCTACCCCGCTTCGGGGGCCGCGGGCCCCGACCGGGTGCCCGTCCCGTACCTCCCGGAGGGGCTGCGGTACGACCCGCGGGAGGGGGCCGGGGAGGTGCAGACACCGCTGCTCGGCTCGCCCGCCGACGACCTGCTGATCGGCGACAAGGTGTGGTTCCGGCACGCGAAGGCGGGCGAGATGTGCGAGCGGTTCGACGCGCTTCGTCTGATCGAGGGCAACGCGGTGACGGCGACCGTACCGACGTACCGGGGCGAGGGCCGCGCGTTCTTGTAGGGCGGAGGCCGGGACGAGGTCATCGGCCCGGCCTCCGCCCTTCGGTTCAGACAGGGGTCACGTACGCGCCCGCGATGCCTCCGTCGACCAGGAAGTCGGTGGCGTTGACGAACGACGAGTCGTCGCTGGCCAGGAAGGCCACCGCCGCCGCGATCTCGTCCGCCTCCGCGAAGCGTCCGACCGGGATGTGCACGAGCCGGCGCGCCGCCCGCTCCGGGTCCTTGGCGAACAGTTCCTGGAGGAGGGGCGTGTTGACCGGGCCCGGGCAGAGCGCGTTCACACGGATGCCCTCGCGGGCGAACTGCACGCCGAGTTCGCGCGACATGGCGAGGACGCCGCCCTTGGACGCCGTGTACGAGATCTGGGAGGTGGCCGCGCCCATGATCGCGACGAACGACGCGGTGTTGATGATGGAACCGCGGCCCTGGCGCCGCATGTAGGGGATGGCGGCCTTGCAGCAGAGGTAGACGGAGGTGAGGTTGACGTCCTGGACGCGCTTCCACGCCTCCAGGCCCGTGGTCAGGATCGAGTCGTCGTCGGGCGGCGAGATGCCGGCGTTGTTGAAGGCGATGTCGACCGAGCCGTAGGTGTCGTACGCCGTCTTGAACAGCGCCTCGACCTGCTCGGCGTCGGTGACGTCGACCTGTACGAACGTGCCGCCCACCTCCTCGGCCGCGGCCCTGCCCGCGCTCTCGTCGATGTCGCCGCAGACGACCCGCGCGCCCTCGGAGGCCAGGCGGCGCGCGGTCGCGAGACCGATGCCGCTGCCGGCGCCGGTGATGACGGCGGTACGTCCGGCCAGGCGGCGGCAGACGGCGGAGCCGGCCGCGGCGCTGTCAACGGTGTCGGTCATGGTCTCAGGCCTCCGTGCTGATGAAGACGTTCTTGGTTTCGGTGAAAGCGGCGAGGGCGTCGGGGCCCAGCTCGCGGCCGAGCCCCGACTGCTCGTAGCCGCCGAAGGGGGTCGAGTAGCGGACGCTGCTGTGGGAGTTGACGGACAGGTTGCCCGCCCGGACTCCCTGGGAGACGCGCAGGGCGCGGCCCACGTCCCGGGTCCAGATGGAGCCGGACAGGCCGTAGTCGGTGGCGTTGGCGAGGCGGACCGCGTCGGCCTCGTCGTCGAAGGGGAGGACGACGGCGACGGGGCCGAAGACCTCCTCCGTCGCGGCGGGCGCGTCCGGGCCGAGGCCCGTGAGGACGGTCGGCGCGAACCAGAAGCCGGGGCCTTCGGGCGCGTTGCCGCGGATCGCCGCCGCGCCCTCGGGGACGTACGAACGGACCCGCTCCAGCTGGGACCTGGAGATCAGCGGGCCCATCTGGGTCCTGGCGTCCGACGGGTCGCCGACCACCACGCTCTCGACGGCGGGCGCGAGCAGCTCCAGGAAACGGTCGTACACCGTGCGCTGGACGAGGATGCGCGTACGGGCGCAGCAGTCCTGGCCGGAGTTGTCCAGGAAGGACATGGGGGTGGCGGCGACGGCGGCCTCGAGGTCGGCGTCGGCGAAGACGATGTTGGGGCTCTTGCCGCCGAGTTCGAGGGTCACGCGCTTCACCCGGTCGGCGCACTTGGCCATGATCTGCTTGCCGACGCGGGTGGAGCCGGTGAAGACGATCTTCGCCACGCCGGGGTGCTCGACCAGGGCGTCGCCCGCGACGGCGCCCTCTCCCGGCAGGACCTGGAAGAGGCCGTCGGGGAGTCCGGCTTCGAGGGCGAGTGCGGCGAGGCGCAGGGCGGTGAGCGGGGTCGTCTCGGCGGGTTTGAGGACGACGGCGTTGCCGGCGGCGAGCGCGGGGGCCGTGCCCCAGGCGGCGATCGGCATGGGGAAGTTCCAGGGTGCGATGACCCCGATCACGCCTAGCGGTTCGAGGAGGGTGATGTCGAGGCCGCCCGCGACGGGGATCTGGCGGCCGCTGAGGCGTTCCACTCCCCCGGCGGCGAAGTCGAGCAGGTCACGTACGTTGCCCGCCTCCCAGCGGGCGTTGCCGAGGGTGTGGCCGGCCTCACGGACCTCCAGGCGGGCGAGTTCCTCGATGTGTTCGTCGACGGTGGCGGCGAAGCGGCGCAGGAGGCGGGCGCGGTCGGCGGGGGCGGCGGCCGACCAGGTGCGCTGCGCCGCGGCGGCCCGTACGACCGCCGCGTCGACGTCGGCGGCGGTGGAGGCCGCGACGGTGGCGACGACCTCTTCGGTGGCCGGGTTCAGGATCCGGTGTTCGAGGGGGAAGGAGGACAAGGCGGGCCTCACAGGCGTTCGAAGGAGCGGCGGAGCTCCCAGTCGGTCACCGCGGAGTCGAACGCCTCGAGTTCGACCCGCGCCATGTTGCGGTAGTGCGCGACGACCTCGTCGCCGAAGGCGGCCCGGGCGATGGGGCTGTTCTCCCACAGCCCGGCGGCCTCGCGCAGCGACGTGGGCACGTGTTCGTACGCGCCGGTGTACGCGTTGCCCGTGCAGGGGCCGGGGAGTTCGAGCTTGTGCTCGATGCCGTACAGGCCGGCCGCGACCAGGCCGGCGACCGCGAGGTGCGGGTTGACGTCACCGCCGGGGAGCCGGTTCTCGAAGCGCATCGAGCGGCCGTGGCCGACCACGCGCAGCGAGCAGGTGCGGTTGTCGTGGCCCCAGGCGACGGCGGTCGGGGCGAAGGAGCCGGGCTGGAAGCGCTTGTAGGAATTGATGTTGGGGGCGTAGAGGAGCGAGAAGTCGCGGAGGGCGGCCAGCTGGCCGGCGAGGAAGTGGCGCATGACGGAGGACATCCCGTCGGGGGCGTCGTCGTCCGCCATGACGTTGCGGCCGTCCGCGTCCTGCAGGGAGAGGTGGATGTGGCAGGAGTTGCCTTCGCGCTCGTTGTACTTCGCCATGAAGGTGAGCGAGACGCCCTCCTGGGCCGCGATCTCCTTGGCGCCGGTCTTGTAGACGGCGTGCTGGTCGCAGGTGACGAGGGCTTCGTCGTACTTGAAGACGATCTCGTGCTGGCCCGGATTGCACTCGCCCTTGGCGGACTCGACGGTCAGGCCCGCCGCGGTCATCTCGTTGCGGATGCGGCGCAGGAGGGGCTCGATGCGGCCGGTGCCGAGGACCGAGTAGTCGATGTTGTACTGGTTCGCCGGTACGAGGTCCTGGTAGCCGCGGTCCCAGGCCTGCTCGTAACTGTCCTTGAAGACGATGAATTCGAGCTCGGTGCCGACGTGCGCGGTGTAGCCGAGTCCGGCGAGGCGCTCCAGTTGGCGGCGCAGGATCTGGCGGGGCGCGGCGACGACGGGGGAACCGTCGTTCCAGGCCAGGTCGGCGACGAGCAGGGCCGTTCCGTCGTTCCAGGGGACGCGGCGCAGCGTGGAGAGGTCGGGGTGCATGGCGAAGTCGCCGTAGCCGCGGTCCCAGGAGGCCATCGCGTACCCGTCGGCGGTGTTCATCTCGGTGTCGACGGCGAGGAGGTAGTTGCAGCCTTCGGTGCCGTGGTCCAGGACGTCGTCGAGGAAGAACCGGGCGGCGAACCGCTTGCCCTGGAGACGCCCCTGCATGTCGGGGAAGGCCAGGACGACTGTGTCGATCTCACCGCTCGCCACGAGGGCGCGGAGCTCCTCGAGGGAGAGCGGGGGTGTGCGGTCTGCCACGGAAATTTCCTCCTTCGGTCAGCCGGAAGCCATAAGGTATTGCTGAAGACCATTGCTTGGGAAGGGGGAACCGCACGTGGCGGACGGAATCGGTTCGGTGGACCGCCTGACGCCCGTCCTGCGGCCCGTGCGGGCGGGGAACGGGTTCGAGGAGGCGCTGGAGCAGATCCTCCAGGTGCTGCGCCTGGGGCTGGTGCCCGTCGGGGAGCGGCTGCCCGCCGAGCGCGAGCTGGCCGACCGCCTGCGGATCAGCCGGGTCACGCTGCGCGAGGTCCTGAAGGTCCTCCAGGACCAGGGCCTCGTCGAGAGCAGGCGGGGCAGGTACGGCGGTACGTTCGTGCTGCCGCGCCCGGACGCCTCCGGGGAGGGCGAACTGCGCCGGCGGGTCGAGTCGGTCGACGTCGAGGACGCGCTGCGCTTCCGTGAGGTGCTGGAGGTGGGCGCGGCCGGGCTGTGCGCGGCGCACCGGCCGGCGGAGGACGGCGCGCGGCAGCTGCGGGCGGCGCTCGCCGCGACGCACGACGCGCCGCTGGCCGACTACCGCAGGCGGGACACCCTGCTGCACCTCACGCTCGCCGGACTGTCCGGATCGCCGTCCCTGGCCGCGCAGTACGCCGCCGTGCGGGCCACGGTCAACGGCCTGCTCGACTGCATCCCGCTGCTCGTACGGAACCTGGAACATTCGCAGCAGCAGCACACCGCGCTGGTCGAGGCGGTGCTCGACGGCGACGCGGACGGGGCCCGCGAGGTGATGCGCGAGCACTGCGCGGGCACGGCCGCCCTGCTGCGCGGCTTCCTCATGTGACGCCGGGGGCGGGAGATCCGCAACACCGGCTTCCCGCACAGGTCTTGCGCCGGGACCGGCCGCACCACAAAGGTATGGCATCCCACCATTGACCCGAGGCAGGAGCGGTTCATGGCCGACAGCACCGACTCGCGCACCCCACCACCGGCACCCGCGGCCCCGTCCGCCGACGCCGGTTATCTGCGACGGCGCACCCTGCGCCGCGGCAGCGCCGGCTGGCTGCTGCTCACCGGACTCGGCGTCGCGTACGTCGTCTCCGGCGACTTCTCCGGCTGGAACATCGGCCTGTCCGAGGGCGGCTTCGGCGGGCTCGCGATCGCCACCCTCCTGATGGGCGTGATGTACGCCTGCCTGGTCTTCGCACTCGCCGAGCTGTCCGCCGTCCTGCCCACGGCGGGCGGCGGTTACGGCTTCGCCCGGCGCGCGCTCGGCACCTGGGGCGGTTTCCTGACCGGCACCGCGATCCTCATCGAGTACATCCTGGCGCCCGCCGCGATCTCCATCTTCATCGGCGACTACGTCGAGTCGCTGGGCCTCTTCGGGCTCACCGCCGGCTGGCCGGTCTACCTGGCCTGCTTCGCCGTCTTCATCGGCATCCACCTGTGGGGCGTCGGTGAGGCGCTGCGCTTCAGCCTCGTCGTGACCGCGATCGCGGTGGCGGCGCTGCTGATCTTCGCGGCCGGCGCGTTCCCGGAGTTCAGCGCGGACGGTCTCGACGACATCCCGGTCGACAGGGAGGCGTTCGGCGCCAGCTCCTGGCTGCCGTTCGGACTGCTGGGCATCTGGGCCGCCTTCCCCTTCGGCATGTGGTTCTTCCTCGGCGTCGAGGGGGTGCCGCTGGCCGCCGAGGAGGCCAAGGACCCCGTGCGCTCCATGCCGCGCGCCCTGGCCACCTCCATGGCCGTCCTCGCGCTCCTCGCCCTGGTCACCTTCTTCGCGGCCACCGGCGCGCGCGGCGCGGCCGCCGTCCAGGACGCGGGCAACCCGCTGGTCGTGGCGCTCCAGGGCGACGGCGGTCCGACGCCGCTCAGCCGCTTCGTCAACTACGCGGGCCTGGCCGGGCTCGTCGCGTCGTTCTTCTCGCTCATCTACGCCGGGTCGCGCCAGCTCTTCGCGCTCTCACGGGCCGGTTACCTGCCCCGCTTCCTGTCGCTGACGAGTCGCCGCAAGGCCCCGTACCTCGGGCTGCTGATCCCCGGCGCGATCGGCTTCGCGCTGGCGGCGGGGACCGGGGACGGCGCCCGGATGCTGAACATCGCGGTCTTCGGCGCCACCATCTCGTACGCCCTGATGGCGCTCTCGCACATCGTGCTGCGCCGCCGCGAGCCCGGACTCCACCGGCCCTACCGCACGCCGGGTGGTGTTCTCACCTCGTCCGCGGCCTTCGTGCTGGCGCTGTCCGCGCTGGTGGCGACGTTCCTGGTGGACAAGGAAGCGGCGTTCATCGCACTGGGGGTGTACGCCGTCGCTCTCGCCTACTTCGCGCTCTACAGTCGGCACCGGCTGGTCGCCGCGGCTCCCGAGGAGGAGTTCGCCGCGCTCGCCGAGGCCGAGGCCGAACTGGAACGCGACCGGTCCTGAGCACGGCCGGCCCCGAGTACGACCGAACCTGAGCACGACCGAGCACGACCCGACCGGAGGATCTGTGTCCAAGCCGCTCATCGGCATCAGTACCTACCTGGAGCACGCCCGGTGGGGTGTCTGGGGCATGACCGCCGCACTGCTCCCGGCCGCCTACCCGCGCCTCGTGCAGGCGGCGGGCGGCCTCGCGGCGATGGTGCCGCCCGACGCGCCGTCGTGCGCCGCCGGTGTGGTGGCCCGCCTCGACGGCCTGGTCGTCGCGGGCGGCGCCGATGTCGAGCCCGTACGGTACGGAGCCGAGCCGGATGCCCGCACCGGGCCGCCGGCCCGGGAGCGGGACGCGTGGGAACTCGCCCTGATCGAGGCCGCTCTGGCGTCCGGTACGCCGCTGCTCGGCATCTGCCGGGGCATGCAGCTGCTGAACGTCGCACTCGGCGGCACGCTCGTCCAGCACCTGGACGGCCACACCGCGGGCCCCGGAGTCCTCGGCGAGCACGCGGTGGAGCCGGTGCCCGGGACCCGGTACGCGTCGGTGGTACCGGAGGAGAGCGGCGTACCGACGTACCACCACCAGGCGGTCGACCGGCTCGGCGACGGCCTGGTCGTGTCGGCGTACGCCGCCGACGGGACGCCGGAAGCCGTCGAACTGCCCGGCGGGCCCTGGGTGCTCGGCGTCCAGTGGCACCCGGAGATGGGCCACGACCTCCGGGTGATGGAGGCACTGGTGGCGGCCGCCGCCGGCCGGCTGTCGCTCCGTGAGCCGGAGCTGCGGGTCTGACGGCGGCGACGGACCTTCGCAGGGACGCGCACGTGAATCGGGCGGCAGAGCGCGGCCGTTGACGCACGGGGCTGCGGGGCGCCGCTTCCGGAGCGGTTGGCGCCCGGGGCTGCGGGGCGCGAATCCTGCGGCCATCGGCGTCCAGGGCCACGGGAGGCGCCTTCCGGGACCGTTGGCGCCCAGAGTGGCGGGGCGGGGCCTTCCGGGGCGCCCGGCCCTTTCTCCGGCCCGGCGGCCCCAGTGGCCCCGCCCCGCGGGTGAATGCCCCGGCCGGGCTCAGATGCGGCCGGCCAGCATGCGGCTGATCGGGCCCAGGCTGCGCTGTTCGACCTTGCGGCCCGCCATGAACGAGGCGGCGCCGATGGCCACCGCGCCCGCGCCGGCGCTCGCGATGACGGCCTTGCGCGCGTTGAGCAGCACCCATGCGGTGGACGCGGTCGACGCGACCTTGCCGGCCGTGGACTCCAGGGCCTGGCGGCTCACTTCGACTCCCTTGACGCCGGCCGCCTTCGCGGACCCGGCCACCTGCGCGGCCTTGCCCGTGACGTCGCCGGCGCCCGCCTTCGCGGCACCCGCGGCGTCCGTCGCCTTGCCGGCGGTGCCGGTGGCGGCGGTCTTGGCGGAACCGGCGGCGCCGGTGGCCTTTGCGGTGGCGCCGTTGGCCGTGCGGGCCGTGGTCGCCTTGGTCTTCGTGTTCTTGTCCTGTTCAGTCATGGCTCTCGGGTATCCGCTCACAGCCGTGACAAACGGTCAGCCCTTGCCCGGAGCGGGCCGCGCCAGCGCCAGCAGGTCCCGCGCGGGCCCCGTGGGCCGGGGGCCCGTCGGCCAGACCGCGCGCAGATCGCGACGCATCGGGACGCCCTCGACCGGGACTTCGACGAGGCGGCGGGAGGCCAGCTCCTCCCCCACGGCCAGCTCGCTGAGCACGCTGGGACCCGCGCCGCTGACGGCCGCCGCCTTCACCGCTGTGGTGGAGGCGAGTTCGAGGAGGGGTACGGCGAGGCCGCCGTACCCGGCGAGCGCCGCGTCCAGGACCTGCCGGGTGCCGGAACCCTGCTCGCGCAGGATGAGGGGGGCCTCGGCCAGTTCCCGCGCGCCCACCGCCCGGCGTCTGCGCGCCCAGGGGTGGGCCGGGGCCGTGACCACGATGAGCCGGTCGTGGCCGATGACGACGCCGTCGAGCCCGTCCGGTACCGCAAGGCCCTCCACGAATCCCAGGTCGGCCTCGCCGGTGAGCAACCGCTGCGCGACGGCGGCGGAGTTGCCGGCGAGCAGCGAGACCGCCGTACCGGGGCGCTGTCCGCGCAGCGCGATCAGCCAGCCCGGCAGCAGGTACTCGGCGATCGTCATGCTGGCCGCGACCCGCAGCCGCGAGTCCCGCCGGCCGCGCAGGGCCTGCGCCCCCGCGTCGAAGGCCTCGGCCGCCTCCACGACCCGGCGCGCCCAGTCGGTGACGAGCGTGCCCGCTTCGGTGAGGCGCGAGCCGCGCGGCGAGCGGTCGACGAGGGCGACACCGAGCTGCCGTTCCATGGAGCGGATACGGCTGCTCGCGGCGGGCTGGCTGATACCGAGCTCCCGTGCCGCGCGCCCCAGGCTGCCGAGCCGGGCGACGGCGAGCAGCAGCTCCATGGCCCCGAGGTCGGGCACCCGGTGGGCGAGCGGTGGTCTGCCGCCGGAGGCGGGGGCGTGAGCGCTCATAAGCTCAGTTTATGGCCTCATAGGCTTGTCGTCCCTGGTGGGGGCCGTACCGTACGGTCAGGGTGGGCGTATGGCCACCTGTGCGCAGCCGCGTCCCCTCCTCGCCGTCCCACGCCTGCCGGCCCTGCGCCACCTCGGCCCCAACTGGTACGCCACGGTGATGGGCACCGCCGTCGTCGCCAACGCCGGCGCCGCCCTGCCGCTCGCCGTCCCGGGCCTGCGCCCGGCCTGCACCCTCGTCTGGGGGGTGTCCGCAGTGCTGCTCGGTGCGCTGCTGGTCGCGCGCGCCGGCCACTGGGCGTACCACCGCGACCAGGCGGAGGCGCATCTCCTGGACCCCGCCGTCGCCCCCTTCCACGGCTGTCTGTCCATGGCGCTGCTCGCGGTCGGCGGCGCCACCGTGGCGGTCGGCGGGGACGTCGTCGGCGCCGGAGCCGCCCTGGCCGCCGGAGCGGCGCTGTGGTGCGTGGGGACGGCCGTCGGCCTGGCGGCCGCCGTCGTGATCCCGTATCTGATGGTCGTACGCCACCGGGTCGAGCCCGGCAGCGCCTCTCCCGTGTGGCTGCTGCCGGTGGTGGCACCGATGGTCTCGGCGGCGCTCGGCCCGCGGCTGATACCGCGTCTGCCCGAGGGGCAGTGGCGGGAGGCGATGCTGCTCGCCTGTTACGCGATGTTCGGACTCAGCCTGCTCGCCACGCTGCTGATACTGCCGCTGGTCTTCGCCCGCCTCCTCCACCACGGTCCGCTGCCGCTCGCGCTGACGCCGACGCTGTTCCTCGTCCTCGGCCCGCTCGGCCAGTCCACCACGGCGGTCGACTCGCTCGCGGACGTGGCCCCGGGTGCGATCGGAGCACCCTACGCCCGCGCGCTCGGCGCCTTCGCCGTGCTCTACGGCGTGCCCGTCATGGGCTTCGCGCTGCTGTGGCTGGCGCTCGCCGTGGCGATGGTGGTCAGGGCGGCCCGCGGCGGCATGCCGTTCACCATGACGTGGTGGGCGTTCACCTTCCCCGTCGGTACGTGCGTGACGGGCGCCGCCGGGCTCGCCCGCCACACCGGGCTCGACGCCCTCGGCTGGCTGGCGGCCGCCCTGTACGCGGCGCTCGTCGTCGCCTGGGCGGTGGCCGGAGTCCGCACGCTGCGCGGCCTGGTCAGCGGAGCGCTGCTCGCAGCACCCGGGGCGCCTCGGCCAACGACGGCCCGTACCAGGTGAGATGGCGCCCGCTGACGAGCGCGGCGGGCAGCCCGGGAAAGGCCTCGGGCCCGTCGTCGGCCGTGAAGCGGTAGGGCTCGTCCGGCAGGACGACCAAGTCGGCCCCGGACGCGCGCAGTTCGTCGAGGGGGACGCGCGGATAGCGCTCGGGGTGGCCGGCGTGGAGGTGGTCGACGCCGAGCCGGGCCAGCAGGTCCCCGGCGAAGGTGTCGCGGCCGAGGACCATCCAGGGCCTGCGCCAGACGGGCACGACCGCCTTTCGGCGCGGGGCCTCGGGGCGGACCGCGTCCCATGCCTCCCGCGCCGCGTCGAGCCAGGCGGGCCGGGCGCCCAGCCCGCAGCCGTCGACCAGTACGCGCTCCAGCTCGGCGAGGGCCCCGGGCAGGTCCCGGACCACGGTGACCATGACGGTGAGTCCGGCCTGCCGCAGGGCGGCGAGGTCGGGCTCGCGGTTCTCCTCCTCGTTGGCGACGACGAGGTCGGGGCGCAGTCGCAGGATCGCCTCGACGTCCGGGTTCTTGGTGCCGCCGATCCGTACGACGTCGAGGTCCGCCGGGTGGCCGCACCAGTCGGTCGCCCCGACGAGCAGACCGGGCGCGCTGACGGCCACGGCTTCCGTGAGGGACGGCACGAGGGAGACGACGCGCACGGGGGACGCTCTCCGTCAACCGTCGCGGCCGTCGCGGCCGTCGCTGTCGTGGCCGGGTTCGCCGGATCGGCCGGACTGACCGGACTGGCCGTCGGGGCCGTCGCCCTCGTGTCCGACCGTGCCGGCCGCCGCGACGACGAGGATCCGGGTGCCCGGCTCGGTCGCCCGCCACCGGTGCGGTACGCCACCGGACAGGAACAGCGTGTCACCGCGCTCCAGCCGGTACGCCCGGCCTTCCGCCTCCACCTCGGCGGCGCCGTCCGCGATGTACATCAGCTCGTCGCCGTGGTGCTGGAACTCGCGCCCGGTGTCCTGCTCCCCGGTGTACTCGGTGGCGCGCAGCTGGTGCCTGCCGCGCACCACGCACCGCACGCCCGCGCCGCCGTCGTCCTCCCCGGCCCGTACGACATCGACCGTACGTCCCAGGTCGGCGGCGGCGGTCAGCTCGGCCGCCGTGGTCTCCAGCGCCTCGGCCACCCGCTCCAGGGAGCGGGTGCTGGGTCTGGCACGCTCGTTCTCGATCTGGCTGAGGAACGGCACCGAGAGTCCGCTGCGGGCCGCGACCGTGGCCAGGGTGAGGGCCAGGGACTTGCGACGCCTCCGGACGGCCGTACCGACCCGAAGAGTTTCCTTGTCGTCCATCGCTCCGGCTCCCTCCCTGTCTCGTGGCTGTCGACACTGAGTGCAGCCTACGCAGCTTCACCCGCCGGTTCCGTACATACGGCAGACAAGGCCCTCTGTCCAGGACAGCACCAAGGGGTGGGCTTCGCCACAAGGCGATGCCCACCCCCGACGGTACGGCCGGCGCGGATCAGCCCGCGGTCGGCGCCATCTTCTGCGCGATGCCCGGGTTCTCCTTCATCCAGGCCCGCACGGCTTCTTCCTCGTGTCCGGTGCCGCGCTTGCGGATCTCGTTCTCCAGGCCGCCGAGCTGCTCCTCGGTCAGCTTGAAGTCCTTGAACCACCGGGTCAGCCGCGGGTAGTCCGCCGGGAACTCCTTGCTGCCGACGATGTGCAGCCGGTCACCTTCGCCGAAGAGCTTCTTCGAGTCCTTCAGCTTGGTCATCGGGTACGCGTCGTACGCCCAGTGCGGGGTCCACAGGAGGACCGCGACGGGCTCCTTCCCGGCGTACGCGCGCTTCAGCTCGGCCAGCATTCCGGGCGTGGAGCCGTCGACGACCTCGTACTCCTCGTCCAGGCCGTAGCCGGGCAGGACGTTCTCCTTGAGGTTCTCCATCGTCGCCGTGCCCGGCTCGATGCCGATGATGCGGCCCTTGAACTTCCCGCCCTTGCCCCTGAGGTCCTCGAGGGTCCTGACGTCCTTGACGTACGAGGGGACCGCGACCTCGATCGACGTCGGCCCGTACCAGGAACCGATGTCGGTCAGCTTGTCGCCGTACTTGTCCCAGTAGTTCTTCTGCGTGTACGGCAGCCAGCCGTCGAGCTGCACGTCGACCTGGCCGCGGGCCATCGCGGCGTACATCGGGCCGACCTCGAACTGCTTGAGGTTGACCGTGTAGCCGCGCTCTTCGAGGACTTCCTTCCACAGGTACGTGGCGGCGATGTCCTCCTCCCACGGGAACCAGGCCATCTCGATCGCGCGGTCGCGCTCGTCCTTGCCGTCGGCGGCCTTGGAGGTCTTGGCGACGGGCGCCCACTTGTCGGCGAGGCCCGGGTTGTCCTTCAGCCAGGCGCGGACGGCGTCCTGCTCCTTGCCCTTGCCGCCCGCCTGGATCGCCGCTTCGAGACCGGTGAGCTGCTCCTCGGTCATCCTGAAGTCCTTGAGCCACCTGCCGACGGCCGGGTTCTCGTCGGAGAAGCCCTCGCGGGTCAGCGTGTGCACGCCGTCGCCCTTGCCCCAGGCACCCTTCGGGTCCTCGAGCTTCTTCAGGTCGTAGGTGCTGTACGCCCAGTGCGGGGACCACAGTGTGGTGACGATCGGCTCCTTCTTGGCGTACGCGCGCTTCAGCTCGGCGAGCATGCCGGGCGTGGAGCCGTCGACGACCTCGTACTCGCCCTCCAGACCGTACTCCTCCAGGACCTTGTCCTTGAGGAGGCCCATCATTCCGGCGCTGGGCTCGATGCCGACGATGCGGCCCTTGAACTTCCCGCCCTCGCCCTTGAGGTCTTCGAGGGAGTCGACGCCCTTCACGTACGAGGGGACGGACAGCTCCAGGGAGGTCGGGCCGTACCAGGAGCCCATGTCCTCCAGCTTGTCCTGGTACTTCGCCCAGTACTTCTCGTGGGTGACCGGCAGCCAGGCGTCGGTCTGGATGTCGATCTGGCCGGTGGACTGGCCGGTGTAGAGCGAGCCCGCCTCGTACTGCTTGGCGTCGACCTCGTAACCGCGCCGCTCCAGCAGTTCCTTCCAGAGGAAGGTGGAGGCGATGCCCTCGTCCCACGGGATGTAGCCCATGGAGATCTTCTTGCCCTTGCCGACGTTCGCGGGGTCGTCGCCGGCGGTGGCGGACTCCGTGCCGCCGAACATGCTCAGGCCGCCCGCGACGAGGGCGAGGACGACGACACCGGTGAGCGCGACGGCCGGCTGCGGGCGGTGGTTCCAGATCTTCGGCCCGCCCTTCACGGCCCCGGCCCTGGCGAGCGCGCGGCGGCCGAGCGGGGAGACCTGGTGGCCCAGGGCGCCGGTCATCCGGTCGAGGTACATGGCCAGGATGACGATGGACAGACCGGCCTCGAAACCGAGACCGACGTCGATGTTGCCGAGCGCGCGGTAGACCGCGCCGCCCAGGCCGCCCGCGCCGACCATGCCGGCGATGACCACCATGGACAGGCCCAGCATGATGACCTGGTTGACACCGGCCATGATGGTCGGCAGCGCGAGCGGGAGCTGTACGCGCAGCAGGGTGTTGCGCGGGCTGGTGCCGAACGCCTCGGCGGCCTCGACGAGGTCGCCGTCGACCTGGCGGATGCCGAGTTCGGTCATCCGGACGCCCGGGGGCAGCGCGAAGATGATCGTCGCGATGATGCCGGGGACCGCGCCGACGCCGAAGAAGAGCACGCCGGGGATCAGGTAGACCATCGCCGGCATGGTCTGCATGAAGTCCATGACGGGGCGCGTCACGGCGCTGACCGTCCTGGAACGCGCGGACCAGATGCCCAGGGGAACGGCGATCACGAGCGTGATGACGGTCGCGACGAGCACGAGCGACAGGGTCGACATGGCGTCGTCCCACATTTCGATCGAGTCGATCAGCGCGAAGCCGGCGAAGGCGAGGACGCCGGCGGTCAGGCCGCGCAGCCAGCAGGCGACGACGGCGAGGATACCGGCGAGCAGCAGCGGTTCGGGGGCGGCGAGGACGGAGTAGATGCCGTCCTGCATGCCGCTGATGACGGTGCTGGCCGCGTCGAAGACCGGGGAGAGGTGGGTCTGGAGCCAGTCGACGGCGCTGTTGACCCACTCGCCCATGGGGATCCTAGGCACCGGCGATCACCTTGCTCGTGGAATCGCTCATGGGATCGAGCGTCGAACCTGCTGCCGGACTGCTCGTGGAGTCGGCCGCCGGGCCGCCGGGCGCCGTGCCCCCGGGAGGTTCCGCCGACGCCATGGGCTCACCGAGCGCCGCGAGCAGCCTGGCGGGCGGTACGACGCCGACGAGTGCGCCGTCGGCGCCGGTCACGGCGACGGGCGCGCCACTGGTGGAGCAGGGGGTGAAGAGTTCGATGACCGGGGTGTCCTCGGAGACGGTCGCGGGGGCGGCGTCCAGGACGTCCTGCGCGTCGCGCAGCTGCCGGCCGTCGGCCGTCTCCGTACCGAAGACAGTCTCGGGGGCGTCCATGACGGCGCCCGCGGTGAGCACCCGGGAGCGGTCCACGTCCTGCGTGAAGGAGGCGACGTAGTCGTTGGCCGGGGTGACGAGGATGTCCTCGGCGGTGCCCAGCTGGACTATGCGTCCGTCGCGCATGACGGCGATGCGGTCGCCGAGGCGCATGGCCTCGTTGAGGTCGTGGGTGATGAAGACGATGGTCTTCTTCAGCCGCTTCTGGAGTTCGAGGAGCTGGTCCTGCATGTCGCGGCGGATCAGCGGGTCGAGGGCGCTGAACGACTCGTCCATCAGCAGGAGGCCGGCGTCGGTGGCGAGCGCGCGGGCCAGGCCGACGCGCTGCTGCATGCCGCCGGACAACTCGTCGGGCCAGGACTTCTCCCAGCCCTTGAGGCCGGCGAGCTCCAGGGCCTCGGTGGCGCGCTTCTCGCGCTCGGCGCGCGGGACGCCCTGCACTTCGAGGCCGTATCCGGCGTTCTCGAGAACGCTCCGGTGCGGGAAGAGCGCGAAGTGCTGGAACACCATGCTGATCTTCGAGGAGCGCACCGCGCGCAGGGCGGCGGGGCTCAGTGCGGTGAGGTCCTGGCCGTCGAAGAGGACCCTGCCCGCCGTCGGCTCCAGCAGCCCGTTGAGCATCCGCAGCAGCGTGGACTTGCCGGATCCGGACAGTCCCATGACCACGAAGATCTGCCCCGGTTCGACGGTGAACGAGGCGTCGATCACGGCGGCCGTCGTCCCGTCGGCGCGCAGCTCGTCACGGCCGGCTCCGCCTTCGAGCTTGCGTACCGCCTCTTCGGGTCGGGTGCCGAACACCTTGTACAAGTGATCGGCCTGCAGCCTGGACACATACACCTCACGCGTTGAACCGGGAACGGCTCACCCCTCCCCCGGCCGGTGAGCCGTGGAGCAGTACGGATTCGGCCGTTTCACCCATCAAGAAGTTGAATTCGAAATAGGGTCCGCTCCGAGCCGGCGCCTGCCCCTCGTCGCACAACGCAAACACAAGAGTGATACAGGTCACTTCCGGCCGCTTTCGCGGTGTGCGGCATGATCGGGGTGTGACGCGACGCCTGATGCTCCTCGACACCGCTTCCCTCTACTACCGCGCCTACTTCGGAGTCCCGGATTCCGTCCGCGCCCCGGACGGTACGCCGGTCAACGCCGTACGCGGCCTGCTCGACTTCGTCGCACGGCTGGTCCAGGACCACCGGCCCGACGAACTCGTCGCCTGCATGGACGCCGACTGGCGGCCGCACTGGCGGGTCGAGCTGATCCCCTCCTACAAGGCGCACCGCGTCGCACAGGAGGTCGCCGCCGGACCCGACGCGGAGGAGACCCCCGACACGCTCGCCCCCCAGGTGCCGGTCATCGAGGAGGTGCTCGACGCCGTCGGCATCGCCCGGGTGGGCGTCGATCCGTACGAGGCCGACGACGTGATCGGGACGCTCGCGGGCCTCGCCACCGGGCCCGTCGACGTCGTCACCGGCGACCGCGACCTGTACCAGCTGGTCGACGACGCCCGCGGGGTGCGAGTGCTGTACCCGCTCAAGGGCGTCGGTTCGCTCCAGGTCACCGACGAGGCGTGGCTGCGCGGGAAGTACGCCGTGGACGGCCCCGGGTACGTCGACCTGGCGCTCCTGCGCGGCGACCCGAGCGACGGCCTGCCGGGCGTTCCCGGGATCGGCGAGAAGACGGCCGCCAAGCTCCTCGACGCGTACGGCGACCTGGCCGGGATCATGGCCGCCGTCGCCGACCCGGCGTCGAAGCTGACGCCCTCGCAGCGCAAGCGGCTGGACGAGGCGCGGGACTACATCGCCGTGGCGCCGAAGGTGGTGCGCGTCGCCACCGACGTACCCCTGCCGGACTTCGACCCGGCGCTGCCGGCCGAACCGCGGGACCCGGCGACGCTCGACGAGCTGGCGGCGCGGTGGGGACTGGGCGGCTCACTGCAACGGTTGCTCGGCGCCCTCCACGGCTAGGGTGTTAACTTAGGTAAGCCTAAGCACCGACAGTCAGGGAGAGCGCCGTGGCGGAACGACCGGC
This sequence comes from Streptomyces enissocaesilis, assembly GCF_039533765.1. Lineage (NCBI taxonomy): Bacteria > Bacillati > Actinomycetota > Actinomycetes > Kitasatosporales > Streptomycetaceae > Streptomyces > Streptomyces enissocaesilis. The sequence continues at coordinate 203,634 of NZ_BAAAUD010000018.1, read as the reverse complement.
CCGTAGGACACCGCAGGCCCGTGAGGCCCGGGTGGTGCGCACCGAGCGGATCACGCCGCACATGGTGCGCGTCGTCCTGGGCGGCGACGGGCTGGCCGGTTTCGCGGCCGGCGAGTTCACCGACCACTACATCAAGGTGCTGTTCCCCCCGGCGGGCGTGACGTACCCGGAGCCGTTCGACATGGCCCGCATCCGGGAGGAGTTCCCGGCGGAGCAGTGGCCGGTCACCCGGACGTACACGGTGCGCGCCTGGGACCCCGTACAGCGCGAACTGACCGTCGACTTCGTGGTGCACGGCGACGAGGGCCTGGCCGGCCCGTGGGCGGCGCGGGTGCGGCCCGGCGAGACGGTGCGTTTCCTCGGTCCCGGTGGCGGCTACGCGCCGGACCCGGCGGCCGGCTGGCATCTGCTGGTGGGCGACGAAAGCGCGCTTCCCGCGATCGCCGCCTCCCTGGAGCGGATGCCGGAGGGCGCCGTCGTGCACGCCTTCGTCGAGGTGGCGGGGCCCGAGGAGGAGCAGAAGGTCACCACGCCCGACGGGGTGACGGTGACCTGGCTGCACCGCGGCGGCAATCCGGTGGGCGAGGCGCTGATCGCCGCCGTGCGCGGCCTCGACTTCCCCGCGGGCGATGTCCACGCCTTCGTCCACGGCGAGGCGGGTTTCGTGAAGGACCTCCGCCGCCACCTGCGCATGGACCGCGGGATCGCGCGCGAGCGGCTCTCCGTCTCGGGCTACTGGCGGCTCGGCCAGGACGACGACGCCTGGCGCGCGGTCAAGCGCGAGTGGAACGAGCAGGTCGAACGCGAGCAGGAGTCCGCCGCCTGACCCCGCTCCTCTCCCCTGGTCCGTACGGACGCGCCCCGGCCCCCTGCTGACACCGGTCACCGGGGGGCCGCCCTGCGGCTCCCTCTCGTCCTGATCGCCCTCCTCGGCCCTCCTCGCCCTGCGAACGGTGCGGGCCGAGGCGATCATGAGGAGAGAAATCTCCTGCGCACCGGACCAATCCGGCGGGACGTCGGCTCCGAATGTGCGGTGAAGCCTGCCCCGGGCCCGGTCCGGGCCGGCCCGGTCCGCACCGTGGAGGAAAGCCGCGTGAACGAAGTCGTGCACATCGGGGGAATCGCCCCGGCGCCACCCGACCTCCAGAAGTTGCTGGGGAAGGTGGCCCGGGGTGACCAGGATGCCTTCAGCCAGGTCTACGACGCGGTCTGCGGGCCCGTACTGGGCCTGGTGCGCGCGGTGCTCCGCGACCCGGCCCAGTCGGAGGAGGTCACCCAGGAGGTGCTGATCGAGGTCTGGCGGAGCGCCTCGCGCTTCCAGCCGTCCCGCGGTTCGGCCATGACGTGGGTCCTCACGCTGGCGCACCGGCGGGCGGTGGACCGGGTACGGTCCGCCCAGGCGTCGTCGGACCGCGAGCGGAAGGCGGCGCTGCTGGAGCACACGCCCGCCTTCGACGAGGTGACCGAGGAGGTGGAGAGCCGGCTCGAACGCGAGCAGGTACGGCGCTGCCTGCGCACCCTCACCGAACTGCAACGGCAGTCGGTGACGCTCGCCTACTACCGGGGGCTGGCCTACCGCGAGGTGGCCGAACTGCTGGCCATACCGCTCGGCACGGTCAAAACACGCCTGCGCGACGGACTGATCCGGCTGCGCGACTGTCTGGGGGTCGGCGCATGAGCACCGCGGAGCTGCACACGCTGACCGGGGCGTACGCCCTGCACGCCCTGACCGCCGAGGAGCGTGCCGAGTTCGAGCTGCACCTCGAGGACTGCCCGTCCTGCACGCAGGAGGTGCGGGAACTCACCGCCACCGCGGCGCGGCTGGGGCTCGCGATGACCGTGACACCACCCGCCGCCCTCAAGGAGCAGGTGATGCGGCGGATCACCACCGAACGCCAGGACCCGCCCAGGGTTCCCCTGCCCACCCAGGTGCCGTTCCACAGGCGCCGGAGCCGCGTCCTGCCGCGCCTCGTGCTCGCCGCCTGCCTGGCCGCGGCCGCCGCCTTCGGCGGGGTCGCGGTGTGGCAGCACCAGGAGGCGCAGGACGCCCAGGAACAGGCGCAGCGGGCGCAGCAGCAGTCCGAGACGCTTGCCTCGGTCCTCACCGCGCCCGACGCCAAGGTCACCACGGGAAAGATCGCGGACGGCGTGACCGGCACGGTGATCGTCTCGCGTGAGCGCGACAAGGCGGCCTTCCTCGCGTCCGGGATGCCGGAGCCGCCGAGCGGCAAGGTCTACCAGCTGTGGTTCGACGACGGCGGCACGATGCGGTCCGCCGGCCTCATGGACCGGTCCGCGCTCTCGGGGCCCGCGACGGCGGTGCTGATGGACGGCCCGGTCGGCACGGCCCGCGGGATGGGCATCACCGTCGAACCGGCGGGCGGCTCGGCGCGGCCGACCACGGACCCTCTGGCCCTGATGAACTTCCGGACCGTGTAGGAGCAGCGTCCGCCAAGACACGCAAGGCTGCACGAGAACACACAAGAACGCGCAGGATGAAGACAGGGAACCCCCCATGAGTGCTGTTGCCGTCGTGCTGTTCACCTCGGATCTGCGGCTGTACGACCAGCCGGTGCTCCGCGCGGCGCTGCGCCGGGCAGACGAGGTGGTGCCCCTGTTCGTCCTGGACCGGGGCGTGGCCCGGGCCGGCTTCGACGCGCCCAACCGCCGCGCGTTCCTCGCCGACTGCCTGGCCGACCTGGACGCCGGACTGCGGGAGCGGGGCGGGCGCCTGGTGGTCCGTACCGGCGACGTGGTGGAAGAGGTCGGCCGGGTGGTGGCCCGGACCGGGGCCCAGGAGGTGCACCTGGCGGGCGGCGTGAGCCACTACGCGGCGCGCAGGGAGGAACGGCTGCGCGCCGCTCTCGGGAGCGTGCGGTGCGCGCTGCACGTCCACGACGCCGTGATCACCGCGGTTCCCCCCGGGCAGGTCACGCCGGCCGGCAAGGACCACTTCGCTGTCTTCACTCCGTACCTGCGCAAGTGGGAAGAGGCCGGTGTGCGCGATGTGATGGCGGCGCCCCGGGCGGTGCGGGTTCCGGACACGGCCACCGGCGATCCGCTGCCGTCGCGCCGGGCGGTCGCGGGAACGTCGCCCGGCCTCGCCAAGGGCGGTGAACAGGAAGGCCGTGAGCGGCTGCGCGCCTGGCTGGCGGACGGCGTCGAAGCGTACGGGGAACGCCAGGACGACCTGTCGGGGGACGCCACTTCACGGCTCTCCGCACATCTGCACTTCGGTTCCCTCTCCGCGACCGAACTGATCCACCACGCACGGCACAAGGGCGGCCCGGGCGGGGACGCGTTCGTACGCCAGCTGGCCTGGCGGGACTTCCACTACCAGGTCCTCGCGGCCCGCCCCGCCGCGTCGTGGGCCGACTACCGCACGCGCGGCGACCACTGGCGCACGGACCAGCAGGAGATCACCGCCTGGCAGGAGGGCCGTACCGGATATCCCGTGGTGGACGCGGCCATGCGCCAGCTGCTGCACGAGGGGTGGATGCACAACCGCGGCCGGCTGCTGGTGGCGAGCTTCCTGACCAAGACGCTGTACGTCGACTGGCGGGTGGGCGCCCGGCACTTCCTGGACCTGCTGGTGGACGGAGACGTCGCCAACAACCAGTTGAACTGGCAGTGGATGGCCGGTACCGGGACCGACACGCGCCCCAACCGGCTGCTCAACCCGCTGGCGCAGGCCGGCCGCTTCGACGCCGAGGGCGACTACGTGCGGCGCTGGGTGCCCGAACTCGCCGGCCTCGCGGGGGCGGCCGTCCACCGGCCGTGGGCGGTGACGGGACCGGAACGGGCCCGCATCGACTACCCGGAGCCGGTCGTGGACCTCGCCGACGCCCGCGCGCGCTTCGAGCGGGCCCGCGGTCTGAACTGACCGGCATCGCTCCCCCGCAGATCGGCCGTCCGCACGAGGATTAATCAAATCCGGCGAACGACCAATCCGCAGCCCCCGTGGCACCGAATACCGGGTGTGAGCAGAGATAAGGGAGCAACGGCAGCGCGCGACCGAGGTCCGCGCGGGGCAGTGCGCCCGGTGCGCGTCCGCCTCGCCGCTCCCGACGGGCTGCGCTCGGGGTTCCCGCCGCTGTACGGAGCGGAAATCGTCCCGGGGAGCCGTACGGCCGGAAGCGGGTCCTGTCCCAGCCGTCGGCAGCGCGGTCGCCGACCGCGCCCCCTGCCGCGAAGGACCGCGCCGTACGGGCCTCCCGGACCGTCGGCGAACCGGCGCTCCAGCCCGGCACCCCGCGACCCCGTCGTTCTTCACCACCCTTTCTTCCCCCCTGTGTACGTATCCCTTGAAGGAGAACACCATGAGCACTTCCCGTTTCCAGCGCATCGCCGTCGTCGTCGCGGGTGCGGCGCTGCTGCCCCTTTCGCTGACCGCGTGCTCCAGCGGCGACACCAAGGACAGTGACGCCGCCGCCACGTCGGCCGCCGAGCAGAAGTCCTCCGACTCGCCGGACTCCGCGACGGGCAGCACCGCGTCGACCATGGACAAGCCGTTCGGTCCGGGGTGTGCTTCGGTCCCGAAGGACGGCGCGGGCAGCTTCGACGGCATGGCCAAGGACCCGGTGGCGACCGCCGCGTCGAACAACCCGGCGCTGTCGACACTGGTGACCGCGGTCAAGAAGGCCGGTCTGGTCGACACGCTCAACAACGCCGAGAACATCACGGTGTTCGCGCCGACCAACGACGCCTTCGCGAAGATCCCGAAGGCCGACCTCGACAAGGTCCTCAACGACAAGGCCACCCTCACCAAGATCCTGACCTACCACGTCGTGGGCGAGAAGCTCACCCCCCAGCAGCTCGAGAACGGCTCCTACGACACGCTCCAGAAGAGCAAGCTGACGACTTCCGGCTCCGGCGAGTCCTACAAGGTCAACGACACCGCGAACGTCGTCTGCGGCAACGTCCCCACCGCCAACGCCACCGTCCACATCATCGACACCGTCCTGATGCCGAAGTAGACCGGCAGGGAGGACTTGGGCGCGTCCCTCCGGTCGGTCACCCTGTGTCCTGTATCCCGTTCCTGCCACCCGGCGGGAACCGGATGCAGGACCTGGCGCTCATCCGCCGCCTCCAGACCGCCGCACCGCGGCGCGAGGGGGTACGACGGGACACCACTCCGGCCCCCGGGCCACCACCACCCCGTTGCCCATGACGGTACGGAACGCGATCCCGAGGTCCGGCTGGTCGAAGGCCCGCTCCGTCTCCCTCATCAGCTCGCCGATGTGCCGCGGATCGGCCAGGAACAGTGACGGCCTGGGCCCGAACCGCCAGCGCACCATGTCACCACGTGCCCGCAGTTTTTCGAAGAAGGCGAGCGGGTCCTTTCCGAACCGCGGCAGATTGCCGAGGACCGGCACCCCGCGCGGCCCCTCCACGGTCGTCATGGCCTCCTCCCGCCCCGGCCCCCGCTTCTGGACCTGCCCTTCCCCCTGCGCCCGCGCGTCGGCGGCCGCACCGTGCCCGTGCCCGTGGTCATGACGGTCCCCCCTGTTCGGACGGCGCGCGTCGCGTCGCGTCGTGCGCTGTGCAGGACTCCATCGAAGCGCACCGGTCCGACACCGCACCACCCCTGTGGATAACTCACAACCACACGTCACACAAGCCTCGTTGGCCCCACACGCGCGCATGCGCCGCCCCCCTCAAGGGGAGCGGCGCACCATGGCGGAGCCAGACGGACCGGACGGAGCCGTCAGCCCACCGACGAGTAGGCGACAACGCCCCGCAGTACGGCGTCGACCGCCTTGCGTGCGTTCTTCGTGACCGTACTGCCTTCGGCCGAGGACGGCGCGGCCGCCGCGATCTGCCCCAGTACGTCGATGACCTGCTTGCACCAGCGGACGAAGTCGCCCGCAGGCATCTCCGCCTCGCGCAGCACCTCGTCGAGTCCCTTGCCGGAGGCCCACATGAACACCGCCCAGGCGAAGCCGAGATCGGGCTCGCGCTGTCCGACCCCCTCCGCCTGATTGATCTTGAAATCCTCCTCCAGGGCGTCGAGCCTGCCCCAGATGCGGACCATCTCGCCCAGCGCGCTCTTCGCCGGCCCGGTGGGCACCTTCGGCGCGACCGCGTCGTCCGCCTGGCGCGCCTCGAAGACCAAGGCCGAGACGCAGGCGGCCAGTTCGGCCGGATTCAGCCCTTCCCACACACCCTCGCGCAGGCACTCGGACGCCAGCAGGTCGAGCTCGCCGTAGAGCCGGGCGAGCCGCTTGCCGTGCTCGGTGGCCGCGTCGCCGCGCAGGTAGTCGAGCTCGGTCAGCAGGGCGTAGATCCGGTCGAAGGTGCGGGCGATGGTGTTCGTCCGTCCCTCGATGCGCCGCTCCAGCTGCTTGGTGTCGCGCTGGAGCCGGTGGTAGCGCTCGGCCCAGCGGGCGTGGTCCTCGCGCTCGTCGCAGCCGTGGCACGGGTGCGCGCGCAGTGCGGCGCGCAGTCGCGCGATCTCACGGTCGTCGGCCGCCACCGCGCGCTGCTTGCGGTTCCGCTCCGGCTCGATGTGCCCGGCCTTGGTCCGCAGCGCGGAGGCCAAATCACGACGCGACTGCGGGCTGCGCGCGTTGAAGGACTTCGGAATCCGCATCCGCTCCAGCGCCTCCACCGGCACCGGGAAGTCGATCGAGGCGAGCCGCTTGACCTGCCGCTCGGCGGTCAGCACCAGGGGCCGCGGCCCGTCGTGCTGGTCGAATCCGCGGTGCCCGTTGGCGCGCCCGGCGGGCAGCCCCGGATCCAGCACCAGCGCCAGTCCCGCGAACTTGCCGGTGGGCACATGGATGACATCGCCGGGCTTGAGCTTCTCCAGCGACGCGGCCGCCGCGACCCGCCGCTGCGTGGCGCCCTGCTTGGCCAGCTCGGTCTCGCGGTCCTTGAGCTCACGGCACAGCCGCGCGTACTCCTCGAAGTCTCCGAGGTGGCAGGTCATGCCCTCCCGGTACCCCTGGATGCCCTCTTCGTTCCGCTGGACCTGCTTCGAGATGCCGACGACCGACTTGTCGGCCTGGAACTGCGCGAAGGAGGTCTCCAGCAGCTCGCGCGAGCGGTGCCGCCCGAACTGCTGCACCAGGTTGACCGCCATGTTGTACGACGGCTTGAAGCTGGAACGCAGCGGGTACGTCCGCGTCCCGGCCAGCCCCGCGAGCGCGCCCGGGTCCATGCCGCGCTGCCACAGGACGACCGCGTGTCCCTCGACGTCGATGCCGCGCCGCCCGGCCCGGCCGGTCAGCTGGGTGTACTCGCCGGGGGTGATGTCGGCGTGCTGCTCGCCGTTCCACTTGACGAGCTTCTCCAGCACCACCGAGCGGGCCGGCATGTTGATGCCGAGCGCCAGCGTCTCGGTCGCGAAGACGGCCTTGACCAGCCCTCGTACGAACAGCTCTTCGACGACCTCCTTGAAGGTCGGCAGCATGCCGGCGTGGTGCGCGGCGATGCCCCGCTCCAGGCCTTCGAGCCATTCGTAGTACCCGAGGACGTGCAGGTCCTCGCCCGGGATGGACGCCGTCCGCTCCTCGACGATCTCGCGCACCAGCTGGCGCTCGTCCTGGTCGTTGAGGCGCAGGCCCGCGTACAGACACTGCTGCACGGCGGCCTCGCAGCCGGCCCGGCTGAAGATGAACGTGATCGCGGGCAGCAGTCCCGCGCTGTCGAGCCGCTCGATGACCTCGGGCCTGCCGGGCGTCCAGATGCGGCTGCGCTGCCTGCGCTCCCGCTCCCGGTCCGCCTCCCGCATGTTCCTGCCCCGGCGGCGGTCGCGCGTGAACGGGTTGCTGTTCTCCATCCGCGCCATGCGCACCAGGTCGGGGTTGACCTCGCGCCGGCCGCCCCGGCCGTCGTCGGACTCCTCGAAGAGGTCGTACATCTTGCGTCCGGCGAGCACGTGCTGCCACAGCGGCACGGGCCGGTGCTCGGAGACGATCACCTCGGTGTCGCCGCGGACGGTGTCCAGCCAGTCGCCGAACTCCTCCGCGTTGGAGACGGTCGCCGACAGCGACACCAGCGTCACCGACTCGGGAAGGTGGATGATCACCTCTTCCCAGACGGCGCCGCGGAAGCGGTCGGAGAGGTAGTGCACCTCGTCCATCACCACATAGGCGAGCCCGCGCAGCGCCTGCGAGCCCGCGTACAGCATGTTCCGCAGGACCTCGGTGGTCATGACGATCACCGGGGCGTCGGCGTTGACGCTGTTGTCGCCGGTCAGCAGTCCGACCTTGTCGGCGCCGTAGCGCCTGGCCAGGTCCTGGTACTTCTGGTTGGACAGCGCCTTGATGGGTGTGGTGTAGAAGCACTTGCGGCGCTCGGCGAGCGCCAGGTGCACGGCGAACTCGCCGACGATGGTCTTGCCCGAGCCGGTCGGGGCGGCCACGAGCACGCCTTTGCCGGCCTCAAGGGCTTTGCATGCCTCGATCTGGAACGGATCCAGCTCGAAGTCGTACAGCTCGCGGAAGGGCGCAAGCGCGGTGGCCTGCTCGGCGGCGCGGATCCGGGCAGCGGCATATCGCTCAGCTGGGGAAAGGTCCTCTGTCATCTTGCCTTCGAGCCTACCCGCCACGTATGACAGTCAGCCGGATCTTTAATCGACAACCGCAGGACCACGGAGCTTCCCGGACCGCGCCGGTCACCCGGCGGGCCCCGTGGGGTCAGGTGACGTCGTCGTAGCCGTTCAGCTGCTTCGTCCGGGATCCGACGCTCTCGGCGCCCGCCTGCTCGGGCAGGGCGCGCGCGGCGGGGACGGCCTCGACCGCGCCGACCGCCTCCGGGGTGAGGTCGAGCACCGATGCCTCGTCGTCGTCCAGCTCGGTGTCGGGGTTGTTGCGGGCCCGCCGCTTGTCGTTCAGCAGCGAGAATCCGACCGCCATGAAGTAGAAGACGGTGATCGGCCCGGCCAGGGCCAGCATGCCGACCGGGTCGGTCGTCGGTGTGATCACGGCGCCGAAGAGGAAGACGCCCATGATGACGCCGCGCCACCACTGGAGCATGCGACGGCCGGTGAGCACGCCCGTGAGGTTGAGCATCACCAGCACCAGCGGCAACTCGAAGGCGAGGCCGAAGACGAGCACCATCCGCAGGGTGAAGTCGAGCACGTCCCCCAGGGACAGGATGTTGGCCGAGCCCTCCGGCGTCAGGCTGATGAGCACCTTCACGCTGACGGGGAGGATGAGGTACGCGAGGTACGCGCCGGCCGAGAACAGCGGCACAGCGGCGCCGACGAAGGCGTACGTGTACTTCTTCTCGTTCTTGTGCAGCCCCGGCGCCACGAACGCCCAGAGCTGGTACAGCCAGACCGGGCTCGCGAGGACGAGGCCGGCGGTGAGGCTCACCTGGATCGTCACGCTGAACGGAGCCATCAGCGTGTTGAAGGAGACGATCGCGCAGTTGCCGCCGTCGCTGGTGACGTCCGGCCCGCACTTGGGCACCGAGTGCGTCAGGAACGACATGAGCTCTTCGCTGTACACGAGGGCCACGATCGTGACCACCATGATGGCCAGCAGGCCCTTGGCGAGCCGGTTGCGGAGCTCGCGCAGGTGCTCCACGAGAGGCATGCGCCCCTCGGGGTCCTTCTCCAGTTTGGGGGCAGACTTGAGCAACCCACGTCCTCATCTCGTGCGGCAGGCGGTCACCGCTCGTCGCGGTGCCTGCGGCGGCCCAGGTGTCAGCGCTTGGTCGTGTCGGTCGGCTCGGTCACCGGGCGCGAGCTCGTCACGTCGCCCGGCGCGGCCTTGATCGTACGAGGCGCGGGCATGGTCTGGTCCTGGGCGGTGCCCGTCGCGTGCGGCGGGTCGGCCGGGGCGCTCTGGTCGTCGTCCTTCTTCATCGCCTTGGCCTCGCTCTTGAGGATGCGGGCCGACTTGCCCAGCGAGCGGGCCATGTCCGGGAGCTTCTTGGCACCGAACAGCAGGATGATGACGACGAGGATGAGAATGATCTCGGTGGGGCCGAGCCTACCCATAGCTTTTTACCTTCTTCACCGAGGCGACAGGGAGTCTGATGCCCGACCGGCCGGACGCTTGTCCGGTCGCCGCGCTGGCTGCGATCGTAACCCGCGGGAGTAAACGCGGGGCAATGCCTGTGCGTACTTCGAATTGCGGCCCGCGCCTCGCTCGAGAAGCCGCTCCACCAGCCTACGCCCCGGTCACTCGCCGGTGGAGGCCGCGCTTCCTACCGCCAGGATTCGCCACTGCGCGCCAGGTTCCCGGCCGCGCGCTCCAGGTTCTCCGCGGCGGCGTTGATCTCCGCCGAGGTGTCGGCGACCTGGCGGCCCAGACGCTGGACCTCCAGGAAAACCCGGATCGCCAGGACGCCGAGTACGGCGAGACCGGAGAAACCAAGAGCGATTGCGAGCATCGGCCAGAGCATGCGCAGAGCCTAGACGGTCAGACGGTGGAGTGGAGTCGCAGCGTCCGCACGCCGCCGCCGGTGAGGAGCTCGACGATCCGCTCGCCCGCCGGCTTGCGGACCGCCGCCGCGCACTCGGGACAGGTGAAGGAGTAGAAGGTCGTACGGCGGCTGGCGCCGATCGCGAGGCGCAGCGAGCCCGCGGACAGTTCGAAGCGGGCGCCGCAGTCGGGGCAGCCGGCCTTGAAGAGGACCGGACCCACCTGGGCGTGAATCCCCTGGGTGGGAATACCGGGCAGTAGCGACATGTCCACCGATCTCCTTACGCCTGGCCGGAACTCTCGTACGCCGCGAGCGCCTCGCGGGCCGCCTCCCGCGCGCTGGCCACCAGTTCCGGGGGCGACACGATGTGACCGTCCCCGCCGAGGCGCAGGGCCAGCCGTCGCAGCGAGGCCGGTTCCGGCGTGCGCAGGGTGATCCGCAGACCGCCGTCGGGCAGTTCTTCCGCGCTGTCGTGCGGGTAGTACTCGGCGACCCAGCGGCCGCCGGGCCCGACCTCCACCACGACCTCGGGGTCGTCCGCCGAGGGCTGGACCAGCCCCTCCGACAGGTCCCGCAGCTCGATCTCCGGCGGTACGGACGGCTCGTCGAGCAGTCTGATCTCGGCGACCCGGTCGAGCCGGAACGTACGCCGCGCCTCGGAGTGCCTGCACCAGGCCTCCATGTACGTGTGCCCCAGGGCGAAGAGCCGGATCGGGTCCACCTCGCGTTCGGTGAGCTCGTCGCGCGCCGGGGAGTAGTAGCGCAGCCACAGCCGGCGCCGCTCCGAGATCGCCCGGTCGACCTCGGCGAAGACGCCTCCCTCGGACTCGAAGGTCACCGACAGCCTGGAGCTGGCGCCCGCCGCCTCGCCCGCCGCGGCCTCCAGCTTCGCGGTGGCCCGCAGCAGCGCCTGCCGGTCGCCCTCGCGCAGGCCGGGAAGGGTGGAGACGGCGCGGGCGGCGACGAGCAGCGCGGTGGCCTCGTCGGCGGCGAGCCGCAGCGGCTCGGCGACGTCGTCGGGGTTGTGCCACCAGATCCGGTCGCCGTCGGTGTCGATGTCGAGCAGGTCGCCGCCCCGGAAGCTCGTTCCGCACATGGGCAGGACGTCGAGGTCGGAGATCAGCTCGTCCTCGGTGATCCCGAAGGCGCGGGCGACGTCGCTGACGTGCGCGCCGGGGCGCTCGCGCAGGTACGTCACCAGGGACAGCATCCGCCGGGTCTGGTCGATCGCGTTCGTGACCATGCGTCGTGGTCCCCTCAGTCCTTGGCCACGGCGCGCAGCCGGTCCATGACGTCCGCCCGCAGGTCAGCGGGGGCCAGTACGACGACCTCGGGGCCGAGCTCGACGAGCCCCGCGTCGAGCCCGTGGCCGTACGGGATCTCCAGCTCGTCCCAGCCGTCGCCCAGGTCCCGCACGGCCGTGGCCCTGGCCCGCAGCGGATAGCCGGAACCCGGACGCAGCCTGATCCGGGCCGTGCGGGTGGCGGTCTCGCCCGCCCAGCTCTCGACGGTCTCGCGCACGGTCACGACGTCCGGCACCTCGGCGGTGAAGGCCCCCGCGCGGGAGCGGACCTTGCCGGTGATCCGGGAGAGCCGGAAGACGCGCTCGGCGCCGCGCTCGCGGTCCCACCCCGCGAGGTACCAGTGGCCGCGCCAGCACTCCAGCGTCCACGGTTCCACGTGCCGGGTCTCGGCGCGGGCGGCGTTCGCCTTGCGGTAGTCGAAGACGACGGGGCGCCGGTCGCGGCAGGCCAGCATCAGCGGCTCGAAGGCCGTCTCGTGCACCGGAATCCGCGGTTCGAGGGCGCTGTGGTGGCCTTCGTACGGGTCCTCCGCCTCCGGCATGCCCGCTGCGCGCAGCTTCTGCAGCGCGCCGCTGGCGGCGCCGGCGAGGCGGGCCTGCTGCCAGACCTTGGCCGCGAGGCCGAGGGCGGCGGCCTCCTCGGCGTCGAGGGTGATGGGGGGGAGCCGGTTGCTGTCGCGGCGGGCCAGGTAGCCGACCTCGCCGTCGAGGTTCTCGACGGTCTCGATGACCAGGCCGAGTTCGCGCAGATCGTCCTTGTCGCGCTCGAACATCCGGTTGAAGGAATCGTCGGTGCCGGCCTCCAGGTAGGCCTCGATGGACCCCCGCAGCTCCCGCTTGCTGAGCGGACGCCGGGTCCCCAGCAGGCACAACGCCAGGTTCATCAACCGCTCGGCCTTGGCAATCGCCATCGGCACCCTCTCTCTTGCTCCACGACCCTCGACCGTACCGCTCCGGGGTGTCCCGGCAAAAGCCGAGGGTCCATGCCGGACGGCATGGACCCTCGTACCTCGTACCGCTCGTGCTTGATCAGACCGCGACGAGGTCGCAGACGAAGATCAGCGTCTCGCCCGGCTTGATGGCGGCGCCGGCGCCCTGGTCGCCGTACGCGAGGTGCGGGGGAATGATCAGCTCGCGGCGACCGCCGACCTTCATGCCCTGCACACCCTGGTCCCAGCCGGCGATGACGCGGCCGGCACCGAGCGGGAACTGCAGCGGCGTGCCGCGGTTCCAGCTGGAGTCGAACTCCTCACCGGTGGAGAAGGCCACGCCCACGTAGTGGACCTTGACGTTCTGGCCCGCCTGAGCCACCGCGCCGTCGCCCTCCCAGATGTCCCTGATCTGCAGGTCCTTCGGCGGCTCGCCACCCGGGAAGTCGACCTCGGGCTTTTCGATGCTCACGGAAAATGCTCCTCTGTACTACGAACTGGGCAACCTGGACAGTCTTACATCACCGCGAGAATGTCCACCTGGAAGACCAGCGTCGAGTTCGCGGGGATGGCGTCCTGCTTCTTGTCGCCGAAGGCCTGGTCCGGCGGGATGACGAGGAGCACACGGCTGCCGGCCTTCTTGCCGACCAGGCCGTCCTTGAGACCCTTCAGGGTGACCTGCGGGAGCGCGAACTGCTGGGTCTTGCCCTGGGCGTAGGTGCTGTCGAAGAGCTTGCCGTCCTTCCAGATCAGTCCCTGGTAGGCGACGGTCACCGTGTCGGCCTCCTTCACCTTCGCGCCGTCGCTCTCCAGCACGTAGCCGGAGACCAGCTTCTTCGGCGGGTCGGACTTCTTCGGCACGGTGACCTTCGGCGCCTTGCCGTCGGTGTTGGTGCCGATCCTGGGCAGGTCGATGTTGTCCTGCGCGACCTCGCTGCCCTTGGCGGACGCGGGGATGGACTTGGCCTTCAGGATGTCCACGACGAAGACCAGGGTGGCGTTGGGCTTGATCGTGGGGGGCTGGCCCTGCGCGCCGTAGCCGTCCTCCGGCGGGATGACGAGCTGGACGCGGCTGCCGACCTTCTGGCCCTCCAGGCCCTTGTCCCAGCCGGGGATGACCATGCCGGCGCCGAGGGTCAGCGGGAACGGCTGCTTGCGGTCGAAGCTGTTGTCGAAGGGCTTCGTGGAGTCCCACTGCTGGCCGAGGTAGTTCACCTCGATGGCGTCACCCTTCTTGAGGGTCGCAGCGTCGTCCTTGCCCTTGCTGAGGACCTCTGCCTTGAGTTCCTTGGGCGGATCGCCCTCCCCCTTGGCGAGGGTCGGCTTCTCGCCGAACTTGGCGCCCGCGGTGATCGCCGGCATTCCGTTCTTCGACGAGGTGGAGTCGGAGCCCTTGTCGTCGCTGCCGCACGCCGCTGTCGAGAGCAGCAGCAGGGGGACGACAAGTAGGCCGGCAAGTCGGCGCACGTGTTCCTCAGATCTCAGACGGCACAGTAGTGCCCGCCACTCTAAGGCGTGGCCGGGCCCCGCACGAGGAACGTGCGGGGCCCGGGTTGCGTTCCCCGCCGGGTTCGCGACGGCCGGATCACCTCCGGATCACATACCGGCGATGAGCTTCTCCACCCGGTCGTCCACCGACCGGAAGGGGTCCTTGCACAGCACGGTGCGCTGCGCCTGGTCGTTGAGCTTGAGGTGCACCCAGTCGACGGTGAAGTCCCGCCGCTGTTCCTGGGCCCTGCGGATGAAGTCGCCGCGCAGCCGCGCCCTGGTGGTCTGCGGAGGCACCGACTTGCCTTCGAAGATCTTCAAGTCGTTGCAGATGCGGGCGGCTTGCCCCTTCTTCTCCAGCAGGTAGTAGAGCCCGCGCCGACGGTGGATGTCGTGGTACGCGAGGTCTATCTGGGCGACCCGGGGGTGAGACATGGTCATGTTGTGCTTGGCCCGGTAGCGCTCGATGAGCTTGTACTTCATGACCCAGTCGATCTCGGTGCCGATCCGGTCGAGGTCCTCCGCCTCGATCGCGTCGAGCGCGCGGCCCCACAGTTCGAGGACCTGCTCGACCGTGCCCGTACGGATGCCGCGGCGGTCCACGAAGTCCACGGCCTTCTCGTAGTACTCGCGCTGTACCTCTATGGCGGAGGCCTCGCGGCCGCTGGCCAGCCGCACCTTGCGCTGACCGGTGGTGTCGTGGCTGACCTCGCGGATGGCCCGGATCGGGTTCTCCAGGGTGAGGTCGCGCATCACCGTGCCCGCCTCGATCATGCGCAGGACGAGGTCGGTGGCGCCGACCTTGAGCAGCATGGTCGTCTCGGACATGTTCGAGTCGCCGACGATGACGTGGAGCCTGCGGTAGCGCTCGGCGTCCGCGTGCGGCTCGTCGCGGGTGTTGATGATCGGCCGGGAGCGGGTCGTCGCGGAGCTGACGCCCTCCCAGATGTGCTCGGCACGCTGGCTGACGCAGAAGACCGCGCCACGCGGGGTCTGCAGCACCTTGCCGGCTCCGCAGATCAGCTGCCGGGTGACGAGGAACGGGATGAGGATGTCCGCGAGCCTGGAGAACTCTCCGTGGCGCGCCACCAGGTAATTCTCGTGGCAGCCGTAGGAGTTTCCCGCAGAGTCGGTGTTGTTCTTGAAGAGATAGACGTCGCCCGCGATTCCCTCCTCGTGCAGGCGGCGTTCGGCGTCGACGAGCAGACCTTCGAGAATGCGCTCGCCCGCCTTGTCGTGGGTGACGAGCTCGGTCACGTTGTCGCATTCGGGAGTTGCGTATTCCGGATGCGATCCCACGTCGAGGTAGAGGCGGGCGCCGTTCCGCAGGAAGACATTGCTGCTGCGGCCCCATGACACAACACGGCGGAAGAGGTAGCGCGCCACTTCGTCAGGAGACAGTCGGCGCTGTCCCCTGAACGTGCACGTGACGCCGTACTCGTTCTCCAGCCCGAAAATGCGGCGGTCCATGACTGAACATTACGCCTGATGGCCTGTCCTGAAACCGGGTTCGGCCGCACCGATTCGATCATTTTCGCAAGGCATTGCGACGGAGTCCTTGGGAAGGGGCGTGACAAGGGGAATCGCGAGAACCCGCCGAGTGGCCAGCAGGACCAGTAGCGCGGCGACTCCACCGGCCGCCGCGACGGCGAAGCTCGCGGCGGTGCCGCCGTGCTCGACGGCCGGTCCCGCGGCCCCGGTTCCGGCCGCCGCGCCTACGCCGAAGGTGGTGACCAGCCAGGAGAAGGCCTCGGTGACGGTGCCGCGGGGGGCGTGCCGGTCGACGACGATGAAGGCACAGGCGAGCGCGGGTGCGAGGAAGACGCCGGAGACCGCGGCCAGTACGACCATCGCGGGGATGCCGGGGGTGAGCATCAGCGGCAGGTAGCCGGCCGCCAGCAGCGCGACCAGGAACCGCAGCCGTCGCTCGGGGGCGCCGGCCCACTGCCGGGCGCCGTACACCAAGCCGCCCGCGAGCGCGCCGAGGCCCAGCGCCGCCATCAGCCAGCCGTACACCGCCTCCCGGCCGTGGTCGTCGGCGTACGCGACACCCGCGACGGTGATCGAGCCGAGGGCGAGGCCGACGAAGAAGAACGCGCCGAGGAGGGCCAGCAGGCCCGGCGAGCGCAGGGCGCCCAGCCAGTGGGCCTCGCGGGGCGCCGAACGCCAGGCACGCGAGGGCTCGGAGAGCACGACCGAGAGCGCGCCCAGCACGCCCACCGCGTTGATGACGAGGAGGGCGGCCGTCGGCGACCGGAGCGCCACGAGCAGCGTGACGAGCAGGGGACCGACGGTGAACATGATCTCCTGGGCCACCGCGTCCATGGCGTACGCCCGGTGCACCCGGTCCTCGCGGCCGAGCACATTCGGCCACAGGGCCCGCAGGCCCCCCTCCAGGGGCGGCGTGAAGAGCCCGGCGAACGCCACGGCGGCGTAGGCGAGCGGCAGCGGGTCGATCCCGGCGAAGGTGAGCAGGACCATGCCGAGGGCCGACAGGACGGCGGCGGGGAGCTGTACGCGCGGCTGCCCGTGGAGGTCCACGGCGCGGCCGAGCAGCGGCTGCCCGACGGCGTTGCCGAGCCCGTACACCGCGGCGAGGCCGCCGGCCAGCGAGTAGCTGCCGCCCTCGGCGCGGGTGAAGAGCACGATCGCGATGGGGGCGGTGGCGTTGGGGAGCCGCCCCACCAGGGTGCCCGCCAGCAGGCGCGCGGCGTGCCGCGTCCTGAGGAGTTCCGCGTATCCCGCGGCCATGTTTGCCCCTCTCCGCTCCGGCACGCACCGAAGTTTTACGTATAACGTCCTGTGTCATACGTACCATGAGCCAGGCCGCGGGTCCACCTCGCGGCGGAAAGCCGTTGCTGCGGAGGCACGAGTGACCAGCCCGGACGACACCCACGACGCCGGCCGCCCGGCGGCGCCCGCCACGACGCCGACCAGCAGGGACGTCGCCCGCGCCGCCGGGGTCTCGCAGGCCACCGTGTCGCTCGTGCTCGGCGACAAATGGCGCGGGCGGGTCTCGGAGCGCACCGCGGGCCTGGTGCGCGAGGCGGCGCGGGGGCTCGGGTACCGGCCCAACCTCGCCGCCCGGAACCTGCGGCTCGGCAGGACCAGGACCGCCCTGCTCGTCGTGCCCGCCCTCACCAACGAGTTCTTCGCCCGGGTCTACGCGGGCGCCGCCCGCACGGCCGCCGAGCAGGACTTCGGCGTCGTCCTCTACCCCTCCCCCGACGGGACGGGGCCCGCCCGGGACCCCTTCGCCTCGGCCCGGGCCGCGCTGGACGGCGTCATCGCGTCCTCCATGGCGGCCGGCTCCCTGGGGGCGATCCGGGGCGCGGGGCTGCCGCTCGTGATGCTCGACAGCGATCCGGCGGACCCGGGCGCAGCCGCGCACGTGAACCTCGACATCGCCGACGGGATGCGCCAGGTGACGGAGCATCTGCTCGCCCTCGGCCACCGCCGGTTCGTCCACCTCGCGTCGGCCGTGGACTCCTGGACCTTCGACGTACGCTCCGGAGCGCTCCGCGCCGCGCTGCGCCGGGCCCCCGACGCCGTCGTACGCACGGTGCCGGCACCCCTGGACGTACACGGCGCCCGGCGCGCCGCCGAGCTGGCGCTCACCGGTCCCGGGCCCCGGCCGACGGCACTCGTCTGCGACGACGACATCCTCGCGGCGGGCGCCTGCAAGGCGCTGCGGCGGCTGGGCCTGCGGGTGCCCGAGGACGTCTCGGTCACCGGCTTCGACGATCTGGCCCTCGCGACCGCCGTGGAGCCCGAACTCACCACCGTGCGGCTGCCCGCCGAGCAGGTCGGGGAGCGGGGCATGGCGGCGCTGCTGGCCGTCCTGGACGGCCGCAGGCCCGAGGGCGGCGACCTCCCGGTGGAACTGATCGTCCGCGGCTCCACCGCACGCGCCTGACAGGTCTCCGGCACGCCCGCGCCCCGGGCCGCTGGGCGGTCCGGGGCACAGGCCGGGATGTGCCGGAGCGGTTACTCCCCGGCGTCCTCGGTGTCCTCGGTGTCCGAAGGGGTGTCGGTGGGCGCGGCCGCGTCGCCGTCCGCCTCCAACAGGCGGGTCAGCTGACGGCCGACGATCCGCTTGAACTTCCGCTCCTGCGGCCGCGTACGGTCCAGGACCGCGACCTCGAGCCGCTCGGCGGGGATCTCCCGCTCGCTTCCGTTGGTGTCCCGCGAGAGCGCCTGCACGGCGAGCTTGAGCGCCTCCGCCAGCGTCATCCCGTCCCGGTGGCGCTGGTCGAGGAAGCTGCTGATCTGCTCCGCGTTGCCGCCGACCGCGACCGAGCCGTGCTCGTCCACGATCGAACCGTCGTGCGGCAGCCGGTAGATCTGATCACCCTCGGGCCGGGCGCCGACCTCCGCGACGACCAGCTCCACCTCGTACGGCTTCTCCCCGTTGCTGGAGAAGATCGTGCCCAGCGTCTGCGCGTAGACGTTGGCGAGGCCACGGGCCGTCACATCCGCACGGTCGTAGGTGTATCCGCGCAGATCGGCGTACCGGACGCCGCCGATTCTGAGGTTCTCGTACTCGTTGTACTTGCCGGCGGCCGCGAAGCCGATCCGGTCGTAGATCTCGCTGAACTTGTGCAGCGCACGGGACGGGTTCTCGCCGACGAACACGATGCCGTCGGCGTACTGCAGCACGACAAGGCTGCGACCGCGGGCGATGCCCTTCCGGGCGTATTCCGCCCGGTCGGCCATGGCCTGCTGGGGTGAGACATAGAACGGCGTCGACACCGGCTATCCGTCCCTTTCTGTCAGTGGCACGTGGGTTCGGAAGACAGGGGCCGTCAGAGGAGCGCGGCCCGGGGACCGTCGGGCTGTTCCATCCGCCGCTCCAGGATCGAGCGGGCGAGCTCGGAGGACTCCGCCTCGTTGAGCCGCCGGAACCCCTCCTCGGTGATCACGGTGACGATCGGGTAGATACGACGGGCCATGTCCGGGCCGCCGGTCGCCGAGTCGTCGTCGGCGGCGTCGTACAGCGCCTGGACGACCAGGGTGGTCGTCTGCTGCTCCGTCAGATCGTCGCGGTAGAGCTTCTTCATCGACCCGCGGGCGAAGATGGACCCGGAGCCCGTGGCCGCGAAGCCCTGCTCCTCGGAGCGGCCGCCCGTCACGTCGTACGAGAAGATGCGGCCCTTGTCGCGGTCGACGTCCCAGCCCGCGAAGAGCGGGACGACGGCCAGCCCCTGCATCGCCATGCCCAGATTGCTGCGGATCATGGTGGAGAGCCGGTTGGCCTTGCCCTCCAGGGAGAGCTGCGCGCCCTCGACCTTCTCGAAGTGCTCCAGCTCCAGCTGGAAGAGCTTGACCATCTCCACGGCCAGACCGGCGGTGCCGGCGATGCCCACCGCCGAGTACTCGTCGGCCGGGAAGACCTTCTCGATGTCACGCTGCGCGATCATGTTGCCCATGGTGGCCCGCCGGTCACCGGCGAGCACCACGCCGCCGGGGAACGCGGCCGCGACGATGGTCGTGCCGTGCGGCGCCTCCACGACGCCCTGCGTGGGCGGCAGGACACGCCTTCCCGGCAGCATCTCGGGGGCTTGGTCGCCCAGGAAGTCCATGAACGACGACGAGCCCGGCGTCAGGAAGGCAGCCGGCAGACGCCCGGTGCTACGAGGGTTGGCTTCCACGCGTTTCCTTCCGGATAGGCGGCGGCCCGCCCCTGGAGGCCGGACCGATCTTTCGAACTGTGCACGGACCATACCCGTGCGGTCGCCGGTCGTCCGCCCCGGTGTGCCGGATCTGGATCACGGCGCCGGGGCGGACGACGAGGACAACAGTCGCTACTCCCCGCCCTTTTGGACGAAGGAGCGCACGAAGTCCTCCGCGTTCTCCTCGAGCACGTCGTCGATCTCGTCGAGTACGGAGTCGACGTCGTCCGACAGCTTTTCCTGCCGCTCCTTGAGGTCCTCGGATCCCTGCGCTTCCTGCGCCGTCTCCTCGGTCCCCTCGGTGGAACGCGTGGCCTTCTGCTGTCCGCCGTCGGTGTCCTTGGTCGCCATCTCTGCCTCACCCCGCTCGCTCGGTTCGATGTCCTTGATCAGACCCTACAAGCGGGGTCTGACATCCGCGCCGTACTTTCACAACGCGTGGGGATCACCTCGATGATTCCCACACGCCGCCCCTTTCAGCCCCCGGAAAGCACCCGGACCAGCTCCTCCGCCGTACGGCAGCGGTCCAGGAGCTCCTTGACGTGGTTGCGTGTACCGCGCAACGGTTCCAGTGTGGGAACCCTCTGGAGCGAGTCCCGGCCCGGCAGGTCGAAGATGACCGAGTCCCAGGAGGCCGCCGCGACGTCGTCCGCGTACTGCTCCAGGCAGCGGCCGCGGAAGTACGCGCGCGTGTCCTCAGGAGGCTGCGTGCGGGCCTGCTGCACCGCGGTCTCGTCCAGGAGCCGCTTCATCTTGCCCCGGGCCGCCAGGCGGTTGTACAGGCCCTTCTCGGGGCGTACGTCGGCGTACTGGAGGTCGACCAGGTGGAGCCTGGGGGCGTCCCAGTCCAGGCCGTCACGCCTGCGGTAGCCCTCCAGGAGCTCCCGCTTGGCGATCCAGTCCAGCTCGCCCGACAGGCTCATCGGGTCGTTCTCCAGCCGGTTCAGCACGTCCTCCCAACGGCCCAGGACGTCCCGGGTCTGCTCGTCGGCGTCGGCGCCGAACCGCTCCTCGACGTACTTGCGCGCCAGTTCGAAGTACTCCATCTGAAGCTGGACAGCGGTCAGTGTCCGGCCGCTGCGCAGCGTGATCAGCCGCTGGAGCGCCGGGTCGTGCGAGATCTGGTGCAGGGTGCGCACCGGCTGGTCGACGGCGAGGTCCACGGTGATGAAGCCGTCCTCGATCATCGACAGCACCAGGGCCGTCGTACCCAGCTTCAGGTACGTCGAGATCTCGGAGAGGTTGGCGTCCCCGATGATCACGTGCAGCCTGCGGTACTTCTCGGCGTCGGAGTGCGGCTCGTCGCGGGTGTTGATGATGGGGCGCTTGAGGGTCGTCTCCAGGCCGACCTCGACCTCGAAGTAGTCGGCGCGCTGGCTGATCTGGAAGCCGTGCTCGTGGCCGTCCTGGCCGATGCCGACGCGGCCTGCGCCGGTGACGACCTGCCGGGACACGAAGAACGGCGTCAGGTGGCGCACGATGTCCGTGAAGGGGGTTTCCCGCTTCATCAGGTAGTTCTCGTGCGTGCCGTACGACGCGCCCTTGTTGTCGGTGTTGTTCTTGTAGAGGTGGATCGGCTGGGCGCCCGGCAGCTGGGCCGCGCGCAGCGCCGCCTCCGCCATGATCCGCTCGCCGGCCTTGTCCCAGAGCACCGCGTCCAGCGGGTTGGTGATCTCCGGCGAGCTGTACTCGGGGTGCGCGTGGTCCACGTACAGCCGCGCGCCGTTGGTGAGGATGACATTGGCCAGGCCGATGTCCTCGTCGGTGAGCTGGCTGTTGTCGGCGGCTTCCCTCGCGAGGTCGAAGCCCCGCGCGTCCCGCAGCGGGTTCTCCTCCTCGAAGTCCCAGCGGGCCCGCCGCGCCCGGTGCATCGCCGCCGCGTAGGCGTTGACGATCTGGGACGAGGTGAGCATGGCATTGGCGTTGGGATGGCCGGGGACGGAGATCCCGTACTCCGTCTCGATGCCCATTACTCGCCGTACGGTCATGCGGCCCTCCTTGCCCGGCGTCGCCCCCGGACGGGGGCGGCACTCAAGTACCGCTGGCTCTCCGGTGCGTGTGCGGTGCCCGGTCCCGCACTGCGCGACTCGGCGATACCGAAAAGCCTAGAACGCCTCTGCGCTGGTGGGGAGATCAATTCCGTCATTGCTCCGGTGTGGTGGAAATGGCGGTCGCCACGGAGAAAGCAACCGGCTGCGGACGCCCGCGCGGGCACCCGCAGCCGGTCCGCGATCTACAGGTACTGACCGGTATTCGCCACCGTGTCGATGGAGCGTCCGGTGTCCGCGCCCTGCTTTCCGGTGACGAGCGTGCGGATGTATACGATCCGCTCGCCCTTCTTTCCGGAGATGCGGGCCCAGTCGTCCGGGTTCGTGGTGTTCGGCAGGTCCTCGTTCTCCTTGAACTCGTCCACGCAAGCCTGGAGGAGATGGGAGACCCGAAGGCCTTTCTGGTCGTGGTCGAGGAATGCCTTGATGGCCATTTTCTTGGCCCGGTCGACGATGTTCTGGATCATCGCGCCGGAGTTGAAGTCCTTGAAGTACAGGACTTCCTTGTCGCCGTTCGCGTACGTGACCTCGAGGAATCGGTTCTCCTCGGACTCGGCGTACATCTGCTCGACGACCGACTGGATCATGCCGTGCACCGCGGCTTCCCTGGAGCCGGTGTGCTCGGCCAGGTCGTCCGCGTGCAGCGGCAGCGTGGACCGGAGGTACTTCGCGAAGATGTCCTTCGCCGCCTCGGCGTCCGGACGCTCGATCTTGATCTTGACGTCGAGCCGGCCGGGCCGCAGGATCGCGGGGTCGATCATGTCTTCGCGGTTGGAGGCGCCGATGACGATGACGTTCTCCAGGCCCTCCACGCCGTCGATCTCGGCGAGCAGCTGCGGAACGATGGTGTTCTCCACGTCCGAGCTGACACCCGAGCCACGGGTGCGGAAGAGCGATTCCATCTCGTCGAAGAAGACGATGACGGGGGTGCCCTCGCTCGCCTTCTCCCGGGCACGCTGGAAGACGAGGCGGATGTGCCGCTCGGTCTCACCGACGTACTTGTTGAGGAGCTCGGGGCCCTTGATGTTGAGGAAGTAGCTCTTCCCCGCGGGCTGGCCGGTCACCTCGGCGACCTTCTTGGCGAGCGAATTGGCGACGGCTTTCGCGATCAGCGTCTTGCCGCAGCCGGGCGGGCCGTAGAGCAGGATGCCCTTCGGCGGCCGCAGGTCGTGTTCCTTGAAGAGGTCGGGGTGGAGGTAGGGAAGCTCGACCGCGTCGCGGATCAGCTCGATCTGGTTGCCCAGACCGCCGATCTTGTCGTAGTCGACGTCCGGAACCTCTTCGAGGACGAGCTCCTCGACCTCGCTCTTGGGGATGACTTCGTAGACGTAGCCGGACCTGGGTTCCAGCAGCAGGGCGTCGCCGGGGCGGATGGTCACGTCCATCAGCGGCTCGGCGAGCCGCACCACCCGCTCCTCGTCGGTGTGCCCGAGCACCAGGGCGCGCTCGCCGTCCTCGAGGATCTCCTTGAGGGTGACGATTTCCCCGGCGCGCTCGAATTCCATGGCCTCGACCACGTTGAGCGCTTCGTTGAGCATGACTTCCTGGCCGCGCCTGAGCTCTTCGAGCTCCACGCCGGGGCTGACGTTCACCCGTAGCTTGCGGCCACCGGTGAAGATGTCGGCCGTGCCGTCCTCGTTCGCCGTGAGGAAGACACCGAAGCCGGCCGGCGGCTGCGCGAGCCGGTCGACCTCTTCCTTGAGGGCCACGATCTGGTCGCGGGCCTCACGGAGCGTATTGGCGAGCCGCTCGTTCTGAGCGGACACGCCGGCCAAGTTGGTCTGCAGCTCGACGATCCGCTCTTCGAGAATCCTCGTATGACGCGGAGAGTCGGCGAGCTTGCGGCGCAGGACGGCGATTTCCTGCTCGAGATAGGCAACCTGGCCGGCGGGGTCCTCAGACCCTCGCCCCGGCCGGATGCCGCGGTTGATGTCGTCGTCGTGGGCTGCCACGGTCCTCACCTCCTCCAAGGGGAGCTGGACGCTTCCTGACCCTACCTGGGCGGGTGCGGGTTGAAACCCCTAGATCACAAAGACTGCGGGGTGTGTCCGATCTTCACCCTTGCGTACTCCCTCACACCAGGGGAATACCCACCCATCAACATCGGAAAGCGGGCGGTTGTATCGTCGAAGCGTTCAACACCCGTCAGGGCTGGCTTCAATTGCTACAACCGCGCAGGAAACGGCAGGAGATATGACCGTGCAGGAGAAGGCTCCCACCGCCGACGGTGCGCAGACGGGCGACCCGCTCGAGGTGTGGATCGACCAGGACCTCTGCACCGGCGACGGCATCTGCGTGCAGTACGCCCCCGATGTGTTCGAGCTCGACATCGACGGCCTGGCGTACGTGAAGAGCTCCGACGACGAACTGCTGCAGAGTCCGGGGGCCACAACGCCCGTACCGCTGCCGCTCCTCCGGGACGTCGTCGACTCCGCGAAGGAGTGCCCGGGCGACTGCATCCACGTACGTCGGGTTTCGGACAGGGTCGAGGTCTACGGTCCTGACGCGGAGTGACGGATCACATACGGCGCGCGTCAACCGGCAGGACGGTCCGGGCGAACTTGCCGCCCCGCCACTGCCACTTGACCTTCTCCGTCACGTCCGGGCAGCAGCGGGCCACGTCCGGCGACGAGTAGCCGAGCAGGGTCGCCGAGACGGCGCCGGCCCGTACGGCGAAATCGCTGACGCCCATCCCGTCCGCCGGGTCCACCAGGGTCGCCACGACGCGTGAAGGCCCGGTGAGGACGAAGACTCCACTGGGCGGGGTGCCGATCCCCGACGCGCAGCGTACGACCGCCACGGTCTCGGGCCGGCCGTCGCCGTCGAGATCGCCGGAGCCCTTCTCGACCACGGCGGGCTTCCCGCCGCGGCACTCCAGCGGGTACACGGCGCTCGACGCGTCGGGCGCGGCGACGGCCTTGGTGGCGGGCCCGGAGCCGGGGGCGGACTGCGAGGCGGTGGCTGCTTCCGGCTGGAGCAGGGCGGCCGCGGCCACGACCGCGGCCATGGCGGCGGCGGTGGCGAGCCAGTGCACCGGGCGGGGCCGGGTGTGCGCGAGGTCCAGGGCGGCGGAGGTCTGCACGCGGGGTGTCTCCTGGGGCTGTGCCGGTGGGGTGGCGAGCATCGTGCCACATGTCACAGCCCGGCGGAACGGCGGGGCCCGCACCGGGGACGGGTCCGTACCGGGAACGGGTCGTACCGGGAACAGGTCCGTAGCGGGAACGCGAAAGCGCCGTCGTCGAGTTCCCCGGTCGGTCGGGGAACTCGACGACGGCGCTGGCTCGTTGCCGGGTCAGCCCCGGGAGGCGGACCCGCTCTCGCTTCCGGGACCCGTGTAGTCCTCGCCGTACGCGCCCTTGGCGGGGCGGCGGCGGCGCAGCGGGGGCTCCACACCGTCCGCGAGGCGGCGGGCGGTGAGCAGGAAGCCGGTGTGGCCGATCATCCGGTGGTCGGGGCGGACGGCCAGGCCCTCGACGTGCCAGTTGCGGATCATCGACTCCCAGGCGGTCGGCTCCGCGAAGCAGCCGATCTCGCGGATGGACTCGACGGTGCGCGCGAGCTGCGTGGTGGTGGCCACGTAGCAGCAGAGGATGCCGCCGGGGACGAGCGCCTTGCGGACGACGTCCAGGCACTCCCACGGGGCGAGCATGTCGAGGATCACGCGGTCGACGTCGGTGTCGTTCAGGTTGTCCTGAAGGTCGCCGACGGTGAGCCGCCAGGCGGGGTGCGGGCCGCCGAAGTAGCGCTCCACGTTCTGCGTGGCGATCTCGGCGAAGTCCTCGCGGCGCTCGTAGGAGTGCAGCATGCCCTGGTCGCCGATGGCACGCAGCAGGAAGCTGCTCAGCGAGCCGGAGCCGACCCCCGCCTCGACGACACGGGCGCCCGCGAAGATGTCGGCGAAGGCCAGGATCTGCCCCGCGTCCTTGGGGTAGACCACGGCGGCACCGCGGGGCATGGACAGGACATAGTCGGGGAGCAGGGGGCGCAGCGCGAGATAGGCGACGTTTCCCGTGGTACGGACAACACTGCCCTCGGGAGCACCGATCAGCTCGTCGTGGGGGAAGGAACCCTTGTGGGTGTGGAAATTCTTCCCGGCCTCGAGCGTGAACGTGTAGTGGCGTCCCTTGGGGTCGGTGAGCTGGACCTGGTCCCCGACCTGGAAGGGGCCGCGACGGCGGGCGGCACCGGTCGGTTCGGACATGTGACCAGCCTACCGGTCTTTTGGGGGCCGATCTCGCCGCGGTACGGCGGCGGGCGGACCGGGGCCGTCTACTGCGGGCGGGCCATGGCCGACACGAAGGCGCGCTCCACGTCGGCGGTGGACAGGACGCCGTAGATCTCGCCCGTCTCCTCGAGTACCAGGTACTCCGTGGCCGGGGCGGCCCGCAGGTGCTCCAGCAGGGCCTCGCCCGCCAGCTCGGCCGCGATCTTCATGTCCTCGGTGAGGTCCTGCGCGAGGCCGCTCACCGCCACCCAGGGCCTGCGGTGTTCCGGGACGGCGACGATGGCCGCCTCGCGGACGACACCGGTGGGCTCCCCCTGCCCGTCGACGACGACCAGGGCGCGGGCGCCCGCCGCGTTGGCGCGCCGCAGGGCCTCGGAGAGCGGGGTGTCCGGTTCGACGGGGACGGCGCGCCGGGTGAGCGTACGGGCGTGCAGGCCGGGGAGGTGCTCGCGCAGCCGGGCCATGCGGAGGCTGTTGCCGGCGCCGGTCCAGATGATCGCGGCGAGGATGGCGGCGAGCAGGGCGTCGGTGACGGTCTCCATGCCGCCGATGTCCTCGGTGGAGTTGCCGAGGGCGCCGGTGTGGGTGAGCAGCGGGAGCCCGATGAGGACGGCGACGGCGAGCGCCCTGCCGACCCAGGCCGCGGCGATCGTGCCGCTCATCGGCTTGCCGGTGATCTTCCAGACGATGGCGCGGAGCATCCGCCCGCCGTCCAGCGGCAGGCCGGGCAGGAGGTTGAAGGCGGCCACGATGAGGTTGGAGATCATCAGGCCGGCCAGCAGGACGCCGGGCACGGTGCCGGGCTCCACGGCCCGCATGCCCGCGTAGAAGACGCCGCTCAGTACGAGCGAGAGCAGCGGGCCGACGAAGGCGAGGACGAACTCGCGCCCCGGTGTCTCCGACTCCTTCTCGATCTCGGACACGCCGCCGAAGAACTGGAGCTGGATGCGGCGGACCGGCAGCTTGAAGCGCAGCGCCGCCACGGTGTGGGCCAGTTCGTGGACCAGCACGGAGGCGTAGAAGGCGACGGCGAAGAAGAGCGAGACCAGGTAGCGGAGGTTGCCCAGCTCCGGGAGCACGCGGTCGAGCTGGCCGCCGAA
Organism: Streptomyces enissocaesilis; assembly: GCF_039533765.1. Lineage (NCBI taxonomy): Bacteria > Bacillati > Actinomycetota > Actinomycetes > Kitasatosporales > Streptomycetaceae > Streptomyces > Streptomyces enissocaesilis. The sequence goes on along the minus strand of NZ_BAAAUD010000018.1, from coordinate 176,489 downwards.
GACCCAGGTGATGAGCGCCGCGACGAGGAACCAGCTGGGGGCGACGTAGACCGGCACACCGAACGGGCGGCCCATGAGGAGGCCGCCGCCCGGCTCGCGCGGGCGCTGCGGCTTGTCGCCGTGCCCGTCGCTCCCGCCGCGCTTGTCGCGCTCGCCGCTCTCGTTCACAGGGGCCCTTCGTTCGCAGGCGTCACTCGTCGCCGCACCGGGCGGTCCGCCGGCCGGGCAGCGCGAGAGGGTCTGCCGTCGATGGTATGCGGACGGCTGTCAGTGGCGGGTCGTAGGGTCTTGGACATGACTACGAGTTCCGGTCGGGACGACGCTGCCCAGCACCCCACGTCGCTGTCCCCCTCCCGGGCGAGCGACTTCATGCAGTGTCCGCTGCTCTACCGGTTCCGGGTGATCGACAAGCTGCCCGAGAAACCGAGCGAGGCGGCCACCCGGGGCACGCTGGTGCACGCGGTGCTGGAGCGGCTCTTCGACGATCCGGCGACGGAGCGCACGGCGGGGCGGGCCAGGGCGATGGTGCCCGGCCAGTGGGAGCGGCTCCTGGAGTCGAAGCCCCAGCTCGTGGAGTTGTTCGCCGAGGACCCGGAGGGCGAGCGGCTGTCGCGCTGGCTGACGGAGGCCGAGGAGCTGGTCGAGCGGTGGTTCACGCTGGAGGACCCGACGAGGCTGGAGCCGGCCGAGCGGGAGCTCTTCGTCGAGACGGAGCTGGAGTCGGGCCTGCGGCTGCGCGGCATCATCGACCGGGTGGACGTGGCTCCGTCCGGCGACGTGCGGATCGTGGACTACAAGACGGGCAAGGCGCCTCGGCCGGAGTACGCCGAGGGCGCGCTGTTCCAGATGAAGTTCTACGCGCTGGTGATCTGGCGGTGGAAGGGCGTCGTGCCGCGCCGGCTCCAGTTGGTGTATCTCGGCAGCGGTGACGTGCTGACGTACGACCCGGTCGAGGCGGACCTGGAGCGGGTGGAGCGCAAGCTGCTCGCGCTGTGGGACGCGATCAGGGAAGCCACCGGGACGGGTGACTGGCGGCCGCGTCCGACCAAGCTCTGCGGATGGTGCGACCACCGCGCGGTCTGTCCGGAATTCGGCGGTACTCCCCCGGCGTACCCGCTGCCCGTCGCCCTCACGGTGCGCCCGGCCGATCCGCCCCGGGACGGCCAGGGCAGAATGGACCCGGTCTAGCGAAGGAGACTCCGTGGCTATCCGCGTCCTACTGGTCGACGACCAGCCGCTGCTGCGCACCGGCTTCCGGATGATTCTGGAGGCCGAGCAGGATCTCGCGGTCGTCGGTGAGGCCGGAGACGGCCTGCAGGCGATCGAGCAGGTCCGGGCGATGCAGCCCGACGTGGTCCTGATGGACATCCGGATGCCGCGGATGGACGGTGTGGAGGCGACCCGCCAGATCACCGGTCCGGGCAAGGACGGTCCGGCGAAGGTGCTCGTGCTGACCACGTTCGACCTCGACGAGTACGTCGTGGAGGCGCTGCGCGCCGGGGCCAGCGGTTTCCTGCTGAAGGACGCGCCCGCCACCGAGCTGGTGCAGGCGATCCGGGTGGTCGCGGCGGGCGAGGCGATGCTGGCGCCGAGCATCACGCGCCGGCTGCTCGACAAGTACGCGGACCACCTGCCGTCCGGCGAGGAGCAGGTCCCGGACACGCTGCACACGCTGACCGAGCGCGAGGTCGAGGTGCTGAAGCTGGTGGCCCGGGGGCTGTCCAACGCGGAGATCGCCGCCGACCTCTTCGTGAGCGAGACGACGGTGAAGACGCATGTGGGGCACGTACTGACGAAGCTCGGGCTGCGCGACCGCGTGCAGGCCGCGGTGTACGCGTACGAGAGCGGCCTGGTCAGGCCCGGCGCCCAGTAGCGGACGCCGGACCCGGCCCGGCAGGGGCCGGCCGTCACCGGCCGGCCCGCGCCCTCAGCCCTTGCTGATCTCCCAGAAACGGAAGACGGTCGACGCGTCCAGGGTCCACTCCAGGCCCGAGATGTCGTCGTGGGCGACGGCGTACTGCTTGCCCTGCCACAGCGGAATGACCGGCAGCTCCTCGGCGACGATGTCCTGGAGCTTGCCGAAGTCCTGGTCGGCCTTGGTGCGGTCGGCCGAGGCGGCGGTGTCCGGGATGATCCGGCCGGTGATCTGGCTGTTCTCGTAGTTGTTGCCCAGGACGTTGTCCTTGCCGAAGAACGGCTGGGTGAAGTTGTCCGGGTCCGGGTAGTCGGGGACCCAGCCCTTCACGTACACGCCGTACTTGCCGGCCGCGATGTCCTTCTCGTACTGCTCGATCTCGACGGACTCGACCTTGGCCTCGAAGAGCCCGCTCTTGTTGAGCTGCTTGGCTATCGCCTCGAACTCCTGGACGGTGGCGGGTCCGTAGCGGCTGGGCGTGGCCCAGAGGGTCAGCTTCACCTTGCCGGTGATGCCCGCGTCGCGCAGGACCGCCTCGGCCCTGCCGGGCTGCGGGCTGCCCCCGTAGGTGTCGAAGAACGCCGTGTTGTGGGCGCCGATGCCGGCCGGGACGATCGAGTACAGCGGGGTCGCGGTGGACTGGTAGACGTCCCGCACCAGGGCGTCGCGGTCGATGAGGTACGCCATGGCCTTGCGCACGCCGAGCTTGCCGGCGACCGGGTCCTTCATGTTGAAGACCAGGTGCTGGACCTCGGCGCTGGAGCCCTCGACGACCTCGATGCCGCCGGAGCTGCCGGCCGTCGCGTTCTCCAGTTCGGTGATGTCGGCGGTCGCGAGACCTCGGTAGGCGATGTCCACGTCGCGCGCCTTGAGGGACGCGGCCAGCGCCTTCTGGTCGCCGTGGAAGAACTTCACGGTGACGCCGGAGTTCTTCACCTCGGCGGTGCCCTTGTACTCGCCGTTGACGGAGAAGACCGCTTCGTCCTGGCCGAAGGATTCCAGCTTGTACGGCCCCGAGCCGACCGCCTGCCTGTCGGTACGGAGCTTGTCGAAGGCGTACTCGCGGTGGTCGACGATGGAGCCGGCGCCCGAGGCGATCTTGCTCGGGAAGGTGGCGTCCGGGACCTTGAGGCGGAAGACGACGCTCTGGTCGTCCGGCGTCTCGATCGTGTCGATGGAGGAGAGCATGACCGCCGCCGGGCCGGCCTTGTCGTTGATCTTCAGCGAGCGCTCGAAGGAGTACTTGACGTCCTTCGAGGTCAGGCTGTTGCCGTTGCTGAACTTCAGGCCGTCGCGCAGCGTGCAGCGGAAGACCTTGCTGGCGTCGTCGTCGAAGCCGCACTCCTTCGCGGCCTCGGGCTCCGGCACCGAGCCGCCCTTCGGGAAGGCCAGCAGCGACTGGAAGACGTTGTTGAACAGCAGCCAGGAGCCCGGGTCGTAGCCCGACGCCGGATCGGTGGCCAGCACCTCGTCCGACATGCCCATGACCACCGCGTCACCCGTGCCGCCCGAGCCGCCCTCCTCGGTGCCACAACCGCTGAGCAGACCCGCCGCGAGTCCCGCCGCGAGCGGGGCCGTCAGCCACTGGTTACGCCTTTTCACGGATCCTTGCCTCACAGATTCGATGAATTCACCACCGGCGACGCGGTCTTCGCGGCCGGGTACTGCCGACGTCAGGAGACGCCGCGGCCCAACTCCCACAGCTGCAGGTCCGCCGAGGAGTTGACGGCCCATTCGACGCCGGTGATGTCGTCGCGCGCGGCGACGTACTGCTTGCCCTGCCACAGCGGCAGCACCGGCACGTCGTTGGCGACGATCTCCTGGATCCGCTCGAACGTCTCCGTGGCCGCGCTCCGGTCGGCGGCACGGCGCGACTCGGGGATGAGCTTGTTCCTGGTTTCGCTGTTCGCGTACGGGGTGTTGAGGAAGTTGTCCTTGCCCAGGAACGGCGCGACGTAGTTGTCGGCGTCCGGGAAGTCGGGGAACCAGCCCATGCCGTAGACGGCGTACTCGCCGCGCTTCTGGCTGGCACGGAACTTCGACCACTCGGTGCCCTTGATAGCCACGTCGAAGAGCTTCGTGGCGTTGAGCTGCTCCTGGAGCACCTCGAACTCCTTCTTCGTCACCGAGCCGTAGTGGTCGGTCGTGTAGTTCAGCGTCAGCTTCACCGGCGTGCTGATGCCCGCCGCGCTCAGAATGCCGGCCGCCTTGCGCGCGTTCGGCTCGCCGTACTTGTTGAAGAACGCGTTCTGGTGCCCGGGGATGGTGTTCGGAATGAGCGAGTAGAGCGGTTCGGCCGTGGCCGGGTACACCTTGCTCGCGAGCTGCCCGCGGTCGACGACGGAGGCCAGGGCCTGGCGCACCGCCTTGCTCTTCACGGTGGAGTCCTCGGTGTCGAAGCCGAGGTAGCGGATCTCCAGACCGGGCATCTCGACGAGGTCGATGCCCTCGGGCGGGTTCTCCGACAGGTCCTTGATCTGGTGGGGCTGCAGGGTGCGCGTCATCATGCTGATGTCGCCGTCCCTGAGCGCCTTCTCCATGGACTCGGTGTCCTCGAAGGACCGCAGCTCGACCTTGTCGTTCTGGAGGCTCAGGTCGCCCTTGTAACGGGGGTTCTTGGTGAAGACCGCCTTGACGACCCTGCCGCCCTCGGTCTCCGTCTCCAGCGTGTACGGGCCCGAGCCGTCGGCGTCGGCTCCGGCCCGGAGCTTGTCCGCCTCGTACATGTCGGAGTCGACGATGGCCGCGGCGGGCGTCGCGATCTTGTACGGGAACGTGGCGTCCGGCGTCTTGAGATGGAAGACGATCCCGCTGTCGCCGTTGGTCTCGATCGTGTCGATGTTCGACAGGAGCGCGACCGGACCGTTGCCGTCGTTGATCTTCAGTACGCGCTCGATCGAGAACTTGACGTCCTCGGCGGTGATCGTGTCGCCGTCGGAGAACTTCAGTCCGCTGCGCAGGGTGCAGCGGTAGCTCTCGTTCTGGGTGTCCGTGAAACCGCACTTGGAGGCCGCGTCCGGCACCGGCTCGCCGCCGCCGCGCGGGACGTGCATCAGCATCTGGACGGTCTGCCGGAGGACGTTCCAGGCGCCCGCGTCGTAGGCGAACGCCGGATCGAAGGGCGCGGGAGCCTCCTTCGTGGCAACGAACTGGTCCGTGGTGCCCACGACTATGGCATCACCGCCCCTGCCGCCGCCGTCCGAGCCGCCGCACGCGGCGAGCACGGGCGCGAGCAGGCCAATCATGGCCGGCAGCACCAAAGTCTTGCGGTTCATCCTGGACGTTCTCCCTCATCCGGCACTGAGTTTCAGCGGTGTACTGGACACTCCGCCGCGGCCGCCCGGTCGGGGCGGAGCGATCGGGCCGGGATCAGAGCGATCGGGTACGTGGTCCCAGCAACTGGTTGGGCGCTGAGGCACGTGATGATGCGGCGAAGTTCTCGCGTTGAGATTAGTGGGAAACGCCGGGAATCCTGGACCGGAGGCGTGCCGCTCCGTTATCGGTCGGTGATCATGAATCCCGGAGCGTCGGCGCCGTGGGGTGGGAATGATTCGTACACCACCCCATCAATGCGGACACAAGGGCGTCAATTACAGTCCCCCGGAGGCGCTTTGGCGCTCCCGGACGCCGCCCGCGACGACCCTCGGGGTGACAAACGTCACCCGGCCAAGTCATTTGATCGACTGCGCATTTCCCGTTTCGCGATCACGGAAAATGCACGGCCCAATGCCCAGAGTTTCCGGCCATTAGCGGAGGTACGCTCGGTGCACGGATCAGTTCATTCGCGTGATCAACGTCCGGAGAAAGGCGAGATCGACTTCTTCGAGCGATCCCACGACGACCCGGCCGCGCGCGGGTGCGATCGGCGCGACGGACGGCACGGCCACCACGCGGCAGCCTGCCGCCTCGGCGGCCGCCACGCCGGTCGCCGTGTCCTCGACGACCGCGCATCTCAGGGGGTCGGCGCCCAGCCGGGCCGCCGCGTGCAGGTACGGGTCGGGGTGCGGCTTCGTACGGGCCACCTCGTCGCCCGCGACCGTGAGCGAGAACTTCTCCGGGCCGAGCGTCTCCAGCACACGGTCGATGATGCGCCGGTGCGAGGCGGAGACCAGGGCGGTGGGCACCTCGTGCGCCGCCAGTTCGGCGAGCAGCCGCGCCGCGCCCGGCATCAGCGGCACGCCGCTCCCGATGCGCTTCTCGAAACGGTCGTTGAGCAGCACCGTCAGCTCGGGCAGGGTGATGTCCGCGCCGGTCACCTCGATGAGGTAGCCGGCACTGCGTGTCATGGGCCCGCCGACCACCACGTCGCGCCACGCCTCGTCCAGCACATGCCCGAGGTCCGCGAAGACCTCCGCCTCGACGTCCCACCAGAACCCTTCGGTGTCCACCAGAGTGCCGTCCATGTCGAGGAAAACGGCCTGCAGGGCGGAGCCTTCGGCCGTACGGGTACCGGGCGCGGGGACGGTACTGGTCATCCGGGCACACCTCCTGGAGGGACGAGAAGGCCGGCCGCCTCCCCAGGGGGGAGGCAACCGGCCTGCACTGGACCGACCAGTGTACGACCCGTCGGGCTCGCTAGCGCGCGTTGAAGTACTTCGCCTCGGGGTGGTGGATGACGATCGCGTCGGTGGACTGCTCCGGGTGGAGCTGGAACTCCTCGGAGAGGTGGACGCCGATCCGCTCGGGCTGGAGCAGGTCGGCGATCTTCGCGCGGTCCTCCAGGTCGGGGCAGGCGCCGTAACCGAGCGAGAAGCGCGCGCCGCGGTACTTGAGGGCGAACATGTCCTCGACCTCGGCCGGGTCCTCGGCCGCGAAGCCGAGCTCGGAACGGACTCGGGCGTGCCAGTACTCGGCGAGCGCCTCGGCCAGCTGGACGGAGAGGCCGTGGAGTTCGAGGTAGTCGCGGTAGGAGTTCGATTCGAACAGCTCGGCCGTGGCCTCGCCGATCCTCGACCCCACGGTGACGACCTGGAGGCCGACCACGTCCGTCTCGCCGGACTCCTCCGGGCGGAAGAAGTCGGCCAGGCACAGGCGGCGGCCGCGGCGCTGGCGCGGGAAGGTGAAGCGGGTGCGCTCGGAGCCGTCCTCGCCCAGGAGGATCAGGTCGTCGCCCTTGGACACGCAGGGGAAGTAGCCGTAGACGACGGCGGCCTCCAGCATGTTCTTGGTGTGGAGCTGCTCCAGCCAGCCGCGCAGCCGGGGACGGCCCTCGGTCTCGACGAGCTCTTCGTACGTCGGCCCGTCGCCGGCCCTGGCCTGCTTGAGACCCCACTGGCCCTTGAACAGCGCACCCTCGTCCAGCCAGGAGGCGTACTCCTTGAGGCCGATGCCCTTGACGACCCGGGTGCCCCAGAACGGCGGGGTGGGGACCGGGTTGGTGGTGGAGACGTCGGAGCGGGCCGGGCCCTCGGACTCCTGGACCTCGATGAGGGGAGTGTCCAGCTTGGCCACGCGGCGCTGCTTGAGCTCGGGGAGCCTGGCGCCGGGGACGCCGCGCTTGACGCCGATCAGGGCGTCCATCAGGCGCAGGCCCTCGAAGGCGTCGCGGGCGTAGCGGACCTCGCCCTCGTAGATCTCGTGCAGGTCCTGCTCGACGTAGGCCCTCGTGAGGGCGGCGCCGCCGAGGATGACCGGGAAGTCCGCGGCCATCTTGCGCTGGTTGAGCTCCTGGAGGTTCTCCTTCATGATCACCGTGGACTTCACCAGCAGGCCCGACATGCCGATGACGTCGGCCTTGTGCTCCTGTGCGGCCTCCAGGATCGCGGAGACCGGCTGCTTGATGCCGAGGTTGACGACCGTGTAGCCGTTGTTGGACAGGATGATGTCGACGAGGTTCTTGCCGATGTCGTGCACATCCCCGCGGACGGTGGCCAGCACGATCGTGCCCTTGCCCTCGTCGTCGGTCTTCTCCATGTGCGGCTCCAGATGCGCCACCGCGGTCTTCATCACCTCGGCCGACTGGAGTACGAACGGCAGCTGCATCTGCCCCGAGCCGAACAGCTCGCCGACGACCTTCATGCCCTCCAGCAGCGTGTCGTTGACGATGTCCAGGGCCGGGCGGGTCTGGAGGGCCTCGTCGAGGTCGGCCTCCAGGCCGTTCTTCTCGCCGTCGATGATGCGGCGCTGCAACCGCTCGTCGAGCGGCAGGGCCATCAGCTCCTCGGCGCGGCCGGCCTTCATCGACTTCATGTTGACGCCCTCGAAGAGGGCCATCAGCTTCTGGAGCGGGTCGTAGCCCTCGGCGCGGCGGTCGTGGATCAGGTCGAGGGCGACCTTGACCTGCTCCTCCTCCAGGCGGGCGATGGGCAGGATCTTGCTCGCGTGCACGATCGCCGAATCCAGCCCGGCCTTGACGCACTCGTCGAGGAAGACGGAGTTCAGCACCACGCGGGCGGCCGGGTTCAGACCGAAGGAGATGTTCGACAGGCCCAGGGTGGTCTGGACGTCGGGGTGGCGGCGCTTGAGCTCGCGGATCGCCTCGATCGTGGCGATGCCGTCGCCCCGGGACTCCTCCTGCCCGGTGCAGATGGTGAAGGTGAGACAGTCGATGAGGATGTCCGACTCCTCGATGCCCCAGTTGCCGGTCAGGTCGGCGATGAGCCGCTCGGCGATGGCGACCTTGTGCTCGACGGTGCGGGCCTGGCCCTCCTCGTCGATGGTCAGCGCGATCAGGGCGGCGCCGTGTTCCTTGGCCAGGGCGGTCACCTGGGCGAAACGGGACTCCGGGCCGTCGCCGTCCTCGTAGTTGACCGAGTTGATGACCGCGCGGCCGCCCAGCTTCTCCAGACCGGCCCGGATGACGGGCAGTTCGGTGGAGTCCAGCACGATGGGCAGGGTGGAGGCGGTGGCGAAGCGGCCGGCCAGCTCCGCCATGTCGGCCACGCCGTCGCGGCCGACGTAGTCCACGCACAGGTCGAGCATGTGCGCGCCCTCACGGATCTGATCGCGCGCCATCTCCACGCAGTCGTCCCAGCGGGCCTCCAGCATGGCCTCGCGGAACTTCTTCGACCCGTTGGCGTTCGTCCGCTCACCGATCGCCATGTAGGCGGTGTCCTGGCGGAAGGGGACCGACTGGTAGAGGGAGGCGGCGCCCGGCTCGGGGCGCGGGTCGCGCTGCGCCGGGGCCAGGCCGCGGGCCCGCTCGACGACGGCGCGCAGGTGCTCCGGCGTCGTACCGCAGCAACCACCGATCAGGGACAGACCGTAGTCGCGGACGAACGTCTCCTGGGCGTCGGCGAGGCCGTCGGGGCCGAGCGGGAAGTGCGCGCCGTCCTTGGTGAGCACCGGCAGGCCCGCGTTGGGCATGCACATCAGTGGCGTACGCGAGTGGCGGGCCAGATAGCGCAGGTGCTCGCTCATCTCGTCCGGGCCCGTCGAGCAGTTCAGACCGATCAGGTCGATGCCCAGCGGCTCCAGGGCCGTCAGCGCGGCGCCGATCTCCGAGCCCAGCAGCATGACACCGGTCGTCTCGAAGGCGAGCGAGCAGATCAGCGGTACGTCGATGCCCAGGGCGTCCATCGCGCGGCGCGCGCCGATCAGGCTCGACTTGGTCTGGAGCAGGTCCTGGGTGGTCTCCACGATCAGGGCGTCCGCACCACCGGCGAGCAGTCCTTCGGCGTTTCGCTGGTAGCCGTCCCGCAGCACGTCGTACGCGATGTGGCCGAGCGAGGGCAGCTTGGTGCCGGGGCCGATCGAACCCAGCACCCAGCGCTGGCGGCCGTCCCTGGCGACGAACTCGTCGGCGACCTCACGCGCGATGCGCGCACCCGACTCGGACAGCTCGAAGATCCGGTCGGCGATCTCGTACTCGTTCGCCGCCGAGTGGTTCGCGCCGAAGGTGTTGGTCTCCACGCAGTCCACACCGACCGCGAAGTACTCCTCGTGGACCGAGCGCACGATGTCCGGGCGGGTGATGTTGAGGATCTCGTTGCAGCCCTCGAGATTCTCGAAGTCCTCCAGGCTGGGGTCCTGCGCCTGGAGCATGGTGCCCATCGCCCCGTCCGCGACGACGACTCGGCTGGCGAGCGCTTCGCGGAGGGCGTCTGCGCGGCTGCTGTGGCTGGCAGGCGTGGGGGTCGGCAACGAGGCCATGGATCTGCTCCCTGGAGTGCGACGGCTGTCGGCTTTGCCCTTTCCCGGCGGAAGGGGCACCCGGCCAGCGTAACCGTGCCCCCGCCCGCGGCGTGAAGGCGTCCCACGGGGCGGACGGGCACCGTGTTCTGATGGCTCCGGCCGTCGGCGCGGCCGTCGACGGAGCGGTCGGCAGAGCGACTGACGGTGACGCCAGGTCGACATGAGCCGATAGTGTTCAGCATTGTCGAACCGAGGTGGAGGTGCCCGATCGTGGCGAAGAACATCCAGTCGCTCGAGCGGGCGGCGGCGATGCTGCGCCTGCTCGCCGGCGGCGAGCGCAGGCTCGGCCTGACCGAGGTGGCCTCGTCCCTCGGCCTCGCCAAGGGTACGGCGCACGGCATCCTGCGCACCCTCCAGGCGGAGGGTTTCGTCGAGCAGGACCCCGCCTCCGGCCGTTATCAGCTGGGCGCCGAACTGCTGCGCCTCGGCAGCACCTATCTGGACGTGCACGAGCTGCGCGCCCGCGCGCTGGTGTGGACCGACGACCTGGCCCGCTCCAGCGGCGAGAGCGTCTACCTCGGCGTCCTGCACCACAAGGGCGTACTGATCGTCCACCATGTCTTCCGCCCGGACGACAGCCGGCAGGTGCTGGAGGTGGGCGCGATGCAGCCGCTGCACTCCGCCGCCCTGGGCAAGGTCCTCTCGGCGTACGACCCGGTGGCCCACAACGAGGTCCTCGAGAACGAGCGCGAGGCATTCACCCCGCGCACGATCACGGACCCGGAGGGTTTCGAGGCGGTGCTCGACCTGACCCGGGCGCGCGGCTGGGCCGCCGACGTGGAGGAGACCTGGGACGGGGTGGCCTCGATCGCCGCCCCCATCCACGACCGGCGGCGGATGCCCGTCGGCGCGGTCGGTGTCACCGGCGCCGTCGAGCGGATCTGCGCGGGCGGAGAGCTCCGCCCCGACCTCGTGGCCGCCGTACGGGACTGTGCGCGCGCGGTGTCGCGGGATCTGGGCGCCGGGCGCTTCTGAGGCGCGTACCACCCTCTCCCGCCCCGCCGGTAACGATCGCGATACCGGTCGCAGAACCCTTGACGTGTGTGGTGACGGGGACAAAACTGCCGTTCATCGGTCGGCATTGTCGAACACCTACCGGCAATACGCGTTAGAGTGTGGCAACGCCAAGGGACCGGCTAGGCCCTCGATGAGGGCGCGAACCACCGGAGGGACCCGGAGTTCGCCTTTCCCCTGGACGAAGGACAAAGGAGTCGCGGGTGTCCAGCTCCGACATCTTCATCGGCGAGACCATCGGTACCGCCGTGCTCATCCTGCTGGGCGGCGGCGTCTGCGCCGCCGTCACGCTCAAGCGCTCGAAGGCCCAGAACGCGGGCTGGCTCGCCATCACCTTCGGGTGGGGTTTCGCCGTGCTGACCGGCGCCTACCTGGCCGGCGGCGTCTCCGGCGCGCACCTCAATCCCGCGGTCACCGTCGGCCTCGCGATCGAGGGCGGGACCCAGTGGAGCGACGTACCGCTCTACTTCCTCTCGCAGCTGTTCGGCGCCATGATCGGCGCGGTGCTCGTCTGGCTGACGTACTACGGCCAGTTCCGCGCGCACCTCACCGACCCCGAGATCGTCGCGGCGCAGCCCGCCGAGGAGGGGATGGTCGACCAGAAGGCCGCCCCCAAGGCCGGCCCTGTGCTCGGCGTCTTCTCCACGGGCCCCGAGATCCGCAACGCCGTGCAGAACGTCATGACCGAGGTCATCGCGACCGTCGTGCTGGTCCTGGCCATCCTCACGCAGGGCCTCAACGACGACGGCAACGGCCTCGGCACGCTGGGCGCGCTGGTCACCGCCCTCGTCGTGGTCGGCATCGGCCTCTCGCTCGGCGGCCCGACCGGTTACGCGATCAACCCGGTGCGTGACCTCGGCCCCCGGATCGTGCACGCTCTGCTTCCGCTGCCCAACAAGGGCGGTTCGGACTGGGGCTACGCGTGGGTCCCGATCGTGGGTCCGCTGATCGGCGGCGCCGTCGCCGGCGGCATCTACCGGATCGCCTTCGCCTGAGCCCCCTGCCGGACAGAGCCCGTACCGAGCCGTACAGACTTCATGGAGCACACCGTGACCGACGCACACACCACCGGCCCCTTCATCGCGGCCATCGACCAGGGCACCACGTCCAGCCGCTGCATCGTCTTCGACAAGGACGGCCGGATCGTCTCGGTCGACCAGAAGGAGCACGAGCAGATCTTCCCGAAGCCGGGCTGGGTCGAGCACGACGCGGCCGAGATCTGGACCAACGTCCAGGAGGTCGTCGCCGGCGCCATCCGCAAGGCGGGCATCACGCCCGCCGACGTCAGGGCGATCGGCATCACCAACCAGCGCGAGACCACGCTGCTGTGGGACAAGAACACCGGCGAACCCGTCCACAACGCCATCGTGTGGCAGGACACCCGCACCGACGCGCTCTGCAAGGAGCTCGGCCGCAACGTCGGCCAGGACCGCTTCCGCCGCCAGACCGGCCTGCCCCTCGCGTCGTACTTCGCGGGCCCCAAGGTGCGCTGGCTGCTCGACAACGTCGAGGGCCTGCGCGAGCGCGCCGAGGCCGGCGACATCCTCTTCGGCACCATGGACTCCTGGGTCATCTGGAACCTGACGGGCGGCACCGACGACGGCGTGCACGTCACCGACGTCACCAACGCCTCGCGCACCCTGCTCATGAACCTGCACGAGATGCGGTGGGACGAGAAGATCCTGCAGTCGATGGAGATCCCGGCCGCCGTGCTGCCGGAGATCCGTTCCTCCGCCGAGGTGTACGGCGTCGCCAAGGCGGGGCCGCTGGCGGGTGTGCCCGTCGCCTCCGCGCTCGGTGACCAGCAGGCGGCGCTGTTCGGCCAGACGTGCTTCTCCGAGGGCGAGGCCAAGTCGACGTACGGCACCGGCACCTTCATGCTGATGAACACCGGTGACAAGCCCGTCAACTCCTACAACGGCCTGCTGACGACCGTCGGTTACCAGATCGGCGACCAGAAGCCCGTCTACGCCCTCGAAGGCTCGATCGCCGTCACCGGCGCGCTCGTCCAGTGGATGCGCGACCAGATGGGCCTGATCAAGTCGGCCGCCGAGATCGAGACGCTGGCCTCCTCGGTCGAGGACAACGGCGGCGCGTACTTCGTGCCCGCCTTCTCCGGCCTCTTCGCCCCGTACTGGCGTCCCGACGCCCGCGGTGTGATCGCCGGCCTCACCCGGTACGTCACCAAGGCGCACATCGCCCGTGCCGTCCTGGAGGCCACCGCCTGGCAGACCCGCGAGATCAGCGACGCCATGACCAAGGACTCCGGGGTCGAGCTGACGGCCCTCAAGGTCGACGGCGGCATGACCTCCAACAACCTGCTGATGCAGACGCTCTCGGACTTCCTGGACGCACCGGTCGTGCGCCCGATGGTCGCCGAGACCACCTGCCTCGGCGCCGCCTACGCCGCCGGCCTGGCCGTCGGCTTCTGGACCGGCACCGACGAACTGCGCGCCAACTGGCGCCGGGCCGCCGAGTGGACCCCCCGCATGGACGCGGCCACGCGGGACCGCGAGTACAAGAACTGGCTCAAGGCCGTGGAGCGGTCCATGGGCTGGCTCGACGACGAGAGCTGACGAGGAGTTACCCACCATGACCATCCTGCAGAGCGTTCCGGCCCTCGGGACGCACCCGGCCGACGGTTCCACAGCGAGCCGCGCCGAGACCCGGGACCAGCTTTCCAAGGCGGCGTACGACCTCCTGGTGATCGGTGGCGGCATCCTGGGCATCTCCACCGCCTGGCACGCCGCGCAGTCCGGGCTGCGGGTGGCCCTGGTGGACGCCGGCGACTTCGCCGGCGCCACCTCCTCCGCCTCCTCCAAGCTGCTCCACGGCGGACTGCGCTACCTCCAGACGGGCGCGGTCAGGCTGGTCGCGGAGAACCACTTCGAGCGCCGGGCCGTCTCGCGCGACGTGGCGCCGCACCTGGCCAATCCGCTGACCTTCTACCTCCCCGTCTACAAGGGCGGCCCGCACGGCGCGGCCAAGCTCGGCGCGGGCGTCTTCGCCTACTCGGCGCTGTCCGCCTTCGGGGACGGGGTCGGCCACGTCATCAGCCCGTCGAGGGCGGCGCGTGACGTCCCGGAGCTGCGTACGGACAACCTCAAGGCCGTCGCCGTGTACGGCGACGACCAGATGAACGACTCGCGCATGGCCCTGATGACGGTCCGCGCCGCCGCCCAGTCGGGCGCGACCGTCCTCAACCACGCCGAGGTCACCGGCCTGCGCTTCACCCGCGGCCGGGTCACGGGCGCGGAGCTCAAGGACCGGCTGGACGGTTCGGAGTTCGGCGTCGACGCCCGTCTGGTGCTCAACGCCACCGGCCCGTGGGTCGACCACCTGCGCAAGCTGGAGAACCCGGACGCGGCCCCCTCCATCCGGCTCTCCAAGGGCGCGCACCTGGTCCTCAGGCGCACCGCCCCCTGGCGGGCCGCGCTGGCCACGCCGATCGACAAGTACCGCATCACCTTCGCGCTGCCGTGGGAGGACCAGCTCCTGCTCGGCACGACCGACGAGGAGTACGAGGGCGACCCGGCGGACGTAGCCGTCAACGAGAAGGACATCGCCCAGATCCTGGACGAGGCCGCCTTCTCGATCCGCGACCAGCAGCTGTCCCGCGACCTGATCACGTACTCCTTCGCGGGCCTGCGGGTGCTGCCGGGCGGTCCCGGCGACACCTCGAAGGCGAAGCGCGAGACGGTCGTCACCGAGGGCCGCGGCGGCATGCTGTCGGTCGCGGGCGGCAAGTGGACGACGTTCCGTCACATCGGCCGCACCGTCATGAACAAGCTCGCGGCCCTCCCCGGCCACCCGCTGGGCGAGGACATGGAGCCGATCTCGCGCCTGCCCAGGAAGCTGCCGCTGCCGGGCATCTCCAACCCGAACGCGGTGGCCCACCGGCTGCTCGTCGACGGCGGTACGCCGGGCCCCCGGATGTCCGCCGACACCGCCCGTCACCTGGCCACGCACTACGGCTCGCTGTCCTTCGACATCGCGCGCCTGGCCAACGAGGACGCGGCGCTGGCCGAGCGCATCCACCCGGACGCGCCGGAGATCTGGGCGCAGGTGGTGTACGCCCGTGACCACGAGTGGGCCGAGACGGCGGACGACGTGCTGCGTCGCCGTACGACGCTGACGATCCGGGGCCTGGCCACGGACGAGGTCCGCGCCAAGGTCGAGGACGTGCTGGGCAAGAAGGCCTGACCGCGCGCCCTTCCGCAGTGGCGTGGGTGAGGGGCGGCCGTCGGGACGGCCGCCCCTCACCCACGCCACTCGTCACCCACATAATGGGCTCATACACCGGATGTCCGAGCGACCGGGAGACCCGCCGTGGCCGTCACCGACGAGGCGATCGAAAAGATCAAGGAAATGATCGTCTCGGGGGCCCTGGGCCCCGGTGACCGCCTCCCCAAGGAGAGCGAGCTCGCCGCCGGGCTGGGCCTGTCGCGCAATTCGCTGCGCGAGGCGGTGCGGGCGCTGTCGCTGATCCGGATCCTCGACGTACGGCAGGGCGACGGCACGTACGTCACGAGCCTCGCTCCGCACCTGCTGCTCGAAGCGATGAGCTTCGTCGTGGACTTCCACCGGGACGACACCGTGCTGGAGTTCCTCGCCGTACGCCGCATTCTGGAGCCCGCCGCCACCGCAATGGCCTGTTCCCGGATCACCGAGGCGGAACTGGACGCGCTGAGCAGCCAGTTGGACTGTCTGGGGCCGGCCCCCTCGGTCGAGGAGCTGGTCGCGAGCGACCTCGAATTCCACCGCCGCATCGTGCAGGGCTCCGGCAACTCGGTGCTGTGCTCGCTGCTCGACGGGCTCTCCGGGCCGACGACCCGGGCCCGGATCTGGCGCGGGCTGACCCAGGAGGACGCGGTCAGCCGGACGCTGCACGAGCACCGCGCGATCCTCGCGGCGCTGCGCGACCAGGACGCGGAGGCGGCCAGGGCGTGGGCGACGGCGCACATCGCGAGCGTCGAGCAGTGGCTGCGCTCCACTCTCTAGTACGTCATCCCGCACGTCGGAGCTCCTCCGGCCGGCCGGACTCGAATGATTCGGCGGGCGCAGGGCACGCTTTCCGCGTGCGCGGCAGCCGCCACCGGGTCCGCCCGGTCGTGTACGGGGGCTGCGGCCGGACCTGCTGGACGCCGTAAGGTTGATGCGTGGACAAGAGAACTTCGGAAGGAGGCACTGGGTGATCGAGCTCGAGGGGGTTCCCGAGCTGATCGACCCGGTCATGGTGGCCGCGTTCGAGGGCTGGAACGACGCCGGCGACGCCGCCTCCACCGCGGTCGCGCACCTGGACCGGGAGTGGAAGGGCGAGGTCTTCGCGGCGCTCGACGCCGAGGACTACTACGACTTCCAGGTCAACCGGCCCACGGTGTTCCTGGACGGCGGGGTCCGCAGGATCACGTGGCCCACCACCCGGCTCTCGGTGGTGCGGATCGGCGGCGACAAGCCCCGTGACCTGGTGTTGGTGCGCGGCATCGAGCCCTCCATGCGCTGGCGTTCGTACTGCAACGAGATCCTCGGTTTCGCGCACGAGCTGGGCGTCGAGATGATCGTGATCCTGGGCGCGCTGCTCGGCGACACCCCGCACACGCGGCCGGTGCCGGTCAGCGGCGTGACGTCGGACGCGGACCTGGCGCGGACCATGGACCTGGAGGAGACCAGGTACGAAGGCCCCACGGGCATCGTCGGAATCCTCCAGGAGGCGTGTACGCACGCGGGCGTACCGGCGGTGAGCCTGTGGGCCGCCGTGCCGCACTACGTCTCGCAGCCGCCCAACCCGAAGGCCACGCTGGCGCTCCTCAACCGCCTCGAAGACCTTCTCGACCTGCGGATCCCGCTGGGCGAACTGCCCGAGGACGCGCGGGCCTGGCAGGTCGGCGTGGACCAACTGGCCGCGGAGGACAGCGAGGTCGCGGAGTACGTGCAGTCGCTGGAGGAGGCGCGGGACACCGCGGAGCTTCCCGAGGCGTCGGGCGAGGCCATCGCCCGCGAATTCGAGCGCTACCTGCGGCGGCGCGACGGCGGACCCGGCGCGGGGCCCGGCACCGGCCCCGGGCACGCCACGGACGGCGGCGAGGGCAGCGGCACGTACCTGCGGGAGAACTCCGGCGGCCGTACGCGGCCTCCCAGGCCGCCGCGCGCGGAGCCCGGCGCCGCGGAAGGCACGGACGGCACGGACGGCACGGCGGAAGACGCCTCGGAGGAGTAGCGGAGCAACTGCCGCCGCCGCGGGCCGTGGTGACGTCCGCGTGAAGCGGCAGGGCGCGACGAACGCGACCGCCCCTGGTCCTCTCCGTGGGGGGACCAGGGGCGGCAGGGCGAAAAGCGACTACAGAGCCACGCCCAGCAAGGCGTCGACGGCACGCGACACCACACCGGGGGCGCCCTCGTCCGTACCGCCGTCGGACGCCTGGCGTGCGGCCCAGCGGTCCACGGCGGCGAGTGCGGCGGGGGCGTCGAGGTCCTGGGAGAGCGCCTCGCGGATCTCCTCGACCACGGCGTCGGCGGACGGCCCGTCGGGACGGGAGACGGCCGCGCGCCAGCGCCCGAGCCGCTCCAGGGCGTCTTCGAGCACCTGGTCCGTCCACTCCCAGTCCGCCCGGTAGTGGTGGGCGAGCAGGGCGAGGCGGATCGCGGCCGGGTCCACGCCGTCGCGGCGCAGCTTCGACACGAAGACCAGGTTCCCCTTGGACTTCGACATCTTCTCGCCGTCCAGGGCGACCATTCCGGCGTGTACGTACGCCTTGGCGAACGGGTGCTCGCCGGTCAGCGCCTGGGCGTGGGACGCCCCCATCTCGTGGTGCGGGAAGGCGAGGTCCGATCCCCCGCCCTGCACGTCGAAGCCCATCCCCAGGTGGTCCAGGGCGATCGCCACGCACTCGATGTGCCAGCCGGGCCTGCCGCGGCCCAGCGAGGCGCCCTCCCAGCTCGGCTCGCCGTCGCGGGCGGCCATCCAGAGCATCGGGTCGAGCGGGTTCTTCTTGCCGGGCCGCTCGGGGTCGCCGCCGCGCTCGGCGGACAGCAGCCGCATCGCCTCGGCGTCGAGCCCGGAGACCTGGCCGAAGTGCGGGTCGGCCTCGACGGAGAAGTACACGTCCCCTTCGAGCTCGTACGCCGCGCCCGCGTCCCGCAGCCGCTCGACGAGCGGCACGATGCCGGGTATCGACTCGACGGCGCCGATGTAGTGCTGCGGCGGAAGCATCCGCAGGGCGGTCATGTCCTCGCGGAACAGGGCGGTTTCACGCTCCGCCAGTTCGGTCCAGTCCTGCCCGTCGCGGATCGCCCGCTCCAGCAGCGGATCGTCCACGTCCGTGACGTTCTGGACGTAGTGAACCTGCCGCTTGGTGTCGAGCCACACGCGCTGTACGAGGTCGAACGCGTTGTAGGTCGCCGCGTGACCGATGTGGGTCGCGTCGTACGGCGTGATGCCGCAGACATAGATACGGGCGACGGGACCGGGGTCGAGGGTGATCAACCCACTGGTCGCGGTGTCGTGGATCTGGAGGTCGCGGCCCTTGCCAGGCAGGGCGGGGACCTCAGAAGCGGGCCAGGCATGCATGCCTTGAGCGTAACCGGACGCAGCTTCCGGATACGAACCGGATACGGAAACGTGTCCGGTAAGCCACTCTTGCGCAGGCGCGCCGACCGACCGCACCGGGTCTGGGCCGGGACTAGACCGGTGGCCACGGGATGGCCGGCCACTCCCCGCTCGGCTCCGGATGGCGGGCGGTCGTACGCAGCGCCGTCACCCGGTCCCGCAGCGCCTCCACCTCCGCCGGGGTGATCAGTTCGGCCATACGGGTGGCGAGCGGGCCTCCCGGCGCCAGTTCCTCCGACAGCCGGGCCAGCACCTCGACGGCCTCCGCCGTCAGCGGCTCCCCCGCCCAGCCCCACAGCAGGGTGCGGAGCTTGTCCTGCGCGTGGAACGTGACGCCGTGGTCGATGCCGTACAGCTTCCCGCCCGCGGCCGGCAGCAGGTGACCGCCCTTGCGGTCGGCATTGTTGATGACCGCGTCGAGGACCGCGAGGCGGCGCAGGCGCGGGTCGTCGGCATGGACGAGAAGCGCCGTGCGCCCCTCCCCCACCTCGGCGAAGGCGATCGCCTTCCAGCCCTCGGCGGGCTCGTCGTCCTCGACCAGGGCCAGCAGGCCGCCGTCGGCCCCTTCCGGGTCCGTCTCGATCCACAGCTGGCACATGCCCTCGCCGTACGGACCGTCACGCAGCACGGTCGGCGGCACCAGGCCCCACCCGGTCGCCTGCGAGATCTCGTACGCCGCGACCTCGCGCTGGGCGAGCGTGCCGTCGGGGAAGTCCCACAGCGGCCGCTCGCCGGCGACCGGCTTGTACACGCAGGACGCCGTCACGCCCTCGTACTCGATGCCGCAGTGGAGCACCGCGTTGGACGCCTCACGGACGCGTCCGCGCACCGTGAGCTGCCCCTTCACCAGCACGGTGAGGAGGTCGTCCGCGGCGGTCACGCTCCGCGGCGGTATCCGTTCTGGCGCGGGCATACGTGTCCCTCCGGGTCGAGCGGCAGGCTGCACAGCGGGCACGGCGGCCGGCCCGCGTTGACAACGTCGAGGGCGCGCTTGGCGAAGGCCCTGGCCTGCGCGCCGCTGAGCCGGACCCGCAGCATCGGCGGGCCGTTCTCCTCGTCCTGGAGCAGACGCTCCTCGGCTTCCGCGAGATCCTCGTCGGTCTCCACGTCCAGCTCGACGAGGGCCTGCGCCTCGATGATCATGCGCTGTTCCTGGCCGTCCCAGGCCAGCGCCATGGTGCCGACGCGGAACTCCTCCTCCACGGGGGCGTCCAGCGGCGCGCTGTCGGTGACTTCGGCGGGGGCCACGGCCGGCACGGGGGCGCTGCCCCCGGTGCGGCGTACCACTTCGTCGAGCAGCTCGTCGATCCGCTCGGCGAGCGCGGCCACCTGGGCCTTCTCCAGGGCGACGCTGGTGACACGGCCGGCCGCGGATGCCTGCAGGAAGAACGTACGGCGTCCAGGCAGCCCGACCGTACCGGCCACAAAGCGGTCCGGCGGGTCGTAGAGGAACACCTGACGGGACACGTTCTGTCTCCCTTGAAATCGTCTGTATGCGCGGTCTGGGGCGCGTCCACCCTACTGCGCGGAGCGATCACGGTGCGCCCGCGCCGCCCCCTACGGCCGCGTCTCCGTCGGTGCCGCTCTCCCGCGGCGCCAGCGGGGCGAGGTCCCCGGTGTCGCCGAGGCGTACGAGAAAGGGGCGGAGCCCGGTGTACCGGATGGCCGTCAGGGAACACGGATCCACGTGAATCCGCTGGAAGAGGTCAAGGTGAAGGCCCAGTGCGTCCGCGACGACGGACTTGATGATGTCGCCGTGCGAGCACATCAGGTAGACGGCGTCCTCGCCGTGCTCGGCCTCGATGCGCGCGTTCCATTCCCGTACCGCGTCGACCGCGCGCGCCTGCATGGCGCGCATCGACTCCCCGCCGGGGAACGTGACCGAGGAGGGGTGCTGCTGCACGGCGGCCATCAGGGGCTCGTCGGAGAGCTCGGCGAGTTTGCGGCCCGACCAGTCGCCGTAGTGGCACTCGCCGATCCGCTCGTCGGTGTGCAGCGGGAGGCCGGGCCGCGCGTCGAGCAGCGGCTGGAGGGTCTGCCGGCAGCGCTCCAGGGGGCTGCTGACGGCGGCGGCCAGCGGCAGCTCGGCCAGCCGGCCGGGAAGAGCGGCCGCCTGGGAGGCGCCGCGCTCGTCGAGCGTGACACCTGGCGTCCAGCCGGCGAGCAGCCCGGCGGTGTTGGCGGTGGAGCGTCCGTGGCGTACGAGGATCAGCGTGGCCATGACGGCCAGCCTAGGCGGAGAAGGGCTCCGGGGTGCGCCCGGGGCCGTACCGGGGGAGAATGCGCGCCGTGATCGTCGACTGTGCCATCTACCGGGAAGGCTGCCGCACCCAGGGCCCTTCCGACTTCTCCGACGCGCTCGCCGAGGCGCGGGCCGGCGGCGACGCCTTCCTGTGGATCGGGCTGCACGAGCCCACCGAGAAGGAATTCGACCTTGTGAGCAGCGAGTTCGGCCTGCACCCGCTGGCCGTCGAGGACGCCCTGTCGGCCCATCAGCGGCCCAAGCTGGAGGTGTACGACGACTCGCTCTTCGCGGTGCTGAAGCCGGTGATCTACGAACCGGAGAGCGACACCGTGACGACGGGCGAGCTGATGGTCTTCGTGGGCGACTCGTTCGTGGTGACGGTGCGGCACGGCGAGGGGGCGCCGCTGGCCGCCGTGCGCCACCGCCTCGAAGCCGATCCCGGCGTCCTGCGGCACGGCCCCACCGCCGTCCTGTACGCCGTGAGCGACGCCGTCGTCGACGCCTACATAGAGGTCGGCGCGGAGCTCCAGACCGACCTGGAGGAGCTGGAGGCGGAGGTCTTCGCACCGAACGGCGGAGAGTCCAAGAACACCGCTTCGCGGATCTACACGTTCAAGCGGCAGGTGCTCGAATTCCGCCGCGCGACCGTGCCGCTCGCCCAGCCCATGCTGCGGCTGTCGAGTCCTGGCCTGCCGTTCGTCGACGAGCACGCGCAGCCGTTCTTCCGGGACGTCAGCGACCACCTCACCCGTGCGAACGAGCAGGTGGAGGCGCTCGACCGGCTGCTGTCCGACATCCTGTCCGCGCATCTCGCGCAGATGAGCGTGCGGCAGAACGACGACATGCGGAAGATCTCGGCGTGGGCCGCGATGGCGGCCGTCCCCACGATGGTCGCGGGCGTCTACGGCATGAACTTCGATCACATGCCCGAGCTGGAGTGGGTGTGGGGCTACCCCGCGGTGATCCTGTTGATGGTGGTGTGCGAGGTCGGCCTGTACCGCCTGTTCAAGCGCCGGGGCTGGCTCTGACGGACGGCCGCCGTGCCGGTCGGGCGATTTCCGGCGGAGGCCGCCGGACCTCCCGCCGGGTCTCCCGGCGCGTCGCGCCGTTGCGGTGTCGTCAGGCCGGCCACGCGCCGCCGGCCGCCGGGGCGCTCGTACGCGTCCATGGCGTGGATTCCCGCCGTGCGGGCGGCGGACCGGGGCCCGGGCCGCTTCAGGAGGCGCTCCGAGCGGGCCATGACGGCGGGGCCGACGTCCCGGTGGACGCGGCTCTCCGCCACGGCGCACTCGCGCAGGACCCGCCGGAGCGTACGGCCGTGTCCGGCGCGGGCCGGCCGGAGCAACTCCTCGTGGCAGTGGGTGAGGTGGTTCTCCTCGGTCAGCGGCTCGTCGCGGCGCAACTTGTCGTGGGCGAGGCCGGGCTGTCGAGGATTTCCTGGAAAGGGGTCCGGGGCGAGAGCACCGACCGACACCTCCGTGCGGGCATCCGCAAAGAGCAAGTCAATTCCGCCACGGAACGGCAGGCGACAGCTGCGCCCGTCAACACGGCCGGAGAAAGGAACCCCCCGGGTGGCGCGGACGCGTAACCCCACCGGCCCGTACGGCGTTGTTGTGCATGACGGCCGTGGCGGGGAAGACCCCCGAGCCCCCACCACGGCCGCAGACTTTCCTTCCGGTTCCCCGCCCCGGTTCCCCGCTCCGCCGGTTACGCGAGACCCGCGCGCTCCAGAGCCTCGGTGCCGGCGCGCAGGGCCGTGATCCGCTCGTCGAGCGTGAACCCCGCGGGGGCCAGCGTCAGCGTCGTCACTCCGGCGGCCGCGTACGCCGCCATCCGGTCGGCGATCCGCTCCACGGAGCCCAGCAGGGTGGTCTGGTCGATCAGCCGGTGCGGGATCGCGGCGGCGGCGCCCGCCTTGTCGCCGGACAGGTACTTGTCCTGGATCTCGACGGCTTCCTTCTCGTAGCCCATGCGCTGCGCGAGCCGGTTGTAGAAATTCTGCTCGCGGCTGCCCATGCCGCCCACGTACAGCGCGGTGTACGGACGGAACAGGTCGGCCAGCGCGTTCACGTCGTCGCCGACCGCGAGCGGCAGCGTGGGGCAGACGTCGAAGTCCTCCATGGTCTTGCCGGCCTTCTCCCGGCCCGCGCGCAGGTACTGGATCGCCGTGTCCTCGATGTGCTCGGCGGAGGGGAAGATCAGCAGGGCGCCGTCGGCGATCTCGCCGGTCTGCTCCAGGTTCTTGGGGCCGATCGCGGCGATGTAGAGCGGAATGTGCTCGCGCTGCGGGTGGACGGTGAGCTTCAGCGGTTTGCCGGGGCCGCCGGGCAGCGGCAGCGTCCAGTGCCGCCCCTCGTACGACAGGCGCTCGCGGGTCATGGCCCTGCGGACGATCTCGACGTACTCACGGGTGCGGGCCAGCGGCTTGTCGAACTTCACGCCGTACCAGCCCTCGGACACCTGCGGACCCGAGACGCCGAGTCCGAGGCGGAAGCGGCCGCCGGAGAGGGAGTCGAGGGTGGCGGCGGTCATCGCCGTCATGGCGGGCGCACGGGCCGGGATCTGGAAGATCGCGGAGCCGACGTCGATGCGCTCGGTCCGGGCCGCGACCCAGGAGAGCACGGTGGCGGCGTCCGAACCGTAGGCCTCGGCGGCCCAGCAGACGTCGTAGCCGAGCCGGTCCGCTTCCTGGGCGACGGCCAGATTGTCGCCGTCCATCCCCGCGCCCCAGTAACCGAGATTGATGCCGAGCCGCATGCCACTCCCCTTACTGATCAGTAACGTACCTGTGCGGGGACTCTAGCGCGCGGGGCCCCGATCCGTCAGGGGCGTGGAGGGCGGGCACTCGGGTGCCGGTTGTCCACAGGTCACCTGCCGGACGGCCCCCGGCCAGTAATCTCGCGCCCATGGAGCAGAGGCATCTCGGCCGCACGGGCCTGCGCGTATCGAGGATCGGGCTCGGCACTCTCACCTGGGGGCGGGGCACCGACGAGCACGACGCCGCCGATCTGTTGAAGGCATTCTGGCGCGCGGGCGGCACGCTCGTCGACACGGCGGACGTGTACGGCGACGGGGACGCGGAACACCTGCTCGGACACCTCATGGAACGGCTCGTTCCGCGGCGGGACCTGGTCATCGCGACCAAGGCGGGCAGCGTGCCCGACCCCGACCGGCGTTTCGACGGCTCACGCGGCCATCTGCTGGCGGCGCTCGACGCGTCGCTGGCGCGGCTCGGCACGGACTACGTCGACGTGTGGCAGGTGCACGCCTTCGACCCGGCGACGCCGCTCGACGAGACGCTCCAGACGCTCGACATCGCGGTCGGCAGCGGCCGGGCGCGGTACGCGGGGGTCTCCAACTTCTCCGGCTGGCAGCTGGCGAAGGCCGCCACCTGGCAGCTCGCCGCGCCCGGTGCGCGCACCCGGCTCGCCAGCACGCAGATGGAGTACTCGCTGCTCCAGCGGGGCGTGGAGCGGGAGGTACTGCCGGCCGCGCTCGATCTGGGGGTCGGGCTGCTGCCGTCGTCGCCGCTCGGCCGGGGCGTGCTCACCGGCAAGTACCGGCACGCTGTACCGCCCGACTCGCGCGGTGGGTCGGAGCAGCTGTCGGGGTTCGTCGCGCCGTACCTCGGCGACGCGGCGAGCCGGATCGTGGACGCGGTCGCGACGGCCGCGGACGGGCTGGCCGCGACCACGCTCCAGGTGGCCCTCGCCTGGGTCCGGGACCGGCCGGGCGTGGTGGCCCCGATCGTGGGCGCGCGCAACGCGCAGCAGCTCACGGAGGCATTGTCAGTGGAGACGCTTAGTCTTCCGGATGAGATCTGCCGGGCGCTCGACGACGTGTCGGCGCCCGTGCACCGCTACCCCGACCAGGACTGGAGCACGCTGTGACTGCGCTTCCCCGGGGGGCAACCCCCGGACCCACGGCCGAAGACCGCGACGCCACCGCGGCGGACGGCGCCGACCCGACCGCCGATTCCGCGGTCCCGGCGCCGGGAGCCGCGGTGGACGGCGCGACGGACGAGGCGACGGAAACCGTCGGGGGCCCTGCGCCCACCGGCGAGGACGCGGGAGCCGGCGCCGGAGAACCGGCGGGCGGTGCCGGTGCCGGTGCCGGTGAAAGCCCGGTGGGCGCCGAAGGGCCGTCGAGCGATGGCGAGGCCGCTGCTGGGACCGGCGGTGTGCCGCAGTTGTCGGAGACCGAGGCGGAGCTTGCCGCCCAGCGGGCGTTGCGGGAGAAGATCGAGCGGCGCAAGGCCGAGAAGACCGCGCCCGTCGAGGCCGGTGCCAAGCTGAGCGGGCAGGCCGCCGAGCTGCTCGCGGCGGTACGGGCCGTGGAGAGCGGCGCGAAGTCCGGGGAGGCGTTCTTCGCCTCCCCGGCGCCCACGCCGCGCCGCGCCGCGCCCGAGCCCGGCCCTGTCGCGGCCGCGCCGGTACGGGCTGCCGAGCCCGCCCCCGCCGCACCGGAGACCGTGGCGTCCGTACGGGCCGTACTGGCCGAGGGCGGTGCCCCCGAGGCACTGGCCGGGCCGGTCGCGGGCGTACTCGGGGAGCAGGCCGGGCAGGTGCTGCGCGAGGACCCGTGGCAGCTGCTGTCCGTGCCCGGGGTGCGGCCCGAACAGGCCGACGGATTCGCGCGCGCCCTGCTCGGCGCCGAGTGCGGCCCCGGCGACGGGCGCCGGACGGCGGCGCTCGTCGGATGGCTCCTGGAGTGGGCGGCGGTCCGGGGCCACACCGCCCTGGAGTCGGGCGCCGTCCGCAAGGCGCTGACCGAACACAAGGTGCCCGACCCGGACGAGGCCGTTCAGAACGCGGTCGCCGAGGGTGTGGTGCTGGCCTTCCAGGACGGCGCACAAGGCGACGCGGCCGGCGAGCCCGCCGAGGGCGAGTCGCCGGTGGAAGTCCTGTTGGGGCTCGACCGGTACGCCCTCGCCGAGGAAAGCCTGTCCGAGGGCCTCGCCCGGCTGGCCAGTACGTTCGACAACGGGGCGGCGGAAACGGCCGGCTGGGACGTCGGCGGCGTCCCGCCCTCCGCCGCCGAACTGATCCGCGCCGTCGCCGCGAACGGCCTGGTCGCCCACAGCGGTGGTGAGGCCGCCCGCGCCGAACCGGCCGCGCTGGTCGCCGCGGCGCGCGGCCTCGGTCTGCGGGCGTACGCCGCGTCGCACAGCGCCGACGGCCGCCGGCGTCTCGCCGCCGCGCTCGACGACGCGTCGGCCTCGGTCACCGTCTCCGGCCTGCTCGCCGGGGTCGAGGGCCCCGGCCGGGACGAGGACGGCGCGTTCGCCCTCGATCTGCTGGTCGTACTGGACGCCCCGCAGCTGGACGTGGAGCGCGCCGCGGTCCTCGTGGAGTCGCTGGCGGACGGCACCCGGTTCGTCCTCAGCGGCGATCCGAACGTGCTGCCGTCCGCGGGCGCGGGCCGGGTCTTCGCGGACCTGCTGGCCTCCCGCGCGTGCCCGCACATCGTCTCGCGTACGCCCGACCCCGGGCCGATCGGCGAGCTGGTCTCCGGTGTCGGGATCGGCGAGCTCAACCAGGTCGGGGCGCCCGGCAGGGAAGTGGTGATCGTTCCGGTCCGTGACGCCGGGGAGGCCGTGCACCGGACCGTCCAGCTGGTCGCCGACTCGGTGCCGCGCGCCTTCGGGGTGTCCACCGCGCAGACCCAGGTGATCACCCCCGGGCACGGCGGTTCCGCGGGCACCCGCGCGCTCAACGCGGCGCTCAAGCAGCGGCTCAACCCCGGCCCGGGCCGGTTCGGCGGCTTCGACCCGGGAGACCGGGTCGCCCATGTCCCGGCGCCCGGCAGGACGCTGCCCGGCACGGTCGTCTCGGCGGACGCCGTCGGCCTGCACCTCGACTGCGAGGGCACGCCCGTCGTCGTACCGAAGGACCGGGTGGAGACCGAGGTGCGGCACGCCTGGGCGCTCACCGCGCACCAGACGGCCGGGATGCGGTGGCCCGCGGTCGTGGTCGTCCTGCCCGGTGACGCCGCCCCGGCGCTGAACCGCCCGTGGATCTACACCGCGTTCAGCCGCGGGGAGCGGCACCTGTCCGTGGTCCACGGCGTCGACCAGGCACTGCCCCGCGCGGTGGCCGAGATCCCGGACCGGCCCCGCACCACGCGTCTGCGCACCTTGCTCCAGCCCCCCGCCGCACAACCGGACGAGCAGCGGGGCGAGCAGCCCGCCCCCTAGGGAGGCGGCGGAGGCCGACGGTCAGCGCTGGTCGTGACCGTCGGCCTCGTCCAGCTCGTCGTCGAAGACGGAACTGACGTCGAAGCGGCACACGACCCGCTGCGGATCGGCCTGCTCGAAGGGGGCGTTCAGCCACTCCCCCGGCTCGGGCAGGTCTTCCGCTGCGGCGACCCAGAGGGTGGAGTCGCCCTCCTCCAGCCCGAACTCCTTGTGGCGGGAGGCGATTTCATCCGGTTCGTACTCGCCGAAGAGCACGCCCAGAGCGGCATGGACGCTGCCGCCGACGATCGCCGCCGTACCGCTCCGCTCTTCGGCGGCGAGATCGGCGTCGTCATCGATCACCGGGCCGTCGACGTCCGGGTCGAGATCGGCGATCCGCTGCGCCTGGACGAGCAGCCGTTGCGTCTCCACCACCGCGTAGTCGCGACGGATGAGGACGGTCACCGCATTGGGCTCCTCGGGCCCGGTGTACGGCGGCATGGAGTCGTCCGACCCCGGGATCTCGAAGGGTGTGACCTCGTCGTACCGGTCGTAGAGCCGCTCGTCGTACGCCTCGGCGGCCGCGGCGAGCTCGTTGAACGCGTCGTAGACGGCCGGATCGTCGTCCCCGGTGCGGCGTTCGACCGCGTCGAGGTGACGGTCGAGCGCGACTTTGACCGCCTCGGCGGCGGCGCGTACCTCGGCAGCGGTGGGATGCGCAGCATCAGACATAGTGCAGACGCTATCCGTACTGGGGCTCCGCCCGCACAGTAGATACGCATCCGACGCTGAGGTGACCTGCGGAAAAGGCGGACTTACCCTTCTGATCAGGTAAAACGCTTCTCCTCATCTTCCTCGGCCTCCACACAGCTTCCTGCTGTCATATGTACGGAACATGTACGGCCGTACAACGGCTCCTCCTCTGAGCCGCGGCAGATGCGAAGGCGCCGCGTACGCCCTCGATGGCAGGCCCGAGCTGTGGGCGCCGCTCGCCGGCGCTGTCGCGGGACACGACATGAGCGAGGACATCGCGGGCGCCGTGCAGCTCGCCGGGCCGTTCGTACTGGCACCGGGGACCGGTGAGAACGGCGACCCCCTACTGCCGCGTCTCCTGCACCCTGCCATCGGGGACGACATCCGCGCCCGTCTGCAAAGCGTCGGCGCCGCCCAGTCACGGATCGCGATGGCGCTGCTCGAAGCGGTGCCGGAACAGGACTGGGGCAACGCCGACCCGTACGTACGCGATCACATCGCCGGCCACACCCTCGAGGCCGGCCTGCTGCCGCGACTCCTCACGGATCCGGGCCTGTTCGTGCATGCCGACCCGGTTGCGTCGAGGGCGGCAGTCGAAGCCGTCCCGCTCGAAACCCTCGACGCGCCTGCCCGCACGTATCTCCGCATCGCTCCCCTGCTGACCCACACCGAGGTTCCGGCCCCGCTGCGTGCCGCCCTGCTGGAAACCGCATTCGTCGAGGACTGTCTGCCCGAGTACGCCGAGGCCGTGCACCGACTCGGATTCGACCTGCCGTGAGCGGCTCTGAACGCACCTGAAGCGATGCAAGATCGATAGCGGTGTGTACGTCATCCGTACTGCCCGCCCCTGCCGGATCGGGCCCGCGAACGGCACTCGGCCCGTGACCAGGATTTCTGCCCGATCAGGGCCGTTGCTGCTCCAGGCCGCTGCCCGCACAATAGATGCGATGCCGGAATACGAATTTGTCGACGTGTACGTACCTCGCGGGGTCTCCCGCAAGGACGCGACCCGTCTGCTGACCGACCACGCCGAGTACGGACACTGGGAGTTGGACCGACTGAGTCTGCACCGGGACGGCAGCCGCCGCGTGCGGCTGCGCAGGCGGATCATCCGCCAGCTTCGCGCCACCTGGTGAAGACGGAGCGGGCCCCGCGATCGCGGGGCCCGCTCCGTTTCGTGCCGGTCCTGCCGGTGCTTTTCCCGCGTTACGCCGCGGAACGCGTCCTGCGGTACAGCACCGCACCTGCCAGCAGCAGCCCCGCCCCGGCCGGGACGACCAGGCCGAGCGGAGCGCCGGCGCCGGTCTGCGCGAGCGCTTCGGTGCCCTTGGGCTGGGTGACGGTCTGGGTGCCCGGGCCGTTCGGAGTGCCCGGCTTGCCGGGCTCCCCGGGCTCTCCCGGCTCCGCGGGCACGTCCGGCTTCTCGGGGTCTTCCGGCGAGCCCGGGTTGCCCGGCTCTCCGGGGTTGCTCGGCTCACCAGGATTGCCCGGCTCACCAGGATTGCCCGGCTCCCCGGGATTGCCCGGCTCACCAGGATTGCCCGGCTCCCCGGGATTGCCCGGCTCACCAGGCTCACCAGGATTGCCCGGCTCCCCGGGGTTGCCCGGCTCGCCCGGCGGCTCCTCGGGGCCCGGCCCCGGCGGAGTCCCGGTGGAGTCGTTGCCGCAGCCGTTGTTCACGGCGGGGTTGGCGAGGCTGCCGACGGTGACGCTGTTTCCGCAGACGTTCACGGGTGCGTCGACCGGTGCCTGGACGTGGTTTCCCGAGCCGACACCGGGTGAATTGCTCGCGTGCCCCTCGGCCGCCGCTCCGCCCCCGCCGTGGTTCTTGCCGGGCTTCGAGCCCTTGGATCCCTTCGCGCCATTGGCACAGCGGTTGCCGACGGCGGGATTGAGCACTCCGACCACATTCACGGTGTTTCCGCACACATTGACCGGGGCGTGCACGGGAGCCTGCACGGAATTCCCGGACAGTACGCCCGGGGAATCCGAAGCGGACCCTCCGGCCCCCGAGCCGGCGTGCGCGTTTCCGCCGCCCACAGCCAGCAGACCGCTCGCGGCCGCCATGGTGATCAGGCTGTTTCTCGCTACCTGACGCATTCGTACGTTCCCCTGACTTTTATCTTCACCGAGTGCCCACGGGACGTTGCCGACCGCAGGCCGCATACCCAGCGGCCCCGGAGTGCATGGCGCGCACTCCGGGGCCGCCCGGGACTTCAGACCCTTACGGGTTCATGCCCAACGTCACTTGTTGATGCAGGTGTTGCCGAAGGCGGGGTTCAGCAGCCCGATCACGGAGACCGTGTTGCCGCACGCGTTCACCGGCACGTGGATCGGGGCCTGCACGACGTTGCCCGAAAGCACGCCGGGGGAACCGACAGCAGCGCCCTGGGCACCCGAGTCGGCAACAGCCATACCCGCGCCGGCGAGAACCAGACCACCAGTAGCAGCCGCAGCAGCGACGACCTTCTTGATCATTACTTTTCCTCCTTGTTGGCAAATGCGGTTCAGCCGCGAACCACACCCCTCGTAACGAAGAGGAAGCAATTGGGCTACTAGCGTATGGTCGCATTCACTCTTTTCGGTTGAATAGCACACTCGGCCGATTATTTGGATTTTCGTTTCAGCAGTTGTCCAGGAAACGGTCCAGGACGCGCACGCCGAACTTCAGCCCGTCCACCGGGACCCGCTCGTCGACACCGTGGAACATTCCGGCGAAGTCCAGCTCGGGCGGCAGCTTCAGCGGCGCGAAGCCGAAGCAGCGGATCCCCAGGTCGTCGAAGGACTTGGCGTCGGTGCCGCCGGAGAGCATGTACGGGACGGCGCGCGCGATGGGGTCCTCGGCCCTGAGCGCCACCTGCATCGCGTCGACGAGGTCCCCGTCGAAACTGGTCTCCAGGGCCTTGTCGCCGTGCACGTCCTCGCGCCGCACGCGCGGGCCGAGGATCCGGTCGAGGTCGGCGAGGAACTCGTCCTCGTACCCGGGCAGGAAGCGCCCGTCGACGTGCGCGGTCGCCTGCCCGGGGATCACGTTCACCTTGTAGCCGGCGCCGAGCATGGTCGGGGCGGCGGAGTTGCGCAGCGTGGCGCCGATCATCTTCGCGATGCCGCCGAGCTTGGCGAGCGTCGCGTCCATGTCCTCGGGGTCGAGTGGGGTGCCGAGCGCGTCCGAGAGCTCGTCCAGGAAGGACCGTACGGTCTTGGTCATCCGCACCGGCCACTTGTGCCGCCCGAGCCGCCCGACGGCCTCGCACAGCTCGGTGATCGCGTTGTCGCTGTTGGTCATCGAACCGTGGCCGGCCGTGCCGTCCACGGTGAGCCGCATCCAGTGCATGCCCTTCTGCGCCGTCTCGACGAGATACAGCCGCAGGTTCTCGTTGACGGTGAAGGAGAAGCCGCCGACCTCGCCGACGGCCTCCGTGACGCCGTCGAAGAGGCCCGGGTGCTTGTCGACGAGATGCCGGGCCCCGTACGTGCCGCCCGCCTCCTCGTCGGCGAGGAAGGCCAGCACGATGTCGCGCGGGGGCTTGCGCCCGCTGCGCATCCTGTCGCGTACGACCGCGAGGGTCATCGCGTCCATGTCCTTCATGTCGACCGCGCCCCGGCCCCACACGCAGCCGTCCGCGATCTCGCCCGCGAAGGGGTGGTGCGTCCAGTCCTGGGCGTTGGCCGGTACGACGTCGGTGTGCCCGTGGATGAGCAGTGCGGGCCTGGACGGGTCCTCGCCCTCGATCCTGGCCACGGTGGAGGCCCGTCCCGGGTGGGACTCGAAGATCTGCGGTTCGAGCCCCACCTCGGCGAGCTTCTCGGCGACGTACTCCGCCGCGGCGCGCTCTCCCGGTCCCGAGTGGTCCCCGTAGTTGCTGGTGTCGATCCTGATCAGGTCACGGCAGAGATCGACGACCTCGTCCTCGCCCGGAACCGTCCGGTCCGTCTTCGACTCGCTCACGCTGCTTCCTCCCACTGGCGTTGCTGGTGGCCGCCCTCATCCTCCCGCTGCCGGTCCGGGGGTGTGATCAGGGGGTCTGAATGTTTGCTATGGTTTTCCACGTCGGAACGGCCCGGGGCCGTGAGACAGACACCTTGTCCGGGTGGCGGAATGGCAGACGCGCTAGCTTGAGGTGCTAGTGCCCTTTATCGGGCGTGGGGGTTCAAGTCCCCCCTCGGACACCAGCGAAGAACCCCCAGTGGAACTGGGGGTTCTTCTGTCTTTCAGTGCCCTCTGGTGATCCACTCCTGGAGGTGGGGGGCCTCCGTGCCGATGGTGGTGCCGTCGCCGTGGCCGGTGCGGACCGCCGTGTCCGGGGGCAGGGTGAGCAGGCGGTCGCGGATCGAGTCGACGATCGTGGGGAAGTGGGAGAAGGACCGGCCGGTGGCGCCGGGGCCGCCGGCGAAGAGGGTGTCGCCGGTGAAGACGGTGGCCAGCTCCGGGGCGTACAGGCAGACCGCGCCGGGGGCGTGTCCCGGGGTGTGCAGGACGGTCAGTGCGGTGCCTGCGACGGTGAGGGTCTGGCCGTCGGTGAGTTCGCCGTCGGGGGCGCGGCCGGGGTGGGTGTGCTTCCACAGGGGCAGGTCGTCGGGGTGGAGCAGGATCGGTGCGCCCGTGGCGGCGGCGAGGGCCGGTGCCGCGCCGATGTGGTCGTTGTGGGCGTGGGTGCAGACGACGGCGCGCAGGGTGCGGCCGTCGAGGGCGGTCAGGATGGCGTCGGCGTCGTGGGCGGCGTCGATGACGATCGCCTCCGTGTCGTCGCCGACGATCCAGACGTTGTTGTCGACCTCCCAGGTGCCTCCGTCGAGGGAGAAGGTGCCGGAGGTGGTCAGGTGGTCGATGCGTGCGGATGCGGATGTCATACGAATTCCACCACCGAGCGCAGTACGTCGCCCTGGTGCATGCGGGTGAAGGCCTTCTCGACGTCGCCGAGGCCGATCGTCTCGGTGACGAAGGCGGCGAGGTCGATGCGGCCCTGCTGGTGCAGGTCGATCAGCATGGGGAAGTCGCGGGAGGGCAGGCAGTCGCCGTACCAGGAGGACTTGAGGGCTCCGCCGCGGCCGAAGACGTCGATCAGGGGGAGGTCGAGCCGCATGTCGGGGGTGGGGACGCCGACGAGGACCACGGTGCCGGCCAGGTCGCGGGCGTAGAACGCCTGCTGGTACGTCTCGGGGCGGCCCACCGCCTCGATGACCACGTCGGCGCCGAATCCGCCGGTGAGCTCGCGGACGGCCTCGACGGGGTCGGTGGAGCGGGAGTTGACGGTGTGGGTGGCGCCCATGGTGCGGGCGGTCGCCAGTTTGCGGTCGTCGACGTCGACCGCGATGATCTTCGATGCGCCCGCGAGCCGGGCGCCCACGATCGCCGCGTCGCCGACGCCGCCGCAGCCGATGACGGCGACCGAGTCGCCGCGGGTGACCTGGCCGGTGTTGACGGCGGCGCCGATGCCCGCCATGACACCGCAGCCCAGCAGCCCGGCGACGGCGGGCGGGACGGCAGGGTCGACCTTGGTGCACTGGCCGGCCGCGACCAGGGTCTTCTCGGCGAACGCGCCGATGCCGAGCGCAGGGGACAGCTCGGTTCCGTCGAGCAGGGTCATCTTCTGCCGGGCGTTGCGGGTGTCGAAGCAGTACTGGGGGCGGCCGCGCAGACAGGCCCGGCACTGGCCGCACACCGCACGCCAGTTGAGGATGACGAAGTCGCCGGGGGCGACGTCGGTGACGTCTTCGCCGACCGTCTCGACGATGCCCGCCGCCTCGTGGCCGAGGAGGAAGGGGAAGTCGTCGTTGATGCCGCCCTGCTTGTAGTGCAGGTCGGTGTGGCAGACCCCGCACGCCTGGATCCTCACGACGGCCTCGCCGGGGCCGGGGTCGGGGACCAGGATCGTCTCCACCCGCACCGGCTCGTTCTTCCCCGGGGCGATTACCCCCTGGACCTGCTGTGTCATACGTGAACTTCCTTCCTCGGGCGTGGAGTAGTGGAGTACGGGCACCGCATCCGCACCGTACTCGCTCCACGGACCGGCGTCGCAGACCCGCTGTCCGCCCAGGCAGGTGCCGGCGACGCGGGTCTCGGCGGTCTCTCCGGGCGGCGCCGCGTACGGGTCGCGGTCCGGCACCATCAGGTCGGCCAGGGCGGTGAAGCTGGTGCCGCGGTTGGCCGTGGGGCAGCCGCAGCCGTCCGGGTACGGGGCGAGGAGGGCCGCCGTGCCCGTCTCGGCGACTGGGGCGCAGCGGGTGTCCGGCCGCGCCGGAGATGGTGCTGGCGGCGGAGGCCCGGCTGGGGGCGGTTCCTTCCCACCGCCCCGGCCGTTCCCACCGCCGGGGCTCCGCCCCGGGCCCCGGTCCGTGAACGCCGGACGGGCTGAAGTCGCCCGACTTCAACCCGTCCGGTGATCGCGGGCACGCCCGCGCAGGCACGTCCTAGAGGCTCTTGCGCTCCGCCGCGATCGTGTCGACCCGCTTGCGGACCACGAACCAGCCGCCGACCAGGGCCGCCGCGATCAGCGGAAGGCACATCACGGTCGTACGGCCGATGCCGCCGCCCCACCACATCAGGACGACGACGCTGGCGAGGAAGGCCAGCGTGACGATCTGCGTGTACGGGGCCCAGGGCAGCCGGTAGGAGGGGCGGGTGACCCTGCCTTCCTGGGCGCGGCGCCAGAAGAGCAGCGAGCACAGCATGATCATGCCCCAGGTGCCGAGGATGCCGATCGACGCGAAGTTGAGGACGATCTCGAAGGCCTCGCCGGGCATGACGTAGTTGAGGCCGACGCCGAGGACGCCGAAGCCGGCGGTGAGCAGGATGCCGCCGTACGGGACCTGGCCCTTGTTCATGCGGCCCGTGAACTTCGGCGCGGAGCCCGCCAGCGCCATGGAGCGCAGGATGCGGCCGGTGGAGTACAGGCCGGAGTTCAGGCTGGAGAGGGCCGCCGTCAGCACGACGAGGTTCATGACGTCGGCGGCGCCTGCGACGCCGAGCTTGTTCATGACGGTGACGAAGGGGCTCTCGTCGCCGGAGTACGCCGTGTACGGGAGCAGCAGCGCGAGCAGGACGACGGATCCGACGTAGAAGATGCCGACGCGCCACATGATCGAGTTGATCGCCTTCGGCATGATCTTCTCGGGGTTCTTGGTCTCGCCCGCGGCGACGCCGCACAGTTCGACCGAGGCGTACGCGAAGACGACGCCCTGGATGACCAGGAGCATCGGCAGCATGCCGACCGGGAACAGTCCGCCGCCGTCGCTGACGGTGGAGAAGCCCGGGGTGTGGCCGTCGAGCTGGTGCTGGGTGACGACGAGGTAGATGCCGATGGCCATGAAGACCACCAGGGCGGCGACCTTGACGATCGCGAACCAGAACTCCATCTCGCCGAAGTACTTCACCGAGATCAGGTTCGCGGTGAGGACGACGGCGAGGGCAATCAGGGCGAGGATCCACTGGGGTACGTCGCTGAACATGGCCCAGAAGTGGGCGTAGGTCGCGGCGGCCGTGATGTCGGCCACAGCGGTGGTCGACCAGTTGAGGAAGTACAGCCAGCCCGCCGCGAAGGCGCCCTTCTCCCCCATGAACTCACGGGCGTACGAGACGAAGGCGCCGGAGGAGGGGCGGTAGAGGACCAGTTCGCCCAGGGCGCGGACGACGAAGAAGGCGAAGACGCCGCAGACCGCGTAGGCGATGGCCAGGGACGGGCCCGCGCCCGCCAACCGCCCGCCCGCGCCCAGGAACAGGCCGGTGCCTATCGCTCCGCCGATGGCGATCATGTTGATGTGGCGGGACTTGAGGTCCTTGCTGTAACCCTCGTCACCGGCGTCGACATGTGGGGATGTCGACACGGGGTCGGCGGGACCGGCCGGGGCCGCAGACAGAGTGCGGTCACTCATGAATTTCTTCGCCTTCATTTGGGGGGAGTGCGGCACCGGGCCGCACGATCGCGTGAAGAGTGGACTCGACGTGTTCGAGGTGGGCGGCCATCGCCTGTACGGCCGCCCCCTCGGAGCCGCGGACGATGGCGTCCACGAGGGCCCGGTGTTCGAGGTCCGACTGGCGTCGCCGGTCCCCGAGCTGGTTCAGGAAGGTGGACTGCCGGGCAAGGGCGTCCCTGATCTCCTCGATGATCTTGCGGAAGACAGGGTTGCCCGAAGCCTGTGCGACACGGGTGTGGAAGAGCGTGTCCAGCGTCACCCACGCGGCGGGATCGGACTCCTGCTCCATCTTCCCGATCAGATGCGTCAGCAGGTCGACATCGTCCCGCGTCCGCCGAAGAGCAGCGTAACCCGCGACGGGGATCTCGACGTGCCGCCGCACTTCGAGCAGGTCGCGCGAGGAGTACGCGCCGAAGACCGGATTCTGGTCGGGCCCGTTCGCCGCGACGTACGTGCCCTTGCCAGCCCGGGACACCGTGAGACCGAGCGCCTGGAGGGCGCGCAGGGCCTCCCGCACGACGGAGCGGCTGACCCCGAAGCCCTTGCCGAGCTCCGCCTCCGTGGGGAGTTTCTCGCCGACGGCGAGCTCTCCCCGCTCTATCGCGTCCCGGAGGTGGGTGAGGACGGCTTCCATCGCGCTGATGCGCCGGGGTGCGCCGCCACCTGTCCGGCTGTCTGACAAGACCATGCGGAGAATGCTCGGAGGTCGAACACGCAAGCGTCAAGAGTGACCGAAGAGTTGATTTAAAGCGAAAAAAAGGATAATGGGGCGGACATTGAGGACGTATCACGGGGCGAGGACATCGAGCTCCTGGAGGGCGCCGACGGTGATCTCGCGGGTGAGCCGCTCGGCCCGTACCGCGTCGCCTTCCCTTACGGCTTCGGCGACTTGGACGTGCAGCGTGACGGCCGCGGGGTCCGGGTCCTCGAACATCACCTGATGCCTGGTGCGCCCGCTGAGGACCTCCGCCACCACGTCGCCGAGCCGGGCGAACATTTCATTGCCTGATGCACGCAGTACCGCGCGGTGGAAGGCGATGTCGTGCACGAGGTACGCGTCGAGCTGCCGGCCGCGCGAGGTGGCGACCATGCCGAGCGCGCGTTCGGTGAGCTCCGCGCACTGCCCGGGGGTCGCGAACCGCGCGGCGAGTCCGGCGGCCACCGGCTCCACGGCGGAGCGCAGGACGGTCAGGGAGCGCAGCTGGCGGGGGCGGTCGGCGCCGGCCAGCCGCCACCGGATGACCTGCGGGTCGTAGACGTTCCACTCCTCGGCGGGGCGCACGGTCACGCCCACCCGGCGCCGGGACTCCACGAGGTGCATCGACTCCAGGACCCGGACCGCCTCGCGGATCACCGTGCGCGAGACGTCGAAGCGCTGGGCGAGCTCGTCCGTACGCAGCACGCTGCCGGGCGGGTACTCACCGGCGGTGATCGCGGGACCGAGGCTTTCCAGCAGCTGGGCGTGCAGCCCCCGGGCCTGGTTGGTCATGGGGTCAGCGTACGGGGCGCCCTTCGGGAACAAAAAGTACGACGTTTATGTCACAGCCTCTTGAATACGTCGTACCTAATAGGTTTCAGTAGCGCGACGGACCGATGTCGAAGAAGACAGCGAGGCACTCCACTCATGAACAGCCCCCACGTCGTCGTGGTGATGGGCGTGGCAGGGACCGGCAAGACCACCATCGGTCCCCTGCTCGCCGAACGGCTCGGCGTCCCGTACGCCGAGGGTGACGACTTCCACCCCCCGGCCAACATCGCCAAGATGTCCGCCGGCACCCCGCTGGACGACGCGGACCGGTGGCCCTGGCTCGACTCGATCGGCCGGTGGGCGCACGGCAGGGCCGGGCTCGGCGGCGTCGTGAGCAGCTCCGCGCTCAAGCGGTCCTACCGCGACCGGCTGCGGGCGGCCGCCCCCGGCGCCGTGTTCCTGCACCTCACGGGCGACCGGGAGCTGATCGAGGAGCGGATGCGCGAGCGCAGGGGCCACTTCATGCCCACCGCGCTGCTCGATTCGCAGTACGCCACCCTGCAGCCGCTCCAGGAGGACGAGGCGGGCGTGTCCGTGGACGTCTCCGGCACCCCCGGGGACATCACCGGGCGAGCCGTCGCGGCCCTGCGCCGGCTCGACAGCGGCCGGCTCGACAGCGGCCAGTAAGACTTCAGGAAGAACTTCAGAAAGAAGAAGACCGTGACCAGTCTCAGCGTCGAGACGCTGGCAGCGGACGTCGTCGAGCCGATCACCTCGGCGGGCAACGGCCAGTTGGGGATAGCAGTCCTCGCGGGCATCGCCGTCATCGTCCTGCTCATCACGAAGTTCAAGCTCCACGCCTTCCTGGCGCTGACCATCGGGTCGCTGGCGCTCGGGGCGTTCTCGGGCGCCCCTCTCGACAAGGCCATCTCCAGCTTCTCGACCGGCCTCGGCAACACCGTCGCGGGCGTCGGCGTGCTGATCGCGCTCGGCGCGATCCTCGGCAAGCTGCTCGCCGACTCCGGCGGCGCGGACCAGATCGTCGACACGATCCTCGCGAAGGCGAGCGGCCGGGCGATGCCCTGGGCGATGGTGCTGATCGCGAGCATCATCGGTCTGCCGCTCTTCTTCGAGGTCGGCATCGTGCTGCTGATCCCGGTGGTGCTGCTGGTCGCCCAGCGCGGCAACTACTCGCTGATGCGGATCGGCATCCCGGCGCTGGCCGGTCTCTCCGTGATGCACGGGCTGATTCCGCCGCACCCCGGCCCGCTGGTCGCGATCGACGCGATCGGCGCCAACCTGGGCGTCACGCTGGCGCTCGGTGTGGTCGTCGCGATCCCGACCGTGATCATCGCGGGTCCGCTCTTCTCGAAGTACGCCGCCCGCTGGGTGGACGTACCGGTGCCCGAGAAGATGGTTCTCCAGCGTCCGTCCGAGGACCTGGAGCGCCGTCCCGGCTTCGGCGCGACCGTCGCCACGGTGATGCTGCCGGTCGTTCTGATGCTGGCCAAGGCGCTCGTGGACATCGTGGTCAACGATCCCGAGAACGTCGTCCAGCGGGTCACGGACGTCATCGGCTCGCCCCTGATCGCGCTGCTCGCCGCCGTACTGGTGGGACTCTTCACGCTGGGCCGCGCCGCCGGCTTCACCAAGGACCGCCTCTCCTCGACCGTCGAGAAGTCGCTCGCCCCGATCGCGGGCGTGCTGATGATCGTCGGCGCGGGCGG
This sequence comes from Streptomyces enissocaesilis, assembly GCF_039533765.1. Lineage (NCBI taxonomy): Bacteria > Bacillati > Actinomycetota > Actinomycetes > Kitasatosporales > Streptomycetaceae > Streptomyces > Streptomyces enissocaesilis. The sequence goes on along the minus strand of NZ_BAAAUD010000018.1, from coordinate 137,539 downwards.
CGGTTTCAAGCAGACGCTCATCGACGTGGGCGTCGGCCAGATGATCCTGGACTTCTCCGAGGACTGGGCGATCCCGACGCTGCTGCTGGCCTGGCTGATCGCCGTCGCCATCCGGCTCGCGACGGGCTCGGCGACCGTGGCCACCATCTCGGCGGCCGGTCTCGTCGCCCCGCTCGCGGCCGACATGTCGACGGCGCACGCGGCGCTGCTGGTGCTCGCGGTGGGGGCGGGCTCGCTCTTCTTCAGCCACGTCAACGACGCCGGGTTCTGGCTGGTGAAGGAGTACTTCGGCATGGACGTCGGCCAGACCGTCAAGACCTGGTCGGTGATGGAGACGATCATCTCGGTGGTCTCGCTGGTCTTCGTGCTGCTGTTGTCACTCGTCCTGTAGACGCCGGTGGCCTGTAGGCGCCGGTGGTGCGGAGCCTGATGTTCCGCTGCCCGCAGCGGGTGTTCCCGTTCCGTCCACTGGCGGTCCACAGTCCCGGTGCGCACGAAGCGCCGGGACTGTGGGCGCGTCAGGGCCGTCCCCACGTGTCCGGCGACAGGGACCACGGGTGTCCGTCGGACCTCCGCCCGGCTCGCGTCCGGCTCGTCCCGGGTGCCGTCAGGCTTCGGTGGCCTGCTTCTCCAGCTGGAACGCCTCGTTGCCCAGGCCGATCCGGGCGTGCACCTCGGGCTTCGCGCGGCGCAGTACGGCGCCGTACACCAGGCCCGCGACGAGTGCGGCGCCGATGACGCCCGGCAGGACCCAGCTCAGTGCGGAGCCCGGGCCCGCGCCCACGAGTACGTCGAAGTCCTTGACCGTGTAGAACGCGATGACCAGCAGGGCCGCCCCGGCGATGCCGGAGGCCACCAGACGCCCCGCCTGCGCCCGGCCGGCCCCGCGGCGTACGAAGAAGGCGATGACCGCGAGCGACGCGGCGGCCATCAGCGCGATGACGCCGAGCGCGCCGACGTTGCCCATCCAGGTGAACAGGTGCAGCACCGGCACGGTCGGGTCGCCGGCCGGTGTGTCGTCGGTGAGCGCGAAGGCGAGGACGACGGCCGCGGACACGCCGGACTGGAGCAGCGAGCCGGCGGCGGGCGCCCCGCTCGTCTTGTTTGTACGGCCGAAGGAGGCGGGCAGCAGTCCTTCGCGGCCCATCGCGAAGGCGTACCGCGCGACGACGTTGTGGAAGCTGAGCAGCGCCGCGAACATGCCGGTCACGAAGAGGATGTGGAGCACGTCGGTGAAGGTGGAGCCGAGCCTGCTCTCGGTGAGGGTGAAGAGAAGGCCGGGCCCCTGCTCTCCGGCGACCTCGACGATCCGGCCGGGACCGGCGGCGACGCTGAGGGCCCAGGCGCTGAGGGCCAGGAAGAGCGCGGCGTAGCCGACGGCGAGGAACATCACGCGGGAGACGACGATCTGCGGGCGGCTGGTCTCCTCGGCGTACACCGGGGCCTGCTCGAAGCCGACGAAGGCGGCGATGCAGAAGCAGAGCGCGGTACCGAGTCCGGCTCCGGTCAGGGTCTCGGGGTGGAACGCCTGGAGGGACAGGCCCTCCTTGGCCGGGTCGGCGACGGCGGCCACGTCGAAGATCACGACGAGCGCGCACTCGACGACCAGCAGGACGCCGAGCACCTTGGCGTTGAGGTCGATCTTGAGCCAGCCGAGCGCGCCGACGACCAGCACGGCGAGGAGCGCGGGAATCCACCAGGCGAGGGTGATGTCCAGGTAGGTGGCGAAGATCCCGGAGATCTCGAAGCCGAGGATGCCGTAGATGCCGACCTGCATGGCGCTGTACGCGACGAGGGCGACCAGGGAGGCTCCGGCGCCGGCGGTCGGGCCGAGGCCGCGGGCTATGTAGGCGTAGAAGGCGCCGGCGTTGTGCACGTGGCGGCTCATCTCGGCGTATCCGACGCTGAACAGCATCAGGACCACGCCGAGGATGACGAAGAGGAGGGGCTGTCCGACGATGCCCATCACGCCGTATGTGGTGGGCATGACACCCGCGACGACCATGAGCGGGGCGCTCGCGGCCAGCACGGACAGCAGGAGGCCCGTCGTACCGAGGCGGTCGGCCCGCAGCGCGCGTTCCTGCCCCTTGTACGTGCGGATCTCGCCGCTCGCGCCGGCGCTTCTGCTCTTCTCACTCGTGCTCGAACTGCCCCTCGGCATAGCGGGGTTGTCCCTTCGCTTCGGTGTCGTGTCGTGCGGAGTCATGCGGTGCGCGGTCATGCGGTACCGAGCGCGGCACTGCGCGCGGCCCGGAAAGCCTGCTGCGGGTCCCGGCCGGGGTACGACCACGGGGCTTCGGTGGCGTGCGGGCCGATGCGGCCCAGCAAGGCGGCCGCCTCGGCGGGCCTGCCCTCGCAGAGCTTGGCGTGGGCCAGGAAGTTGAGGTCGACGAGGCGGCGCGGGTGGCCCTCGTGCTCCCACTCCAGCCACCAGTCGAACGCCGCCTTCATCACCTGGCGGGCGCGGCGGCCGGTCCAGTGGCCGGACGCCTCGGGGTCCGTCGACTCCCGGCCCGTGGCGGCGAGGGCACGGTAGCGCTCGGCGTGGGCGACCACGGGGAGTACGGCGAGCGGGGAGTCGGCCGGGGCCTGTTCGGCGGCCCAGGCGGCGAAGTCGTACACCTCGTGGAGCGGGTCACTGCCGGTGTCCGGCCTGCGTTCGGCGAGGCGGGCCGCCATCAGGTGGTGGGCGTGGTGGTGCTCGGGGTGGCGCAGCCGTACCTGGTCGAAGAGCTGGGTGACCTCTTCCTCCGTACCGAGGGAGCGGGCCAGGAGCAGCAGGGCGAGCCAGGGGGTCGGGTCGGCGGGCGCGCGTTCGGCGGCGCGGCGGCACGCCTCGCGCGCCAGGACCTCGGGCTCCTTGCCGCGCAGCGCGCCGAGGACGGCGGCGCAGGCGACGAGGGTGACGGCGTCGGCGCTCTCGGGCTCGGCGAGCAGCCAGTCCCCGGCCCAGGCGGCGGCGCCTGCGGCCTGGGCGAGTACGACGAGGCGGTGGCCCCGGCGGTCCCAGTCGTCACCGGTCTCGGCGATCAGGGAACGGGCCCTGGTCCAGCGGCCCTGGATCAACTGGGCGCGCACCTCGACGAGTGCGATGTCGTCGAGGGCGGGGTCGAAGGAGCGGTCGGTACGGCGGCGCGAGCGGCCGAGGGGTGGCGGAAGTGGGGGCATCCGCAAGTCCTCCACGGCGCAGTGTGCGAGCGTCTGATCACGCACAGCAAACCGGTAGGGGATGCTTCACGTCAAGGCCGGTCTAAACCAACTTTGATCTGCGGCGCGGTAGTTGAAAACGCTCCGACCTCCCGCTTCCCGCTTCCCGCTTCCCGCTTCCCGCTTCCCGCTTCCCGCAAGCCCTAGGCTTGGCCCATGCCTGAACGCTCATCGCTGCCGCCGTGCCTGTTCGCCTTTCCCGGGCCGCTGCGCGACCGGCTGGTCGCCGCCGTGCTGGCCGGCGAGAAAGTGTCGACGACCGGTCTGCTCGCCGAGTACGAGGTGGAGAAGGAGGAGCTGCCGCCGGTCGGTGAGCGTTCCGTGGTGATCGACTCGGACGGCCGCGAGGTCGCGGTGGTCGAGCTGACCGAGGTGCGGGTACTGGCGCTCGGCGACGTGGACCTCCAGCACGCGCTGGACGAGGGCGAGGGGTACACGTCGGTCGCCGCCTGGCGTGCGGGGCACGAGAGGTTCTGGCACAGCGAGGAGATGCGGGAGGCGCTGGGCGACCCGGAGTTCACGGTCGACGACACGACGGTGGTCGTCGCCGAGCGCTTCCGGGTCGTGGAGCGGCTGGACGGGGTGGCGTCGGCGTAGGCGGTGCGCGTCGGCATGGGCGGTGCGCCTGCCCCACCGCCCGCACCACCCTCCTGCTCCGCCGACGCCACCGCCCGCACCACGCTCCTACGCCACCGCCATCGGCTTCGTCGCCGCCCATGCCACCGCCTACGCCACCGCCTTCGCCGCCGCGCGGCCCGCCGTGCGGCCGGAGAAGAGGCAGCCGCCCAGGAAGGTGCCCTCCAGGGAGCGGTAGCCGTGCACGCCGCCTCCGCCGAACCCCGCCGCCTCGCCCGCCGCGTACACGCCGGGCAGTGCGTCGCCTCCCTCCGTGAGCACTCGCGAGGACAGGTCGGTCTCCAGGCCGCCGAGCGACTTGCGGGTGAGGATGTGCAGGCGTACGGCGATGAGCGGGCCCGCCTTCGGGTCGAGGATGCGGTGCGGCGGGGCCGTACGGATGAGCTTGTCGCCCAGGTAGTTGCGGGCGCCGCGGATCGCCGTCACCTGGAGGTCCTTGGTGAAGGTGTTGGTGATCTCCCGGTCGCGGGCGGTGATTTCGCGGCGCAGCGCGGCCTCGTCGATCAGCGGTTCCTCGGTGAGCGCGTTCATGCCGCGCACCAGTGAGGCCAGGTCCTTCTCGACGACGAAGTCCGCGCCCTTGTCCATGAACGCCTTGACGGGGCCGGGGACATCGGCCCGCGCGCGGCCGATGACGTCACGGACGGACTTCCCCGTCAGGTCCGGGTTCTGCTCGGACCCCGAGAGCGCGAACTCCTTGCCGATGATCTTCTGGTCGAGGACGAACCAGGTGTGGTCGTACCCCGTCTTCATGATGTGGTCGAGCGTGCCCAGGGTGTCGAAGCCGGGGAAGAGGGGTACGGGCAGCCGCCTGCCGAGGGCGTCGAACCAGAGGGACGAGGGGCCGGGGAGGATGCGGATGCCGTGCTTGGCCCAGATCGGGTTCCAGTTCTGGATGCCCTCCGTGTAGTGCCACATCCGGTCGCGGTTGATCACGCGGCCGCCGGCCGCCTCCGTGACGCCGAGCATCAGGCCGTCGACGTGCGCGGGTACGCCGGAGAGCATCGAGGCGGGCGGCGTGCCGAGCCGTCGCGGCCAGTTGGCGCGTACGAGATCGTGGTTGCCGCCGATGCCGCCCGAGGTGACGATCACCGCCTGGGCCCTGAGTTCGAAGGACCCGGCCGTCTTCCGGCTGCTGGCGGCGCCGCGCACGGCGGTCGAGGGCTCCAGGATCTCCCCGGTGACGGTGTCCACCGACCCGGCGCTGCGGGCGAGGCCGGTGACGCGGTGGCGGAACCCCAGCCGGACCAGACCGCGCGCCACCCCGTCGCGCACACGGCGCTCGAAGGGGGCGACGAGGCCGGGGCCCGTGCCCCAGGTGATGTGGAAGCGGGGTACGGAGTTGCCGTGCCCGGTGGCGTCGTAGCCGCCGCGCTCGGCCCAGCCGACGACCGGGAAGAAGCGCACGCCCTGCCCGTGCAGCCAGGCCCTCTTCTCACCGGCGGCGAAGTCGACGTACGCCGCGGCCCACTCGCGCGGCCAGTGGTCCTCCTCCCGGTCGAAGCCGGCCGTGCCGCGCCAGTCCTGGAGGGCCAGCTCGCGGCTGTCCCTGATGCGCATGCGGCGCTGCTCCGGCGAGTCGACGAAGAAGAGCCCGCCGAAGGACCAGTGCGCCTGGCCGCCGAGGGACTGCTCGGGTTCCTGGTCGAGCAGGATCACCTTGCGGCCCGCGTCGACGAGCTCCGCGGTGGCCGCCAGGCCGGCGAGGCCCGCCCCGATCACGATCACATCAGCGTCGTACGCCATGGTTTCCGTCCTTGCCGGGGCGAGTGGAACGATCCGAGCGCGAAGTTACTCGTGCGTCAGATCTTCGGCAGCGGCGAGCGGAGCGTCAACAGGTCCACGGGGGTGGGATTGGATGGCCCGTATGAATCCTGCGCGTCCCGAGGGCCCCGGGCATCCGGTGAATCCCGCTGACGAAATCCTGGACATCGTCGACGAGAACGACGAGGTGACCGGGCAGGCCCCGCGCGGTGAGGCGTACGCGCGCGGTCTGCGCCACCGCTGCGTCTTCGTCCTGGCGCGGGACGGCGGGGGCCGGTACTTCGTGCACCGCAGGACGCCGGTGAAGCTGGTCTTCCCCTCGATGTACGACATGTTCGTGGGCGGGGTCGTCGGCGCGGGCGAGTCGTACGACGAGGCGGCGCTGCGGGAGGCGGAGGAGGAGCTGGGCGTCTCGGGGCTGCCCGCCCCCGTCCCGCTGTTCAAGTTCCTGTACGAGAGCGACGACGCCACGCGGACCTGGTGGTCGTACGTCTACGAGGTGCGCTGCGACCTGCCGGTGGATCCGCAGCCGGAGGAAGTCGCGTGGTACGGCTTCCTGACCCGGGCGGAGCTGGAACGGCGGCTCTCCGGTCCGGGGCGGGAGTGGGTGCCGGACGGCCTGGCGGCGTGGGAACGGCTGCGCGCCTTCGAAGGCGGTTCGACCGAATCCGGCCGGTAGGGTGCGGTGGGTGATCGAGTCTGCGCGGAGTCTGCGGCTGTGGTTCGCGCCGCAGCGCATCAGGGAAGAGGGCGAGACCCCCGACTACCGCTTCTCGCTGGCCAACGAGCGCACCTTCCTCGCCTGGATCCGTACCGCGCTGGCTCTCATCGGCGGCGGGTTCGCGGTCGACCAGTTCCTGCCGGACCTGGCCTGGGGGGTCCGGGCCGGCATGGCGCTCGGGCTGCTGGCGGCCGGGGTGCTGTGCGCGCTGCGGGCGGTCAACCACTGGGTGCGCTGCGAGCGGGCCATGCGGCGCGGCGAGGACCTTCCCGTCACCCGCTTTCCGACGCTGCTGGGTCTCGTGGTCGCCGTCGTCGCGGTCGCCATGGTGGTGGTCGTCCTCTTCGGCCGGGGGGGCAGCCGTTGACCGCCACCACTCCCGTCCCGGCCAGGGACCCCGGTCTTCAGCCGGAGCGGACCCGGCTGGCCTGGCGCAGGACCACACTGTCCTGCACGGTGGTGGCCGTGCTCGCGGCGAAGCAGGCGGTCCAGGACGGGGCCGGCGTGGCCCCGGTGATCGCCGCGGCGCTCTGCGTGCTCGTCTGGCTGGGGTTCCTGGGGGTCGCCCACCGCCGCATCCAGGCCGTCGGCGGCACGGCCCGGCCGGCCCCGATGCCGGTGGGCGCCGCGCTGACGGCGGCGGCCTGCACGATCGCCCTCGCCGGGTTCGCCGTGGCGATCGTGGTCTGACCCGGAATCGGACCCGGAATCGGACCCGGCCCCGGCCCCGGAGCCGGAACCGGAGACGGAACCGGAGACGGGTCCGGACGAAAAGGGTGTTCGGGACTAGCCTTGAAGTACCGCAAAGCATCCGGAACCGCACCAGAGGTGAATGCGATGACCCCCCTCCACCAGGAGCACGCCACCCACGGGCACGCGCACGGTCAGGACTGCGGGCACGCCGCGGTGCCGCACGGCGACCACACCGACTACGCGCACGACGGGCACATGCACCGGGAACACTCCGGGCACTGGGACGAGTGCGAGTCCGCGGATCACATCACGCACGGCAGTCACACGCATCAGCACGGACAGGACTGCGGGCACAGCGCCGTCACCCACGGCGACCACCTCGACTACGTCCACGACGGCCACCGCCACGCCGCTCACGACGGCCATTGGGACGATCACTGATCACAGGATTCCGTTCCGGCCCCGGCCTCCCTTCCCCCGGACGGCCGTCGACTGGCAGGCTCGGTCCGACCAGTTCGGCCACCGACCGGGGGGAACCCCATTGCCCGCCACCGACCCGTACACCGTCCGGCTCGCGCCCCACGTGCACGCCTACGTCCAGCCGGACGGCGGATGGTGCCTGAACAACGCCGGATTCGTCAGCGACGGCGCTTCGACCCTCCTCGTCGACACCGCCGCCACCGAACGCCGCGCGCACGCCCTGCGCGAAGCGCTCCTCGCGACCGGCGCGCCACTCCCCCGCACCGTCGTCAACACCCACCACCACGGCGACCACACCTACGGCAACAGCGTCTTCCTGCCCGAGGCCACCGTCGTCGGGCACGACGCCTGCCGCGCCGAGGTCCTGGCCGCCGGGCTCCAGCTGCACCTGGTGTGGCCGCACAACGACTTCGGCGACATCACCGTCACCGCCCCCGCCCTCACCTACAGCGAGCGGCTCACCGTCCACGCGGGCCGCACCGAGGTGCGGATCCTCCACCCGGGCGTCGCGCACACCACCGGCGACTCGGTCGTCCACCTGCCGGAGTACGGGATCGTCTTCACCGGCGACCTGGTCTTCCAGGGCGGCACGCCCTTCCTCCCCATGGGGTCGCTCAGCGGTTCCCTGCGCGCGCTCGACCTGCTCCGCTCGCTCGGCGCCGACACCGTCGTGCCCGGCCACGGTCCCGTCACCGACCCGTCGGCCTACGACGCGACCGAGCGCTACCTGCGGTACGTCGCCGAGCTCGCCGAGGCCGGGCACGCCGAGGGGCGTACACCGCTGGAGACCGCGCGGGAGGCCGACCTCGGGGACTTCGCCGAGCTGCGCGAGAGCGAGCGGCTCGTCGCCAATCTGCACCGCGCGTACGCCGAACTGGACGGTCTGCCGGAGGGCTCGCCACTCGATCCGGTGCTCGTCTTCGGTGACATGGCGGTCATGAACGGCGGGAAACCGGTCGCCTGCCACGCGTGATCCCCGTCTCGGGGCACGTCGGCACACTGGACGGCATACCGACTGGTCGGCATGATGAGGCGCGACGATTGTTCGCCCCCGGAGGTGCCCCCATGAGCGCAGTGAGCGCAGTCCACCCGCCAGGTCTCGATCCCGATCGGCTGCGCGGTCACCTCGACCGCGAGCGGCCGGGGCTGGTGCGCGGACCGCTCGGCGCCCGGCTCATCGAGGGGGGCCGATCGAACCTGACGTACGCCGTCACGGACGGCACGTCCCGGTGGGTGGTGCGGCGGCCGCCGCTCGGCCACGTGCTGGCGACCGCGCACGACATGAAGCGCGAGTTCCGGGTGATCAGCGCCCTCCATCCGACGGATGTGCCGGTGCCCGCGCCGGTGCTGCTGTGCGAGGACGAGACGGTCCTCGGGTCGCCGTTCTACGTCATGGAGTTCGTGGAGGGCGTTCCGTACCGTACGGCCGACGAGCTCACCGCGCTGGGCGCCGAGCGCACCCGCGCCGCCGTACTGGGTCTCGTCGACACCCTCGTCGCCCTGCACGCCGTGGACCCCGAGGCGGTGGGCCTCGGCGACTTCGGCCGCCCCGAGGGCTTCCTGGACCGGCAGCTGCGCCGCTGGGGCAAGCAGCTCGACGCCTCCCGCAACCGCGAGCTGGCGGGCATCGACGAGCTGCACGCCGCACTCGGCCGCTCCCTGCCCGTCTCCCCCGTGCCCACGGTCGTGCACGGCGACTACCGGCTCGACAACGTCCTGATCGGCGGCCCGGGCGACCGGATCAACGCCGTCCTCGACTGGGAGATGTCGACGCTCGGCGACCCGCTGACCGACCTCGGGCTGCTCGTGATGTACAGCTCCGAGCTGGGCCTGCCCGACTCCCCCGTCTCCACGACGTCCGGCGCCCCGGGCCACCCGTCGGCGCGCGAGATCGTCGAGCGGTACGCCGCCGGGTCCGGCCGGGACACCTCCGGCATCGCCTGGTACACGGCGTTCGCCTGGTTCAAGCTCGCCGTGATCCTCGAAGGCATCCACTACCGCTACACGCTCGGGCAGACCGTCGGCGCCGGCTTCGACCGGATCGGCGACCTCGTGCCCGTCTTCATCGAGCACGGTCTGACCACCCTCCAGGAAGGCTGAGGCACCATCATGGACTTCGCATACGACGCCCGGACCGAAGAGCTCCGCGCCAGGCTCCTCGTCTTCATGGACGAGTTCGTGTACCCGGCCGAGGCCGTCGCCCACGAGCAGCGCGCGCGGCTCGCCTCGCCGTGGGACACCCCGCGGGTGGTGGAGGACCTCAAGGCACAGGCGCGCCGGCAGGGCCTGTGGAACCTCTTCCTCCCCGATGCGGAGTACGGCGCCGGGCTGACCAACCTCCAGTACGCGCCGCTCGCGGAGATCACCGGCCGCAGCCCCCAGTTGGCGCCGACGGCCCTCAACTGCGCGGCTCCGGACACCGGGAACATGGAGCTGCTCGCCCAGTTCGCCTCGGACGAGCAGAAGAAGCAGTGGCTGAAGCCGCTGCTCGCGGGCGAGATCCGGTCGGCGTTCGCGATGACCGAGCCGGAGGTCGCCTCGTCGGACGCGACGAACATCGAGACCCGGATCGAGCGCGATGGCGACGAGTACGTCGTCACGGGACGCAAGTGGTACATCTCCGGGGCGATGAACCCGGACTGCAAGGTCTTCATCGTGATGGGCAAGACCGACCCGGACGGCGCGGACGTCCGCCGTCAGCAGTCGATGATCCTGGTACCGCGCGACACGCCGGGCGTCGAGGTCCGGCGCGCGATGCAGGTGTACGGGTACGAGGACCACTCCCACGGCGGCCACGCCGAGGTCGTCTTCGACGGGGCGCGCGTGCCCGCGTCCGCTCTCGTCGGCGAGGAGGGCGGCGGCTTCGCCATCGCCCAGGCCCGCCTCGGCCCGGGGCGGATCCACCACTGCATGCGGCTGATCGGCATGGCGGAGCGGGCGATCGAGCTGATGTGCCGCCGGGCGGTGGAGCGCACGGCCTTCGGCAAGCCGCTCGCCCAGCAGGGCGTCGTGCACAACTGGATCGCGGACGCGCGGGTGACGGTCGAGCAGCTGCGGCTGCTGGTGCTCAAGACGGCGTGGCTGATGGACACGGTGGGCAACCGCGGGGCGCACACCGAGATCCAGGCGATCAAGATCGCCACGCCGCGGGCGGTCGTCGACATCATCGACAGGGCGGTGCAGCTGCACGGCGCGGGCGGGGTCAGCCAGGACTTCCCGCTGGCGGAGCTGTGGGCGGGGGCGCGGACGCTGAAGCTGGCGGACGGGCCGGACGAGGTGCACCAGCGGTCGCTGGCGCGGCGCGAGCTGAAGAAGTACGTCTAGCGAGGAGTGGGGGGCGGGGGACGGGTGCGCCTGCGGCGGGCCTGCTCCCCACCCCGCCCCACCCCACCTCGCCCCTCCCCGTGCCGGGGTGCTGCCCCGGACCCCGCTCCTCGAACGCCGGAAGGGCTGGGCGGGGAAAGCCCCGCGCGGCGCCACCCGCCCCCGGACCCGGCGCCGTCCCCTACGGCCGCAGCGCCCTCAGCAGCAGGTCCGCCAGCTGGTCCGCCACCTGCTGCGGTGTGAGCGGGCCGTCCGGGCGGTACCACGTCGACAGGTGGTGGACCGAGCCGAAGTGGTAGTCCACCACCAGGTCGGCCGGGGTCGCCGTCGAGAAGACACCCGCCTTCTGGCCCTCTTCGACCAGCGCGCGGAACCGCTCGTGGTAGCGGCGCCGTTCCGCCCGTACCTGCTTGTCCTTCTCCGGGCTCAGGTGGTGCATGGAGCGGAAGAAGATCGACGCGTCGTCCAGGTTGTCGATGGTCGTGACCACCACGTCCGCCGCCGCGTCCCGCAGCCGCTGCTCCACCGGCGCCTCGGCGTCGGCGAACGCGTCGAGGCGCTCCTGCTGGAGGCGCAGGACACGGGCGTACACCTCGTGCAGCAGGTCGTCCTTGGAGCCGAAGTAGTGGTAGAGCGCGCCCTTGGTGACACCGGCCGCCTCGACGATCTCCTGCACCGACGTGCGGTCGTAGCCGCGCTCGGCGAAGAGGCGGGTGGCGGCGGCCAGCAGTCGCTGGGGGACGGGGATGCCGCTCCCGCCCGTCGTCCTGGCCATTGCCGCCACCTGCCTTTCGTCGAGACAACCTGGGGAGAGTGTGGAGGGTTCAGGAACGGGAACGCAGTTCCCGCCTGAGGATCTTCCCACTCGTCGTCTTGGGAAGCTCCGGCAGGATCTCCACCGCGCGCGGGTACTTGTACGCGGCCAGCCGCTCCTCGCAGTACGCCGAGATCTCCGCCGGCGCCACCTCGGCCCCGGGGCGCAGGCTGACGTACGCCTTGACGCTCTCCCCCCGGTACGCGTCGGGGACGCCGACGACGGCCGCCTCGCGCACCGCCGGGTGCGTGTAGAGCACGTCCTCGACCTCGCGCGGCCAGACCTTGAAGCCGGAGGCGTTGATCATGTCCTTCTTGCGGTCGACGACGTAGAGCCAGCCGCCCTCGTCCATGAAGCCGATGTCGCCGGTGCGCAGTTCCCCGCCGGGGATGGCCTCGGCGGTCGCCTCCGGGCGGCGCCAGTAGCCGGGGACCACCTGCGGGCCGCTGACGGCGATCTCGCCCTGCTCGCCGAAGGGCACGTCCTCGCCCTTCTCGTCGACGATGCGCACCACGGTCTCGGGACCCGGCACGCCGACGGAGAGCGTGCCGGAGACCGGGTCGACCGGGGCCTCCTTCTCGGGCGGCACGGACGCGCAGGGCGCGGTGCACTCGGTGAGTCCGTAGCCGTTGCGGATGTACGGGCCGAAGTCCGCCCGGAACTTCTCCACCAGGGCGGGCGGCAGCGGGGCCCCGCCCGAGGAGATCACCTGGAAGGAGGCGAAGTGCTCGCGGGTGACGCCCGGGGTGGCGGCGAGCGCCATGAAGGCGGTGGAGGGGCCGACGGTGTAGGCGGGGCGGTGCTCGGTGAACGCGTCGAGGACGACGCCGGGGTGGAAGCGGTAGGCAAGGACGAGGGTGCCGGCGTTGGCGACGCAGGTGGCCAGTTCGCAGACCATGCCGGTGATGTGGAAGAGCGGGGCCAGGGCGAAGTACGCCGAACCCTCGGCTATCGGGTGCCCGGTGCGCTGGCGCTCGGCGTTGTACATGATCCCGCCGTGGGCGTTCATGGCGCCCTTGGGGGTGCCGCTGGTGCCCGAGGTGTAGCTGATCAGCGCCACGTCACCGGCGGTGAGTTCGCGGTCGGCGGGGGCGGCGAGCCCCTGGCGGGCGACGGTCACCAGGTCCTCGGCGTCGGACGCCCGCGGCGCCACCCGCTCGAAGTTCAGGACCCGGGTGTCGTTCCTGGTCTGGAGGTCCAGCTCGCAGGCGGTGAGGGCGATGCGTACGGGCGAGTCCGCGGCGGTGTCGCGCAGGTACGCCTCCCACGCGCGGTCCGAGCAGATCAGCGCGGTCGCCTCGGCGTCCCGGAGCGCGTGGGCGACCTCGGCCGACTTGTACATCGGGTTCAGGGGCACGACGGTGGCGCCGGCCTTCCAGGCGCCGAGGAGCGCGATGACGAAGTGCGGGCTGTTCTGGAGCATGACCGCGACCCGGTCGCCGCGCCGCAGGCCCTTGGCCGCCAGGTGGCCCGCGACGGAGTCCGAGAGCGCGCCGGTCTCGCGGTAGGTCAGCCGGCCGTCGAAGTAGGCGAGAGCGGGGTGGTCGGGTGCGCGCTCCACCGCTCCGGCGAAGGCGTGCAGCAGGGTGGCCGGCGGGTCCACGGGCGTCCGCTGGGCCTCGCCGAGCTGGGCGAGCCAGGGCCTGGCCGCGTAGATCGACGCGCGCGTCGCCCTGCCCGTCCTGTCCGACCCGCTCGTCTTGTCCGACTCACCCGGCTTGCCCGGCTTGCCCGTCGTCCCGCTCATCGGCCGGCCTCTTCCCACTTCTGCTGCAGGTGGTTCATGCCGGTCAGCCAGCGGTCGGGACTCCCGGCGCGTGCCTGGTAGTACCCGGCGACCTCGGGGTGCGGCAGGATCAGGAAACGGTCGGCCGCGATGCCGTCGAAGAGCGCCTCGGCGACGTCCTCCGGCTCGACGGCGGTGGGCGCGAGGACCAGAGCGCCGGCCGAGCCCGCGGCGGTCAGCATATCCGTGCGTACGCCCTGCGGGCAGATCGCGTGGACCTTGACCCCGCGGTGGCGGTAGGTCAGCGAGAGCCACTCGGCGAACGCCAGCGCGCCGTGCTTGCTGACGCTGTACGGGGCCGCGCCGACCATGCTCAGCAGGCCGGCCGCCGAGACGGTGGACACGAACCGGCCGCTGCCGCGCTCCAGCCAGTCGGGCAGCAGCGCCCTGGCCGCCCTGACGTGGGCCATCACGTTGACGTCCCAGGCCGCGGCCCAGACGGCCTCGTCGGCGAAGGCGTCGCCGGGCGAGGCGAGGCCCGCGTTGGCGCAGTACACGTCGACCGTGCCGCCGAGCGCCTCGCGGGCCTCTTCGACGATCGCGGAGGCGTCGCCCGCGACGGCGGTGGCGCCCGTCTCGTCGGCGATCGCCTCGGTCTTCCGCGGGTCGAGGTCGTTGACGACGACGCGCGCGCCCCCGGCCGCGAATCTGCGCGCGAGCGCGGCTCCGATGCCGCCTCCCGCACCGGTGACGACGACTCCCGCGTCCTGGAACTGGCTCATCCTTGAGGCCCGCCTCTCCTGCCGACAACCTCAGCAGACTAACCAGTCGGTATGGACCGGCGGAAGGGGTGCGGAGGCCCGAACCCGCCGTGTCCGCCTCGTTCCCCGGGACCGCCACGCGCGCTAGCGTGCGTGACCATGACAGACGGCGCCGATCACGGAGGTACGGGAATGAGCCTGTCCAGACGCGGACTGCTGGCCGCCACGGGAGCGGCGGGCGCCGCCGGAGCGCTCGCCGCCGCGGCCCCCTCGGCCGCCGCCGGCCGCCCCGGCCGCTTCCGGGTGCGTACCGGCTTCGACCGGCTGGCCGCCGACGGGTACGCCCTCCTCGCGGGGCAGAAGGTCGGCGTCGTCACCAATCCGACGGGCGTCACCTCGGACCTGCGCCACATCGTGGACGTCATGCACGCCGACGACCGGGTGAACCTCACCGCCGTCTTCGGACCCGAGCACGGTTTCCGCGGCACCGCGCAGGCGGGCGGCTCCGAGGGGCGCTACGACGATCCGGCGACCGGGCTGCCCGTGTACGACACGTACGTGAAGAGCGGGCAGCCGCTCGCCGACATCTTCACGGCGTCGGGCGTGGACACGATCGTGTTCGACATCCAGGACGCGGGCGCGCGTTTCTACACGTACATCTGGACGCTGTACGACTGCATGGTGGCCGCCGTGCTCGCGGGCAAGCGGTTCGTGGTGCTCGACCGGCCGAATCCGGTGTCGGGGCGCGCCGCGCTCGGGCCCGTCCTCGACAAGGCGTTCGCGACGTTCGTGGGGCGCGAACCGATCGCGCAGGCGCACGGGATGACGGTCTGTGAGCTGGCGCGGCTCTTCAACGGCGAGTTCCTGACGCGGCCCGTGGCGCTGGAGACGGTGCGGATGACGGGCTGGCGGCGCGGCGACTTCTTCGACGCGACCGGTCTGCCGTGGGTGCCGCCGAGCCCCAACATGCCGACGCCCGACACCGCGCTGGTGTACTCCGGCACCTGTCTCTTCGAGGGCACGAACCTGTCGGAGGGGCGGGGCACGACCCGGCCCTTCGAACTGCTGGGCGCGGAGGGTGTCGGCCGCGAGTGGGCCCGGGCCGCGAACGCCGCCGGGCTGGAGGGCGTGCACTTCCGCGAGGCGTACTTCGCGCCGGTGTTCTCCAAGTTCCAGGGGAAGACCGTGGGCGGCGTACAGCTGCACGTGTACGACCGGGAGGCGTACGACCCGGTGCGCACGGGCATCGCGCTGCTCGTGACGGCGAAGAAGAGCTGGAGCGGCTTCGCGTGGCGGGCCGACCACTGGATCGACAAGCTGACGGGCGGCACCCGGGTCCGCACGATGATCGACGCGGGTGCCGGGACGGACGAGGTGGTGGACGCCTGGCGGTCCGGGCTGGCGGCGTTCGGCGCGATGCGCCGGGAGTACCTGCTCTACCGCTGACGGCCGACCCGGTCCCACCATGTGGGACGAACCGGGCCGGTACCCCACTCTTTTCTCATTGATGACGGCCATTCAATTTTCGATGGAGCCGATCGGGGCACCCGTACGTCCACTCTGTGACGCCGAAGCACCAGCGACGGAGGTGGCAAGGGCAATGGCCGGTTTCCGCAGTCTTGCGAGACAGGTGCGCGACCCGCGGTGCGATCTGGCACTGCGGCGGTATTCGCTGCGCAAATGCCTGGAACGGTTCGCCCCTTACGGGCACCGGGCGACCTGGGACCATCTGTGCTCACGGCACAGGATCGAACCGGAGGACAGGGCACCCGATCCGGCGCGGCTGGTGGCCGCGCTCGACGAGTTGGAGGAGGCGCGGGCCGTCTGGCTCGCGTACGAGGTGGAGTTCGCCCGGCGCCGCAAGCGCGAGAAGCACGACGGGCTGCGGCGGCCCGGTTCCTTCGACGACTGGCACCGCCGTACCTGGGGAGGGTTCGGCGTGGCCTGGTGCGACGATCCCTCGGTCCATCCGGTGGCGCCGCTCGGCGACGTACTGCGCCGCCTGATCTCCGCCCTGGAGAGCGGGCCCGGGGCCGGCTGCCCGGTGTGCGCGGAGAGCGAGATCGTGTGGGAGCAGGGGCTGGCCCATGATCCGTGGTTCGGGCCGGTCTGCACGGGCTGCGGCATTCTGGTGCCGCAGCCCGTCCTGACGCCCGAGGCCCTGGCGGAGTCCAAGAGGGCACGACGACGGGAACTCGCGTCGGTGGCGTGAGCGCGCGGGGGCGCGGCGCCGCTCGTCACGCCGCCGTGCCTCCGCGTCGCCTGTGCCCCCGTGTGGCCCGTACAGGCGCCCGCCGTCGCCCGCCTCGTCGCCGCCCACCGCCTCGCGGGGGGGGGCGCCGCCGCGGCTCAGGCGCCCGGTTGCTTCTTGCGGTCCCGCGAGGAGCTCCGGCGTTCGGGGAGCAGCCGGGAGCCGGACATGCGCTCGCCGAAGACGTCGTCCGGGTTGGACAGCACGCAGGTCTCCAGCGACAGACAGCCGCAGCCGATGCAGTCGGTGAGGTGATCGCGGAGCCGGCCGAGCTGCTTGATCCGCTCGTCCAGTTCCGAGCGCCACGCCTCGGAGAGCCGCGCCCAGTCCTCGTGGTTGGGGGTGCGCTCCTCGGGGAGTTCCGCCAGGGCGTTCCTGATCGTCGCGAGCGGGATGCCGACGCGCTGCGCCGCGCGCACGAAGGCGACGCGGCGCAGCGCGTCACGGCCGTAGCGCCGCTGGTTGCCCGTGGTCCGGCGGCTGCTGATCAGGCCCTTGGACTCGTAGAAGTGGAGGGCGGACACGGCGGCGCCGCTGCGCGCTGACAGCTGGCCGACCGTGAGTTCGTGGATCTTCTCTGGTATCTGCGGCACTCCTCGAACCCTACTGCCCCGTCGTTGACAGAACACCGGAGCCGAACCATGCTGAGCAAGCGCTTAGACAAGCCGTCGGAACGCGCGTACGCAGCCGCATGAGAGGCAGGGGCCGGGACATGGCAGAGCCGAGGATCTTCACTTCCGCCGAGGAACTGCGCGCCGGGGTGGGCGAGCAGCTGGGGCACAGCGAGTGGCTGGACGTCGACCAGAAGCGGATCGACCTCTTCGCCGAGGCCACCGGCGACCACCAGTGGATCCATGTGGACCCGGAGAAGGCCGCGGCGGGCCCGTTCGGAACGACGATCGCGCACGGCTACCTGACCCTGTCGCTGCTGCCGGCGCTCGTACCGCAGATCATGCGGGTCGAGGGCGTGAAGATGGGCATCAACTACGGCACCAACAAGGTGCGCTTCCCGTCCCCCGTGCCGGTCGGCTCGCGGCTGCGCGCGACGGCGGTGCTCAAGGAGGTCACGGAGGCGGGCGGCGGCGTACAGGTGACGGCCGTCGTCACGGTGGAGCGCGAGGGCGGCGACAAGCCGGCGTGCGTGGCGGAGTCGGTGTCCCGCTACTACTTCTGAGCCGCTGCGACTGCTGCCGCCGCTGCCGTCGCCGCTTCCGGGTTACTTCTGAGCGGTGACCATCCGCAGGACGAGGTCGGCGTACAGCGCGCCGACCTCGTCGGGCGTCCTGCGCCCCTGCGCGTTGAACCAGCGTGCCACGTCGATGCACAGCGACAGCACGGCGAGGGTGGTGCCCGGGACGTCCGGGACGTCGAACTCCCCGGCCTTCACACCGTCGTTCAGGATGCGGCGTACGGCGGCGTCGCTGCGGCGGCGCAGTTCGACGATCTCGGTGCGGTGCTCCTCGCTGAGCGCGTCGAGTTCGTACTGGACGACGCGCGCCGTGGTGTGCCGCTCCGCGTGCCAGCGGACGAAGGAGCGTACGGCGCCGTCGAGCCGCTCGGCGGCCGTGCCGGAGCCGTCCGCCGCTGCCTGGAGGATCTTCAGGGCCTTGTCGTGGCCGATGCGGCTGATCCGGTGAAGGAGCTCTTCCTTCGTCTTGTAGTGGATGTAGAGCGCGGCGGGGCTCATCCCCGCGCGGCCGGCGATGTCGCGGGTCGTGGTCGCGTGGTAGCCCCGCTCGGCGAACGCCTCGACGGCGGCGACCAGCAGCTTCCTGGCCGCCTCGGGGGTGACCTCGCCCCACGGCTTGTCCACGCCGTCGGCCGTCTCGTCGGTCGTCTGGCCGGCCGTCCCGTCCGCCGCGCTCATGGCTCGCCCCTTCCGTCTTCCGTCCCGCAGGAACGCACACCATACCCCGAAGGTGAGCAAGCGCTTAGAGCCTGCCCGGTCTCAGAGGTCTCAGAGCTTCTGGAACGGGTCGTGCTCGGCGAGGAGCTTCTCCAGGCGGGCCTGGTCGACGCGGCTCACGATCTGCCCGGCCTCCTGCCGGTCCCTGATCACCTTGGCGAGGGTGAAGGCGGAGGTCACCAGGTACAGGACGCCGATGCCGAGGAAGGCGCGCACCCAGGGGTCGGCGTCCATGGAGAGGATGCCCAGGGTCACCGCGCCCAGGGCCGTCACGAAGGCGGCGACGGCCTGTCCGTAGTACGCCGTCGTGTTCTGCTGCTTGACCGGTGTGTCGCTCATGACCGACAGCATGGGCGGGGGCGGCGCGGGCCGCATCCGCTCCCGTACTCACTTCACGTACTCACTCACTCCACGTGCGCGCTCACTTCGCGCCCTCGGAGCCGCCGGACCGGGTTTCCCTCCAGGAAGGCGGCGATGTCCTCCACCGCCTGCTCGTAGTAGGTGCGGTAGTTGCGTCCGGTCACGTAGCCGAGGTGCGGCGTGGCGAGCAGGTTCGGCAGCGAGCGCAGCGCGTGGCCGTCGGGGAGCGGCTCCGTTTCGAACACGTCCACGCCGGCGCCGGCGATCCACCCCTCGCGCAGCGCCCGGACGAGCGCCGCCTGGTCCACGACGGCGGCGCGCGAGGTGTTGACGAGGTAGGCCGAGGGCCGCATCCGCTTCAGCTCGTCCGGGCCGAGCAGCCCGCGGGTCCGGTCGCCGAGCACCAGGTGGACCGAGACGAAGTCGCTGGTTTCGAGCAGCTCCTCCTTGGAGGACGCGAGCCGGACGTCCTCGGCCCGCGCCCGCTCGGCGGTCAGGTTCCGGCTCCAGGCCGTCACCTCCATGCCGAAGGCCCTGCCGATCCGCGCCACCCTGCTGCCGGTCCTGCCGAGACCCAGCAGCCCCAGGCGGCTGCCGTACAGGTCGGCGCCGACGGTGCTCTGCCACGGGCCGTGCTCGCGCAGGGCCGTGTTCTCCCGTACCACCTGCCGGGCCAGCCCGAGGATCAGCGCCCAGGTGAGCTCGACCGGCGGCTCGGAGCTGCTCGCCGTCCCGCACACCGTGACTCCGCGCCGCGCGGCGGCGTCGAGGTCGATGGACGCGTTGCGCATCCCCGAGGTGACCAGGAGCCGGAGGCGGGGCAGCCGGGCGAGCAGCCGGCCGGTGAACGGCGTGCGCTCCCTCATCACGACGACGATCTCGCAGTCGCCGATCGCTTCGGCCAGCTCGTCCTCGTCGGCGAAGTGCCGCCGGTACGACGTCACTTCCACCGCGTCGGCCAGGCGGGACCAGTCGGCGGCGGACAGGG
Source organism: Streptomyces enissocaesilis (assembly GCF_039533765.1). Lineage (NCBI taxonomy): Bacteria > Bacillati > Actinomycetota > Actinomycetes > Kitasatosporales > Streptomycetaceae > Streptomyces > Streptomyces enissocaesilis. The sequence continues at coordinate 117,908 of NZ_BAAAUD010000018.1, read as the reverse complement.
CGACGCCCTGGTAGTCGTCGAGCACGGCGCAGCGCAGCTTCATCGTCATCCCTCCGGTCACGGAGGTATGACGTTAGTACGCAGGCCGGTTCAGAAAGCGGAGACCCCCGTCAGGGCGCGGCCGATGACGAGCTTCTGGATCTGGCTGGTGCCTTCGTAGAGCGTCATCACACGGGCGTCGCGCAGCAGCTTGCCGGCCGGGTACTCGTCGATGTAGCCGTAACCGCCGAAGACCTGGAGGGCGTTGTTCGCGGCGCGCACGGCGGCCTCGGAGGCGAAGAGCTTCGCCTTGGACGCCTCGGTGACGAACGGTTCGCCGCGGTCGATCAGGTCGGCGACGCGCCAGGTCAGCAGGCGGGCGGCGTCCACGTCCACCGCGATGTCGGTGATCAGCTCCTGGACGAGCTGGTGGTGGGCGATGGTCCTGCCGAACTGCTCGCGCTCGGACGCGTACTTCACCGCCGCGTCCAGGGCCGCCTGGGCGATGCCGACACAGCCCGCCGCGACCGACATGCGGCCCTTGGCGAGAGCGGACATGGCGACCGAGAAGCCCTTGCCCTCGCTTCCCAGCATCGCGGAGGCGGGGACCCGTACGTCTTCCAGGAACAGCTCGGCGGTGGCCTGGCCGCGCAGCCCGAGCTTGCCGTGGATCTCGCGGCGGGTGAGGCCCGGGGTGTCGGTGGGCACCAGGAACGCGGAGACGCCCTTGTGGCCGGGGGCGTCGGTGGAGCGGGCGAAGAGCAGCACCACGTCGGCCCAGGTGCCGTTGGTGATGAACATCTTGGAGCCGTTGACGACGTACGTGTCGCCGTCGCGCACGGCGCGGGTGGTGAGGTTGCCGGCGTCGGAGCCCGTGCCGGGTTCGGTGAGTCCGAAGCAGCCGACCAGGTCGCCGGAGGTGAGACCGGGCAGCCACTGCCGCTTCTGCTCCTCGGTGCCCCAGTGCGCGATGGTCTTGGCGACCAGACCGAGCGATACGGACACGATGCCGCGCACCGAGGAGTCGCCGCGGCCGAGTTCCTCGGTGACGAGGCAGTACGCGAGGTGGTCGCCGCCGGAGCCCCCGTACTCCTCGGGGATCGTCAGACCGAGGAAGCCGAGGGCGCCGAGCTTCTTCACGACTCCGCGGTCGACGCTCTCGGCCCGGTCCCAGGCGACGACGTGCGGCGTGATCTCGCGGTCGGTGAAGTCCTTGGCGAGCTGCCGCACCGCGGTCTGTTCCTCGCTGAGCTCCAGATTCATCCCGGCACCCCACTTTTCATGAGCGTTTAATTAGCACTGCTAGTTTCTTGTTGGCATGCCTACTATGTGCCGCATGGCCCGACCGCGCAAGCCCCTCCTCAGCCGTGACCGCATCGTGGGCGCGGCGGGTGCGCTCGTGGACTCCGAGGGGCTCGACGCGGTCTCCACGCGCCGGCTCGCCGCCGAGCTCGGGGTCAGCGGGCCGTCCCTCTACAACCACTTCCGCAACAAGGACGAGATCCTCGACGCGGTCGCCGACACGGTCAGCGCCAAGGTCGACCTGTCGATGTTCGATCCGGCGGACGGCCGCGACTGGCGGACCGCGCTGCACGACTACGCCGTCTCCTACCGCGCGGCGCTCACCGAACACCCCAACATCGTCCCGGTGCTGGCGCGGGGGCCGGGGCGGCGGCCCGCGGGACTGCGGGTCGCCGACGCCGTGTTCGGCGCGATGGTCAGGGCGGGGTGGCCGCCGGCCCAGGCGACGTACATCGGTGCGCTGATGCGGTACTTCATCACCGGATCGGCGCTCGGCTCGTTCGCGAGCGGCTTCGTCGACGACGAGACGGCGTACGACCCGGCGGACTATCCGCACCTCGGCCAGGCCCATCTGCTCGCCGAGCGGCGGCAGAAGGTCGACGAGGGCGCCTTCGAGACGGGGCTGCGAGCGCTCGTCGACGGCTTGGCGCTCCAGTACGCGCAGTTGGGAACGGTTCGGCCCGCGCCGAACCGTCCGTGACGCACCCTGGGACCATGGCGCCCCACGACTCCCCCGCCCCTTCCCCTTCCCGTTCCCCTTCTCCCGCCTCCTCCCCCTCCCCCTCTTCCCCCGCGGGCCGCCTCGCGGCGCTCGCCGCGCTCCTCGCCGACGAGACCCGGGCCTCCTTCTGCCTGGCACTGCTCGACGGGCGGGCCTGGACGGCCGGCGAACTGGCGCGCCACGCGGGGGTGGCCGCGTCGACCGCGAGCGAACACCTCGGCAAGCTCGTCGGTGGCGGGCTCCTCGCCGAGGAGCGGCAGGGCAGGCACCGGTACGTCCGGCTCGCCGACGCGCGGGCGGCGCACCTCGTCGAGGACCTCGCCGCACAGGCGGCGCCACCGGCCGGCGAGCGGCCGGGCCCGCCCCGCTCACTGCGGGCGGCGAGTGCGAGCAGCGCCATGGCGCGCGGGCGCACGTGCTACGACCACCTGGCCGGGCGGATCGGCACCGTGATCGTGGACGCGATGACCGCGCGCGGCCTGCTGCGGCAGGACGCGGGCTTCGCCCTCACGGACGAGGGAGTGGGCTGGTTCGGCGCGCTGGGCATCGGTCTGGAGCACACGGGCCGACGGCCGCTGGTGCGCGCCTGCCTCGACTGGACGGAGCGCCGGCCGCACCTGGCGGGGGTGGCGGGAGCGGCGCTGTGCCGTCATGCGCTGGATGCGGGATGGTGCGTACGGATCGGTTCGGGGCGGGCGGTGAAGGTGACGCCGGAGGGGGGACGGGCGCTGCGCGAGGCGCTGGGGATCGAGCCGGGGACGCTCCTGCGGACGCCGGCCCGCGACTGAGGCGGGCCGGAACTTCGTTGCTCCGGAGCGGCACGCTCCGGCCCCCCAGCCCCTCCGCGCCTCCGCTCCTGCCGGGGCCGCCCTGCACGGCCGGCCCGTATACCCGAGGGCAGCGAAGCATCCCTGGACCTGGCGTCCGCCGGCGCCCCCTTCGGCCACGGCATCCGCCCGTGCCCCGGATCTCGGCACGCCCTGGCACTGGCCTGCGGCGTACTCGACGTACTCCTGGAGGAGACCCGCTCATGAACCGGCACCGGTACGACGTGTTCCGCGCCCTGCACCACCGCCCCGGCAACCCGCTGGTCCTCCCCAACGCCTGGGACCACGCCTCCGCCGCCGCGCTCGCCGAGGCCGGTTTCGCCGCCGTCGGGACGACCAGCCTCGGGGTCGCGTCGGCGGCCGGAAAACCGGACGCGACCGGCGCGGCACGCGAGGAGACCGTCCGTCTGGGCACCTCGCTCGCCCGGCTGCCGGTCCCGGCGACCGTGGACATCGAGGGCGGGTTCGGCCTGGACCCGGCCGGGGTCGCGGAGCTGGCGGCGGAGCTCGCACGGGCGGGGGTGGCCGGGGTGAACATCGAGGACGGGCGCCCCGACGGCACGCTCGCGCCGGTGGCGTACCAGCAGGAGCTGATCGGCGCGGTGAAGGCGGCCGCGCCGGCGCTGTTCGTCAACGCGCGCACGGACACGTACTGGCTGCCGGGCCACGCGGACGGGACGACGCGCCGGCTGTCCGCCTACCAGGAGGCGGGCGCGGACGGCTTGTTCGTGCCGGGGTTGCGGGACGAGTCCGTCATCTCGGCCCTGACGGCCGGGTACGAGGCGCCGCTCAACATCCTGTACGCCCCGGGGCGGTCGACGCTCGCACGGCTGGCCGAACTGGGCGTGGCCAGGGTCAGCACGGGGTCCCTGCTGTTCCGGGCGGCCGTTCAGCACGCGGTGGACGTGGCGGGGGCGGTGGCCCGGGGCGGCGGGGTGGACGTCGCGGGCGTGCCGGCGTACGCGGTGGCTGACGGATGGGCGGACTCGTACGGGAAGCAGGACGAGGGTCCGCCCCGCGGGGGTTCGTCCCCCGGTTCGGGAAGCCCCGATGTCCCAAAGTACGTGTTCTACGGGAGCCCCGTCCGGCGCATGGTCCGGACGGGGCGTCTTGCTCTCCGCGAGGGGCTACGCGCCCCGCTCCAGCTCTCCGGGCACGGGACCAGGGGCGAGTTTTCCGCCGCATGGTCCGGGCACGCGTAGAGGGTTGTTCCGGGGCCGCTGTTGCTCTGAATCCAGCGGACAGCCACCGGGGCGTTGGTGAGCTTGTGGCACTCGATGCAGAGCGCCACGTTCACGGCGGGCAGTTCGTTGGTGAGTGCTTCGCGGGTCACGCGCTCACCCCCGCAGCGGCGAATGCGGACCGGGGGAAGGGGGCTCCGGGGTAGCTGTACGGGTAGTCCACGCCGAGCGTTGCGAATGCGGCAGCCCGGCGACGTTCCCCGATCACCCCGAGTTCCATCGTGGTTTCGGCGAGGACGTACGGGCGGGTGAGTGCCACGTCTTCACCCCGCAGCGGTGTGTACAGGGCTCGGATGTGCTCGGGGGTCGGCGTCGGCCACGGCTTGGACCACGGGTCAACCGGGGCGGGCTCGGCGGTCGGCTCGGGCAGTTCGGCGAGGAATGTGGCGGAGTGGCGTCCGGGCCGGCGAGGGGCGAGGACGGAGAGCACCCAGGAAAGGGCACGGGCGATAACATCGCGCATAGGTCGTTCAGCTCCTACAAGCTGTCTCGGCTTAGCCCCGGCGAACCGGTCCTACGCGGTTTGTCGGGGCATTTTCATGCCTGACGCTAGGGCAACCGGTATAGGCACGTCTAGCCCTGTTCAACCCTGTCCAGGTGTGTGCTGAGTATTGGCCGGTTGTCTACGCTTCAGCCCATGGCAGCGCGCGAAATCGATCACCGGGCACCCGAACCGCCCTTCCGGCAGATTGCCGCCGACCTGACGCAGGACATCGAGCGCGGAGAGCTGCCCCCCCGGCAGTCCGGTCCCGTCTGAGAAAGAGTTGGTGGAGCGGTACGGCGTCGCGCGCAATACGGTGCGGTCCGCCCTCGCCGTGCTGCGAGACAATGGGCTCGTCTACACCGTGCCCAGCCGTGGAACATATGTCCATGAACGCAGCGGCGAGAACCAGCGTCAGAACGACGGGTAGCCCCGTTCATGCGCCATGGGGCAGCACATGAACGGGGCCAGAGCCGACGGGCCGGGCTGTCTTGTTCGCCGTCGCCCAGCGAGTCGGGATCTACTCGACGCGGGTCACGCGGGCTTGATCGGTGAAGTCGCGGCGGAACAGGGCGTGCCCGGTGCGTCCGGTGTGCCGCAATGCCCAGTCCTGAACGCTGTCAGGGTCGCCCTTGCGGCCGGAGTTCTCACCGCACCCGCTCGCCATGCAGAACACTTGGGCGGTGACGCCACTCCCTGGCACACGACGGATGGTATGGGCCACATGACGCATGACAGCGCGCCTCATCCGAACGCCTCGTCGGAGAGCGTGAGCACGTCTGCGCCGTGAGGTGTCGGCTGGTTCCGCGCCAGAGCCTCCAGCAGCTTCACCGCATCGCGGAGTGGCAAGGCTCCGAACTGAACGTAGGCCCGCCCCGTGGCGGTCACCAGGGGGCGAACCTTGCCCGCTTCGTCGTCCGGGATCCCTGCCCGCCTGAGCGCGGAACGCAACAGCGCCGCAAGGTGCTCGGCATTGGCGCGGGCACTCTTGCACTGCTCCATGGGAATCACGCCCGCACCCTCCGCTTCGCGTGGGGATGCTGCCGGATCTCGACATTCACGTCCGAGACCTTGGACATGTCCCCCACTGCGCGCGCTTCGCCGCGCTCGGCGGCCAAAGCACCGCACACGTCGCACCCCGGCTGTGGGGAAGGGTCCGCGTCGAGTCTCAACGGCAGCTCAACGGGCGGCCCGAGGTACGTCAGCGGCTTGGTCACGGTGTGCCCCCTTGCATGGTCTGGATGACGACCACGCTAGGGATCCAGCCCCCAACGACAGTGGCGTGATTCTCCGTGATTCTCACGCGCCCAATGCATGTTGCGCACGAACGATGACCCTGTGCGCTTCGGGGCCGTAGACGGCGCTACGCTCCAGCGCTTCCCACGCGCGGGAGTGCAACGCCACGTCCTCGGGGTCGTCCAACCACATTTCGGCGTGCCACACCTCAGTGATCACAAGCCGATCGTCGTGGAGGGAGAACCCGACTCCGGCGGGAAGCTGCATGTCCGCGTCGAAGGGCACGATGCCGACCCGGACATGCCCCGCTCCGAGTTGGCTCACAATGCGCTCAAGCTGCGCCGAAAGAACCGGAGGCGTGCAGGGGCGCGCGCGTAGCGCCCCTTCCCAGATGAGGAAGTGGAAAGCGCGGCTCTGGTCGCTGAGGATGTCTTGCCGCCCCATACGCGCCTGTACGGCAGCTTCAAGGTCACGCGGGGCAGTATGGATGGCTGCATAACGGGAGAGGACCGCGCGAGCGTAGTCAGCAGTCTGCAACAGTCCGGGAATCAGTGCGGGGTCAAAGCTACGGCGTTTGTGGGTCTGCCGCGCCTGCATCCAGTGCGCCTCCTGAACGGCGCGATAACCGCCGGCAAGTTGACGACGCCATGAGCGGTACTGCGTCTCAAGACCTCGAAGCCGCCCCACCAGTTCCGCCGTGCACTCCGGGTGCCCGGTCCCGTCCGCCCATGCGCTGAGATCGGCAGCAGTGGGAGTCTGCTTGCCGTTCTCCAGCTTGCTGACCTTCGATTGCGTCCAGCCCAACCGGGCGGCGAGTGCACGCCCGGTCAGCCCGCCCTCGGTGCGCAGCTCACGCAGCCGCACGCCAAGGGAGATCCGGGCTTGCTGGTAGTCGGTGCTCACTCAGCGGACGGTACCTGAGCCGTGAATTCTCGGTACGGCGTCGCGTAGTGCCATGCGGCGTCCCGCACCTGGCAGGCCCGCAGTACTTCGGCAGGGTCGGTGATCAGTTCCATGCCGATGGTGCGCTCACCGTCAAAGTGGAAGCGTGCCACGGTGCGGGAGTCGAACAGCCAGAACTCTGATGACAGGTCCAGGTGGCGCCGTTCGGCGTCCTCGCGCCACAGGCAGCGGATGTCTTCCCCGGCGGCGACGTTCGTGCGCGCGCAGGCCAACAAGTACCGCTGCCCGGTGGTCGGCGGAGTGTCCACAATCCGTACGCGCTCGAAGCGTTTCCCCGCGGCAACCATGCGCCGGACGTTCTCGAACCAGGGATGTCCGACCTCGCCGGCGGTGTCCCCGGTGCGTAGGAATTCTTGGTACGACGGCATGGCCTGATCGGACGCGTACCCCGTCTGAGTCTCCAGCCGCCAGGCGGTGTGCTCGAAACCGTCGTTGATGAACTCGTTGATCTTCTTTTGAGGAACGAACTCCGGCACGTGCACGGCCTCCTTGGGAGCGAAGTTCACCAGCAGCTCACGCGGGACAACCACGAACGCCTCACTGTCCTTGACGTATCGGAGCTGGCTGACATCGTTGGGGTCGGTCACGGCGTCGCCCTGTACGAGGACTTCCCCGGTTGTTACGTCCTCGTACAGCGTCGGACAGTCCCCGACTCCGGACGTACTCCCCAGCACCCTCAGTCGTCTTGCCATGACCGTTCCCCTCTCTGTCGGACACAACAGGCACAGCATGAGGTAGGGATTCGCCAACCACCAGGCATGATTCTCAAATATTCGCTTGTCGGCGGCATCAAGAAAGCCCCCGCACCCACCGCCCCGAGGGGTGGCGAGCACGGGGGCTCTGTGATGTGGTCAGCCGTTCAGTACGCCAGTCAAGCGCGCCGCAGCCTTCCCGCCGAACAGCGCCAGGCCACAGTAGAAGTCGATGCGGGTTCGGTAGACCGGCTTGTCGTGCGACTCGCCCAGATCCGTGACCTGGACGCCGCCATTGGTGAGGCCGGAGAGTCCGGCGTCCGCTTCCGAAGCCCCGAAGCGAACGGCGTAGATGTCACCGGTCTCAGCACCTCCGGTCTCGACTGTCAGCGGCAGCACGTCCGTGCCGTCCAGTCGCTGGCCGACGTCCAGGAGCGGGATTCCGTTCCACATGGTGGTCGGCTTTCCTGCTATCTCCTTGGTCAGCAGCTCACTACCCCCAAGCCGTCGGAACCCGGACGCAATCTTGGCCCGCAGAGCAGCATTCATGTAGAGCGCGCCGTTCGTGCCGTCGATGCCCCGTACCTGGTTAGTCAGGGTGTCGAGCAGGTCGAAGAAGTCGTGTCCGTTGACAACGGGACCCTTCCCCCGTGGCATCGACGACCTGTCGGCCGACCAGCCGCTTGAGAAGCCCGTCGAACCCCTTCGGGTTCACCGTGACGTCCCCGTTGAAGAACTGGTCAGCGAAGTGGATAGAGGCAGCCTTGACCTTCATGTGTGTCTGAATCGCGCGCTGATCACTGAGGTTTCCTCGGGTCTGGACGATTAACTTGTCTACGTCTGCATCGCCACCAAGGATCTCCAGTGTTTCGATGCGCTGGTTAAGAGTTCCGGCGCTCTCCGGGTACGCCTCGTTTACAGCGCGGAAGGACACCCCGGGGAGGCTGGATTCCTCGTTGTACTTGAACGCGCTTCCCTCCACCTGAATAAGCGGCAGCCTGTCCAGGATCGGCGACTCCTGAACGAAAGTCTCGATTACACCGCACTGAAGCTTGTCAAGGGTGAGCTTTGCGGATTCGGTAAGGGTGAGAGTCAAGGTAATTCCTCCTCGTATTGGTTGATCCGATATGTACGCGGCTCACAGAAACGCTCAAATGAGCCACGCGAGTTTTTTGCCTCCCGCCCGCTCAGCGAGTAGAGGGGAAGGAGGGCACTCCCTGGTCAGAACGGCGGAGGTTCGGACGCCTCACGCCGTGAGCGAGCCTCAGCAGCGAATCCGCCCGGCTGATTGCGTGCCGTCTCGCCGTTGTGGCACCTCGTGCACACCGGGCGCAGATGCTTCGGAGCATCCGGATTCGCCTCACCCCGAGCGATCAACTCGCGCCTTGACAAAGGGAAGTGGTCTGCCACGTTGGCGGTACGACCACACAGCACACACCACGGGTTGGCGTACAGGTATGCCTTTCGGATGCGCTGCCACCGTGTGGTGTAGACCGCCCCACCACGTGAGGCACGGTCTCGGTTGGCTTCCCTCGCATGTGTCGGGCAGCGTCCGCCCGTGGTGAGTTCGGGGCAGCCGGGGACAGAACACGGGGGGCGAGGCTTACGGGGCATGGGGGCACCTCCGATGCGAGTGGGGTTGTCGTCAGACGGACATGAAAGGGACTCCCGCGGGACTCCCAGTAACCCCTGGCCATAAGCAAGCGGGTGTTGTGCCATTGACCGAGCCGCACACCTATCAAGGTTGATAGATGTCACTCTCTGTAACCGGTGCAGGTAGGATCAGGAACCTGACGCACCCGCGCACGAGGGTTCACGGCGGTGAACCATTTCCCCATTTCCCGTGCTCCCCTAGCAGGCAATCGACGAGAGGTAGCCATGCCGAGCGACCGTGAACAACGCCCCGCATTTGAACTCCGCTGCGGCAGCGTGCTCCACGTGACCATCCATCGCGTCCCCGGATGGCTGGTGGCAGCTCTCGCCACGGCCACGGGAAGCTCGCTCGCCGCGTGGCTCACATCGCGGTAGCCGGTGAGGACACAGCAGAGAGTGAGGGGTTGGGCATTCCCGCCCTTTCCAACCAAAAGAGTGTCCTGATATCTGCGGAATTTGACCTACCGCGCGAGATCCGGTGTTCTGCGGTCATGCGTAGAGATACAGACTTCGACGACGAGGCTTCCCGCCCGGCCAGTCTGCCGCGACACCTGGACCGACAACTGCGGCACATCCGTGCGGTCAAGTAATCCCTACGTCTTCTGATGCGGGCGAGCCAGGACTAGTCGGCGCCGACGTAGCCAACGTTTCCGGAGGCATCTGCATCGATCCGTGCATCAGCTGGGTCAGCGGGCTTGCTCGTCCTCGCCGGCTCGGGCCGGTCCGGACACGATGGGGAGACCACACGAGCTTGCAACCCCGTTCGGCACCCCGGTCAAGGGGTGGTTACTCATGGGCGGTGTGGTCTCCCCGCGCTCTGCCTCATGACCCCTGCGGCCACCCCCGAGCAACGGTGAGGGTGCGTGGTGCACGGGCAGAGCTGTTCGTGAGAGTCGGGCACTCAGACCGCCGTTTCCGGGCTTGCGGGGTGCGCGGTAATCCCTGGTCTCTCACTGTGTTGTAGAGAGCGGCGAATTCCCGGCCCCCGCCGTGCGGGGCGCTCGGGGCCCGTTCCGGTCCCTCACTGTGGTGTGGGGTCCAGCAGATTCCCGAGGGGGCCGACCATGACGGGATGACGGTTGAACCAGCTGTTTGGTTTTCTCTCTATTTTTCTATGTGCATTCAAAAAAGTAGGTTCAACCGTCATACCGTCATGGTTTCGCCCGCTGGTCCGGCTGCCGCTCGCCGAGCCCCGGAGCGTCCACGTGAGGGCACGGGAAAGCCCCGGCAGTCACGAGGATTACCGGGGCTGTTCGGGCCGGTCGTACTGCATCCCAGGGCCACCCCTGTAAGGCACCGGACCTACCCCCGACGCTCCATTCTGGCCGGGGGCAGTCCGAGCCTTACCGAGGGTCATGCAGCGAGCGGCACCAGTTCGGGGACGGGCTCGGTAATCGGGACGGACTCGGCGAGCCGAACCGTGATGCCCGGTGCCGGGGTATCACCCCGTACCTCGCTTGCGATGTTTTCGGCTTCGGTGACGTTCGGTTCAATGGCGGGGTCAAGGTCGCCGCTGATGGTGAACTCCACTCGGCGGGTGTCCAGTGTCCGCCACCCGCCCTTAGTGCCACGCTTGACCACCAGATGGGCCCCGGCGTCCACCAGCATCGTGCGCCGTGCCGTGGTGTCGCCGCTGTGCCAGTCGTCGGCGTACGTACGGCCCGTGGGCACAGCCTTGCGGCGGGGTTCGGTCTTCTCCCGTGCTTCCAGCTCGGCAAGCCGGGTATCGAGCGCGTCTGCACGGCGCTGCCAGGCTGCCATGCCTGCTTTGGACTTACGCCGGTCCTTTTGCTGGTCGTGATCTTCCATCTCGGCAATGGTCGCGTCTATCTCGGGCTGTGGGTCATACCCCGGTATCTCGGTTACGTGGGTGATCTGCACCGGCCCGGCAGCCCGCAGGAACTCATCCGTTACGTAGTCGTCCACCCAAGAGGCCCGAATGGTGGCGGGTGCAGCGCAGTACGTCCCGTACTTGTACGAGCTGCACCCGTAGTTGCCCGAGGACTTGTTGAGGTACATCCGGCTGCCGCATCCCGCACAGTGGATCACCCGCAGCAACAGCGCGGAAGAGTCGGGGCGTTCGGGTGCCTTTTCCGCCGTGGGCTTGGGGGTGAGCAGTGCGCCCACCTGGTCCGAACTCTTCACGAGTGAGGATCGGGGTTTCGGTGGCCATGACGGGTGCGCCCTGGCCGTCCCGTACGGGCTTGCCCTGGTGCATCTTCCAGCCCATGAGCGCGGGGTTCGTGAGCATCTTCGTAATGGTCTGTGCTCGCCACTGTGCGGGCTTCTTCACCGGTCCGGCGCTCTCGCTGTCCGCGGTCTTGTTCTTCATCCGGGCCTGGTGAGCAGCCCAGTGCGCGGACGGGGACAGCGCCCCGTCTGTGTTCAGCATCTTCGCAATCGCGTGTGGGGTCTTGCCGGACACCAGCGCGGCAATGATCCGCTCAATGACCTTCACCGCGATGGGGTCGGGTACGAGGGTCCATCCGGCTCCGCCGTGCTCGGCGGGCATCGGGGCGGGCAGGTATCCGTACGGGGGCCGACCGCCGCCACGCCACCGGAGCACCATTTTCCGCATGGCTGCCTGTGCCCCGGTCACCCGGTCTTTGATGCTCTGCGACTCCACCTGAGCGGCAAAGGCAAGCATCATCATCATGAGTTCGGACATGGGGTTCATGGGGTTGCGGAAGTCGAACTCAAGTCGGCCCCCGCCGATCCTTTCGGCGAACACCAAGAGCTTGCGGTGTTTGCGTGCCCACTTCGCAAACTCGTGCATGTCGCCCATGGACCGGATGGCACGGTCAAAGCGCCACCACACCAGCGCGTCAAAGTCCTCCGGGCGAGACAGCCACCCGCCGAGCTGAGGACGGTCGAACGGGCCGATCTTGGACGCCGACACGTCCAGGTCCACGGCTTCGCGGAGCCCGTCACCCTCGCCGAAGTCGATGCCGAGCGCTGTGGCTGCTATGTCGTCGGCTTCCCGCTGCCGCTCGGGGCTGGTCGTCTCGTCCGTCCGTACAGAAAGCCGGATGCACCGCACACCCCGCAGCGTCTCGGGGATGCTCCCTGTAGGGCGGTTGTTGGTCTCCATACGCGTTGTAGAGACCGGCACATTCCTCGGCGCCTTGACCTGCGATGCTGCGACCATGTCCCGACCACTCCAGAAGTGTCAGTCTGGAACATCGGGAAGGGGCGGGTAGGGGAAAAGCCCCCCGCGGGGTCAGCCGTGCGGTTCCGGCGGCAGCCCCGCCCCCCGGGCCATCGCTTCCCCGAACGCCCCCTCCCCCAGCGCGGGCGGGGGACCGGGGCGGGGGCGTGCGAATTCATGTGGAGGTGCGCAGCGCCGACAGCCATGACGGCCGCATGAACAACCGCACGCTTCCCGTGGAGGCCTTGATCGTTGTGGACGTCCAGTCCGCCTTCGTCTACAACAGCAACGGTCTGACAGCCTTGTACTGATCGCCCTGCGCGGCGGCGGCGCTTCGCGAGGGGGCTGTCCGTCCACAGCGGGCGGCAAAAAACAAAGGCAAGGAGTGCGTACTCTCCTTGCCACTTTTAACTTATAGCGCACTGGGGGGCTTGCCGCAAGGCCCCGGTCGTGCCGCAGAATCATCGGCCGAAGCCGGAATCTGCGGAAGTGAGAGCCACGAAATGCGTGTGTTGTTGTCGACGTACGGGTCGCGTGGGGACGTCGAACCGCTGGTGGGACTCGCGGTGCGGTTGCGGGTGCTCGGCGCGGAGGTACGGGTGTGCGCGCCGCCGGACGAGGACTTCGCGCAGCTGCTGGCCGGTGTCGGCGTGGAGCTGGTGCCGGTCGGCCGGCCGGCGCGCGCGCTGATGACCGGGGCACCGCTGCCGTCGTCGGCGAACCTGCCCCAGCGTGCGGCGGAGTTGATCGCCGCCCAGTTCGACGCGGTCGCCGCGGCGGCCGAAGGGTGTGACGCACTGGTGGCGACCGGGGCGATGCCGGCCGCGGCCGGCGCGCGGTCGGTGGCCGAGAAACTGGGCATCCGCTCCGTTTCCGTGACCTTCCAGCAGCTCACCCTGCCGTCGCCGCACCACCCGCCCCTGACGTATCCGGGCCGGCCGTTCCCGCCGGAGGTGACCGACAGCCGGGTGCTGTGGGACCTGGACGCGCAGAGCATCAACGCCCTGTTCGGTGAGGCGCTCAACACGAACCGGGCGTCGGTCGGCCTGCCCCCGGTGGACAACGTCCGCGACTACGTCATCGGCGACCGGCCGTGGCTGGCCACGGACCCGGTGCTGGACCCGTGGCAGGAGACGCCGGGCCTCGACGTCGTACAGACCGGCGCGTGGACCCTGCCGGACGAACGCCCGCTGCCGGCCGAGCTGGTGGCGTTCCTGGAGGCCGGCGAACCACCGGTGTACGTGGGCTTCGGCAGCATGCCCATGCACGCCTCGCAGGACGCCGCCCGGGTGGCCGTCGATGCGGTCCGCGCGCAGGGCCGCCGCGCACTCGTCTCCCGCGGCTGGGCCGACCTGGCCCTGATCGACGACCGGGACGACTGCTTCGCCGTCGGTGAGGCCAACCACCAGGCGCTGTTCGGCCGGGTGGCCGCCGTCGTGCACCACGGCGGCGCGGGCACCACGACGACGGCCGCCGGGGCCGGCGCGCCGCAGGTGGTGGTGCCCCAGGCGGTGGACCAGCCGTACTGGGCCGGCCGGGTGGCCGAGCTGGGCATCGGCGCGGCGCACGACGGTCCGGCTCCGACCCTCGAGTCCCTGTCGGCCGCGCTCAGGACGGCCCTGAGCCCCGAGACCGGCGCACGAGCGAGGGCCGTGGCCGGCACGGTCCGCACCGACGGGGCGACGGTGGCCGCGAAGCTGCTGCTCGACGCGGCCGGCTGAGAAAGGCCGCCCGTACCCGCGTGAACCACGCGGGACCGTCGTACCAGAACCCATACCCCAGGCCCAGAGCCCAGAGCCCAGAGCCCAAGGCCCAAGGCCCAAACCCCACCCGGTGCCCGGAGCACGAGAACCTGCACGCCCTGGCGAGCTGGACCGACACCGGCCACCGGGCGGGTCCGCGCCAGGCGGAGCGTCGCCCGTCATGGCCACCAGGTCCGTCACGCCGGTCCGCCAGGACGCCCCGCCGCGCGCCACGGCCGCAAGCGGCCTCACATCGGAGCTCACCCCCATGAAACCCCTGACCACCAGCGCGTTCGACCTTCCCGACCGCCTCTCCCCCAAGGCCGACCCGGCACTGATCGCCGGCGACGAGCAGCACTTCGCGGCCGTCGCGGAGTGCCTCGACCAGACGATCGCCGACCTGTCCGACCGCCTCGCCGCCGAGCGCAAGGCGCCCGGCGGCCTGGGCCGGCAGGCCATGGACCGGGACACGGAGATCCACCGGCTGACCACGCGCCTGCGCGCACTGCGTCGCTTCGGCCTGGACCTGTGCCTCGGACACATGGCCGGCGCGGACGGCTCCGAGCCCGTGTACGTCGGACGGCTCGGCCTGACGGACAGCTCGGGCCGCCGGCTGCTGCTCGACTGGCGCTCCCCCGCGGCCGAGCCGTTCTTCGGGGCCACCCACGCCAACCCGATGGGTCTGGCCAGCCGCCGCAGGTACCGCTGGACCCGCGGCCGGATCAGCGACTACTGGGACGAGGTGTTCACCTCGGACGGGTTCGCCGGGCACGCCGCGCTCGACGACCAGTCCGCCTTCATCGCGAGCCTGGGCACCAACCGCTCACCACGGATGCGGGACGTGCTCGGCACCATCCAGGCCGACCAGGACGCCGTCATCCGCGCGGGATCGCGCGGCGCCCTCGTCGTCGACGGCGGCCCGGGTACGGGGAAGACCGTCGTCGCCCTGCACCGCTCCGCCTACCTCCTCCACTCCGACCCCCGCCTGGGACACCGCCGGGGCGGCGTACTGTTCGTCGGTCCGCACCGGCCCTACCTGGCCTACGTCTCCGACGTCCTCCCCAGCCTCGGAGAGGAGGGCGTGCAGACCTGCACCCTGCGGGACCTCGTCGCCGAGGGGGCCGCGGCAGCGGTCGAGACCGACCCGCACGTGGCTCGCCTGAAGTCGTCCGCGAACCTGGTGAAGGCGGTCGAGACGGCCGTCAGGTTCTACGAGGAGCCGCCCGCCGAGGGGATGACGGTCGAGACCCGCTGGTCCGACGTCCGGCTGAGCGCCGACGACTGGGCCGTGGCGTTCGAAGCGGCAGAACCCGGCACTCCGCACAACGAGGCGCGCGAGCAGGTCTGGGAGGAGCTGCTCACGATCCTGGTGGACAAGCACGACGACGACGTCCCGGCCGACCTGCTCCGCACCTCGCTGCGGCAGGACCGGGAGCTGCTCACCGCCTTCGACCGCGTGTGGCCGCTGATCGAGGCGGCCGACCTGGTCGCGGACCTGTGGTCGGTACCCGCCTACCTGCGGAAGTGCGCTCCCTGGCTCAGCCCCGACGAGGTCGGGAAGTTGCAGCGCGAGGAGGACCCCCAGGCCTGGACGGTGTCCGACCTGCCGCTCCTGGACGCGGCACGGCAGCGGCTCGGGGACCCGGAGGCGGCCCGGCGCAGGCGTCGGCGCGAGGCCGTCCTCGCCGCCCAGCGCGAGCGCATGGCGCAGGTCGTCGACAACCTGATCGAGGCCGCGGCCGACTCCGGCGCCGACGGTGACGACGGCGAGGGTCTGGTGACGATGCTGCGCGGCGAGGACGCCCGGGTCAGTCTGGTCGACGAGTCCGAACTGCCCAGCGCCGACCCGGACCTGCTCGCCGGCCCGTTCGCGCACGTCGTCGTGGACGAGGCGCAGGAGCTGACGGACGCCCAGTGGCAGATGCTGCTGCTCCGGTGCCCGTCCCGGAGCTTCACCATCGTCGGGGACCGCGCCCAGGCCCGGCACGGGTTCACGGAGTCGTGGCGGGAACGGCTGGAGCGGATCGGGTTCGACCGGATCAGCCTGGCCTCGCTGAACATCAACTACCGGACGCCGGAGGAAATCATGGCGGAAGCCGAGCCGGTCATCCGGGCCGTGCTCCCGGACGCCAACGTGCCGGCCTCGATCCGCAGCGGCGGCGTCCCCGTCGTCCACGGATCCGCCGCGGATCTGGGCACGGTCCTCGACACCTGGCTCGCCGCGCACGACGAGGGGATCGCCTGCGTCATCGGTGATCCCGCGTTCCGGCCGACGTCCCGCGTCCGGTCGCTGACCCCGGAGCTGTCGAAGGGGCTCGAATTCGACCTGGTCGTCCTCGTCGACCCGCAGGCGTTCGGCGAGGGCGTCGAAGGAGCGGTCGACCGCTATGTCGCGATGACCCGGGCGACCCGGCAGCTCGTCGTCCTCACGAGCTCCTGACGTCCTCCGGGCGGTCGGCCCGTGCCCGGTTCGCCAGGATCCTGATGGAGATCAGGGCGATCACCGCGAGGCCGACGATGTACGCCGACACCGCCATCGACGTGCCCGTGGCCTCGAGGAGCAGCACCATCATGAACGGGGCGAGCCCGCCGCCGAACACGGCCGCGATCTGGTAGCCGAGCGAGGCGCCCGTGTAGCGCATCTCGGCCGTGAAGAGCTCGGCGAAGAGAGCCGCCTGGGGCCCGTACATGACGCTGAGGAAACAACTGGTCACGAACGTCCCGACGGCCAGCCACAGCAGCGACTTCGTGTCGATGAGCAGGAACATCGGCACCGCCCACACCAGCAGCCCCACCGCGCCCGCCGCGTAGATCCGCAGCCGGCCGATGTGGTCGGAGAGGGCGGCGGAGGCGGGGATGAGGACGAGCTGGGTGAGGCTGACGCACAGCGAGACCGTGAGGACCGCGCTGCGCTCCATGCCGAGTTCGCGGGTCGCGTAGTCCAGGACGCCGGTGATGATGATGTAGAAGGTCGCGGTGTTGACCGCGAAGGACCCGCCGGCCAGGAACACCGTGCCGAGGTGCCTGGTCAGGATCGTACGGAGCGGTGAGCGGGCCGCGCCCTTCTCCTGCGCGGCCAGGGCGCGTTCGGCCTCGCGGAAGGCGGGGGTCTCCTCGACACGGGTGTGGATGTACCAGGCGAGGACGAGCACGAGGACGCCGACGAAGAACGGCACCCGCCAGCCCCAGGACGCGAAGGCGCTCTCGCTGGTCGTGGCGCCCGCGACGAGGAAGACCGTGTTCGCGGTGACCACGCCGATGGGGACGCCGAGCTGGACCAGGCTGCCGTACAGCCCGCGCTTGCCCTCGGGGGCGTACTCGGTGGCCATCAGCATCGCGCCGCCCCACTGGGCGCCGACCGCGATGCCCTGCACCACGCGGAGCAGGACGAGCAGGACGGGAGCGGCGATGCCGATCGTCTCGTACGTCGGCAGGAGACCGATGCCGGTGGTCGCGAGGCCCATCATCGTCAGGGCCAGGACCAGCATCGGCTTGCGGCCGCGCTTGTCGCCGAGCTGCCCGGCGATGACACCGCCGACGGGACGGGCGAGGAAACCGACGGCGAAGGTGGCGAAGGCGGCGAGCACGCCCGCCGACGAACTGCCGGACGGGAAGTACAGGTCGCCGAGGACGAGGGCCGCGGCGATGCCGAAGACGAAGTAGTCGTACCACTCGACGGCGGAGGCGAGGGCGGCCGCAGTGGCCACCTTGCGCCGGTGGCGGTCGGCCGGTGCGGCCGCCGTGGCGTCCGTGAGCGGGGAAGGTGCCGTGTCCATGCGGTGCACACTCCGGTGGGTGCGGGGACGGAGAAGAGGGGGTGGCGCCGTGATGTGCCGGGACCGTACCGACCGGATGGTACGGAGGTCAACGGGTCCGGCACCAGGACTTTCTCCCGCCGCGCCGCCCGTGCGGAGCGGTGTGCGGGCAGCACGATCGCCCCGGCCGCGGGGAAGCGGCCGGGGTGCTCGTGGTGGTGCCCGTGGGTCCTTGCGTGCCGGAAAAGCCCGTTCCAGAAGCTTCAGAGGCTTTGGCTTCAGAGGCTTTAGAAAACGATCAGGGCGCGGCCCCCCTTGCCCGCCAGCATGTTGTCGAACGCGGCGGGAATGCCGTCGAGTCCGATCCGTTCGGTGACCATGCTGCTCAGGTCGAGGCGGCCGGCGCGGATGTGGCCGGCCAGTACGGGCAGATCGCGCACCGGGTCGGAGTTCCCGTAGACGCAGCCCGAGAGCGTGCGGCCGAAGTGGAAGATCTCCAGGGCGTTGAAGGTGACCTGCTGGTCCTTGCCGCCGATGCCGACGACCGTGGTGCGCCCGCCGCGGCGGGTCGATTCCCAGGCCGTGCGGATGGTGACGGCCCGTCCCACGCACTCGATCGCGACGTCGACGCCCTGCGCGGCGCCGGTCAGCTTGCGGATCTCCTTCGCGGTGGTCTCCGAGGCGACGACGAAGTCGGTGGCCCCGGCAGCCCGCGCCAGCTCCTCCTTCTCCGGGGAGACGTCGACGGCGACGATCCGCCCGGCCCCGGCGATCCGGGCGGACTGGAGGACGGCGAGGCCGACCCCGCCGACGCCGAAGACGGCGACCGACTCGCCCTCGCGGACCCGCGCGCTGTGGTGGACGGCTCCGTACCCCGTGAGGACCGCGCACCCGAGCAGCGCCGCGTCGGTGAGCGGGATGCCGTCGGGGACCGGCAGGACACAGTTCGCGGCGACGACGGTCTCCTCGGCGAACGCCGCGACGTTCAGGCCGGGGTGGAGGTC
Source organism: Streptomyces enissocaesilis (assembly GCF_039533765.1). Classification (NCBI taxonomy): domain Bacteria; kingdom Bacillati; phylum Actinomycetota; class Actinomycetes; order Kitasatosporales; family Streptomycetaceae; genus Streptomyces; species Streptomyces enissocaesilis. The sequence goes on along the minus strand of NZ_BAAAUD010000018.1, from coordinate 99,164 downwards.
GGTGCCGTCGGCGGTACGGGCGTGGACGGCACCGGCGCCGGACAGGGCGTCGGCGCACAGCCACACCTCGCCGATGGAGCAGTGGTGGCAGCTGCCGCAGGAGGGCGCCCAGTTGAGGACGACCGGGTCGCCGGGGGCGACGTGCGTGACGCCCTCGCCGACGGAGACGACGGTGCCGGCGCCCTCGTGGCCGAGTACGGCGGGGACCGGCACGCGCATGGTGCCGTTGGTCAGGGAGAGGTCGGAGTGACAGACCCCGGCGGCGGCGAGCCGGACCCGCACCCGGCCGGGACCGGTCTCCGGTAGCTCGATGTCGGTGATCTCCAGCGGAGCACCGACGGCGGACAGGACTGCGGCACGGACGCGGGCCATGGTGTGCGTTGCTCCCGGATCAGAACTGGAGGGACTTGGTCTGGAGGTACTCGGAGAGGCCGTGCGATCCCAGCTCGCGGCCGACGCCCGACTGCTTGTAGCCGCCGAAGGGGGCGAGCGGGTTGAAGCGTCCGCCGTTGATGTCGACCTGGCCGGTGTCCATGCGGCGGGCGAAGGCGACGGCCTCCGCGTCGTCGGCCGCCCAGACGGCGCCGGCGAGACCGTAGACGGTCCCGTTGGCGATCCGCAGGGCCTCGTCCTCGTCGGCGTACTTCAGGAGGGAGACGACCGGTCCGAAGATCTCCTCCTGGGCGATGGTCATGTCCGGGGTGACGTCCGCGAAGACGGTCGGGGCGACGTAGTAACCCGTGTCGAGCGGGGCCTCGGGGCCGCCCGCGACGATGCGCGCTCCCTCTTCGACGCCCTTCTCGATGTAGCCGCGCACGCGCGCCTGCTGCTTGGCGTTGACCAGCGGGCCGACGCGGTCGCCGACGGTGTACTTCGCGACGGCGGCGGCAGCGGTGGCCACGGCCTCGTCGTACTGGTCCTCGTGGACCAGCATCCGGGTCCAGGCGCTGCACGTCTGGCCGGAGTTGCCCATGACGTTGGCGACGCCGACGCCGACCGCCTTGGCCAGGTCCGCGCCCGGCAGGATGACGTTGGCCGACTTGCCGCCCAGCTCCAGCGCGACGCGCTTGACGGCGGCGCCCGCCGTCGCGCCGATCCGCTTGCCGACGGCGGTGGACCCGGTGAAGGAGACGAGGTCGACGCCCTCGTGCTCGGCGAGCGCCTGCCCGGCGACCGGTCCGAGGCCGGTGACCAGGTTGAAGACACCGGCGGGGAGGCCGGACTCGTCCACGGCCTCGGCGAAGAGCTGGGCGGTCAGCGGGGTGTCCTCGGCGGGCTTGAGGACGACCGTGCAGCCGGCCGCGAGGGCGGGGGCCACCTTGGCAACGATCTGGTGCAGCGGATAGTTCCACGGCGTGATCGCGCCGACCACGCCCACCGGCTCCAGGAAGACGGTGGAGTTCCCGACCTTCTCCTCGAAGGAGTACGTCGCGGCCAGCTCGGCGTACGAACCGGCGACCAGGATCGGCACGCCCGCGTGCACCGTCTGCGAGAAGCCGAGCGGCGCGCCCAGCTCGGCGGTGACCGTCTCGGCGATCTCGTCCTTGCGGGCCACCAGCACGTCACGCAGCGCGGCGATCTTCGCGGCCCGCTCGGCGGGCGGGGTCTGCGCCCAGAGGGGGAAGGCGTCGCGTGCGGCGCGTACGGCCGCGTCGACGTCCTCGGCGGTGCCGGCCGGTACGTGGCCGATGACCTGCTCGTCGGCCGGGTTCACGACCGCGATCGTGTCCTGGCCTGCGGCTTTCTGCCACTGGCCGCCTATGTACATCGCGTCGTGGGGCTTCATCGCATTCCTCCAGGGGTGGCGTTCGGCGTCCACACCCCAAACTAGCGCTGTTAGTTTTTGGGCGCCAGGGGTCCCGGCGCCATGGGACGATGCACGGGGGTCGGCAGCGAGCCGGTCCGATGAAAGGACGTCGTCACATGGCAGCCGGGTTCTCGGAATGGAAAGTCAATCGGCACTACGCGGCGAACGACCGTGTCGCGCACCTGGGCAAGCAGTATCGCTGCCTGGTGGCGCACACGTCGAACTCCGCGTCCAACCCGAAGACGACCGTCAAGATGTGGCAGAAGCACACCGACTAGCCGCCGTGGCCGCCGCGCGCGGCGGGGGCGGGGAAGTCCGCCCGGGCGCGGGCCGGCGATCTTCGCGGCGCGCTCGGCGGGCGGATCCCACGCCCGGAGCCGGAGGGGGAAGGCATCGCGCGCGACGCGTACGACCGCGTCGACGTCCTCGGCGGTGCCGGCCGGTACGTGGCCGATGACCTGCCCATCGACCGGGTTCACGACCGCGATCATGTCCTGGCCCGAGACTTTCCGCCACTGGCCGCCGATGCACATCGCGCCACGGGGCTTCATCGCATTCCTCCAGGGCCGGCGGTGGCGCCCACGCCCACGCTCCGAACCGGCGCTGTCAGTTTCCGGGCGCCAGGGGCCTCGGCAGCCTACTGCGCCCGCCAGAGCGCCGGCGCGTTCGGCGGCTCCCAGCCCGCCTGTGCGGTGTGCGCCTGCAGACAGGCGTAGGAACGGCCCCCGTAGGCGGCCCGGTCACCGGCCCGGTACGCCGCACCCGCCTTCCAGGCGCCGCCGGTCGGCGGATCGGTCGGGTCGGACGGGTCGCCGGGCCCCGGCGACTGCGGCACGTTCAGTACGAAGTCGTAGCTCGCCTCGCGCGCCGGGCCGTTCGCCCGGACCGTCATCAGCAGCTCGGGGTCGAAGATCGTGTCGGTGCTGTTGCGCGGCTCACCCGGAAAGTACAGCTGGGTCGTCAGTACCGGACGGTTGGGCGCCTGCGCCTTCACATGGATGTGGCGGGTACGCCCCGGATACAGCCCCGGCACGATGGTGGTCAGCGAGAACGCCCCCTGGGCGTCGGTGAACTGGTGACCCCTCAACCGGTAGCCGCTGTTGTCGTACGCTCCATTGGTGTCCGCCTGCCAGAAGTCCAGCAGAACGTTCGCGATCGGCCGACAGGCCGCCCCGAAGACGAAGCCGGTGACGGTCAGCCGGGTGCCCTGGGTGCTCGCGTCGACCAGTGAGGTGCGGCGCGGCGAGTTCGGCTTGAAGTAAGGCCCCTCGGTCTGCGCGGGGGTCGGGTCGTCCCCGTCGTCGCAGGCCGGGGTGAAGACGGGTGAACCGCCGCTGTCGCGCGCGGTCCGCGCGAGCGCCGGTACGCCGGCCATCGCGATCGGCACCGAGGCGCCGGCCGCGAGGGCGGCTTTCAGTACGGTCTTGCGGCTGAGGTGATTGTCGTGGTCCATCGACGGACTCCTTGAGGAGATCTTCGGATCGGATGCGATCGGGGATGTGATCCGAAGTTACGCAGGCGGCCGGGGGTGGTCGATGGACGGAATGCGGTAGTCGTGGTGCAAAGCACCGCTGCCCCGCCGGAACTCGCTGGGGCTGAGGCCCGTCTCCCGCCGGAAGTACCGGCAGAAGTACGCGGGATCGGAGAAACCGACCTCCCCCGCCACCTGCCGTACGGTCAAGTCGGTCAGCGCGAGCAGCCGCTTCGCCTCGTGGGTCCTGGTCTGCCGGACGAGCTGCCCCGGGGTGCGGCCGGTGACGTGTTTGACGACCTCGTTGAGGTACCCGACGGTCACCCCCATCTGCGAGGCCCAGGACCGCACCGACCGGACGCCGGACCCCGGGCCGGCCAGCAACCGTACGAATTCCTGCGCCACGGCATCCGCCCGTCGCGGGCTGCCGGGACCATCGCCGTCACCGCCGGGCCCGGACATGCGGGCGGCGCGGAGGATCAGTACGTGAAGGAAGGCGCGCAGTACGGCGGCGAACTGCGGGCGCCCGAGGGCGTATTCACGCTCCATGTCCGCGACGAGTGGGGCGAGGTCGGCCATGTCGGCGCGGGAAAGACTGAGCCAGGGCCGTTCGCCGAGCATGCGCAGGACGTCACGGTCGGCCGGGTGATCGAGGAGGAAGTCGTCGGTGAAGAGGATGACCACGCCTTGGAGATCCGAGACGTCCTCCCAGTAATGCACCTGTCCGGGCACGACGAAGCACAGGTGCGGAGGGCGCAGTTCCCACCGGGACAGATCGATGACGTGGGCGCCCGTCCCGCCCGTCACGTGAACGATCTCGTAGAAGGTGTGCCGGTGCGGGAACCCCGCTCGTGAGAGCGGCCCGATGGTGTCGAAGGACCCGATGGCGAACGGCAGGAGGTGGGGTGCGGGCACCTCCAGCCGGTGCAGTGGTACGGGACCGTCGTCCATCAGCCTCGCGCGGCGAGCGCGAGGAAGTCCGCCCAGGCGCGGGGCGGGAGGGCGAGGACAGGGCCGGACTTGTCCTTGGAGTCGCGGACGTGGACGGTGCCGGGGCAGGCGGCTACCTCGACGCAGCTGTCGCCCTCGGTCCCGCTGTAGCTGGACTTGTGCCAGGACAGGGCGACTTCGACGCAGTCGTCTCCCTGCGTTCCGCTGTAACTGCTCTTGAACCAGGCGAGTTCAGTGGTGCTCATAGCGCTCCTCGCATTCGCTCCAGCAGGCCCCTGGAGTCCTTGGGCGAGAGGGTCTGCGAGCGCAGTGTTGCATACCGTCGAAGAAGTACGGCTACCTCTTTCGGGTCAGCGATCAACCGGCCGTTCTTCTGCCCTTCGGAGTAGGCGAGTCGCCGCCCGTCCGGCGTCTCCAGCAGTTGCGCCGGCCCATCCAGACTCGCCGAGCTGGCCGCGAACGCCGTCACTCACGGTCGCGTCCCCGGCCGCGACTTCGAACTGCGGCTCACGCTCGACGCCGTGGGCCTCCTGCGCATCGAGGTCACCGACGCGCGCGCGGAACGGCGGCTGCCCGCGCCGCCGCCGCTCGCCCCGCCCGCCGAGTCGGAGGCAGGGCGCGGCCTGCTGCTCGTAGAGGCGCTGGCCGACACGTGGGGCGTCACCGGACGACAGGTCGGCAAGACGGTGTGGGCGACGCTCCGGCCGTGAACCGGAGGATCAGAAGCCGGCGCGGACCGGATCGTCGAGACGGGCCACGGACTCCTGGGCGTAGGCGCGCCTGTAGGCGTCGCGGACCCGCTCGATGTGCGGGTCCCGGGCCTTCGCCTGCGACGCCGGGTAGAGGAGGATCAGCTCGTACGAACGCTCGCGCTCGATCGTGCCGCCGGCGTCCCGCCACTGCCCCCAGCCGTCCTGCACGGTGAGGCCGTCGGGAAAGCTGCCCGTCACGTGCCGGTCGACGAAGTCCGCGAACTGCCGGTCGGTGACGTCCGGGCCGCCGTCGGGCCGCCCGGTCCCGAAGAACAGCCGCGTTTCCACGTACGCCTCGCCCCGGGCGGCGGCTCGGGACGGCGGGGCCTCCTCGCCGAACGTGGCGTACGCGGCGGGGGCGCCGACGGCGAGGAGTACGCCCGCGCAGGTGGTGGCCAGGCGGGCGGGTGTGATCCGGAGTGGCACGGTGGAACCCTTCGGTCGGTCGGAATCCGCGGTACGGGAAAGCCCCCCGACCGGGCCGGTGACAGACGACCGGATCGAGGGGCTTTCCCGTACCGCGGGGACCGGAGCCGTCAGGCGTACTTCACGTCCGTGAGGTGGGCGAAAACGACGACGTTGGAGCCGTAGCCGGTCTTCTTGTCGAAGCTCCCGCCGCAGGTCAGCACCCGCAGCTCCGGGCGGCCGGTCTTGTTGCCGTACACCTCCGTGTCGGGGAAGGCGTCCTTCTTGTACGTCCGCACGGCGTCGACGGTGAACACCGCGGTCCGGCGGTCCTCCCGTGCGACGTTGATGACGTCGCCGGGGTCGAGTGCGTTCAGGTTCAGGAAGATGGCCGGGCCGGTCCGGGTGTCCCGGTGGCCGACGAGCAGGGAGGTCCCGGCCTCCCCGGGGGTCGGGCCGTCCTTGTACCAGCCGACCAGGCGGGGGTCGTCCACCTGCGGGGTCGCCAGGCGGCCGTCCGGGTCGAGCCCGAGGCCGATGACGGGCGCCTCGATGGTGAGGGCGGGCACGGCCACCCTCACGACGGGAGAGGGCGGCAGCGGCGGATGCGACGCCAGGACCGGTGTCGGCGTAGGTGTCGGCCTGGGCGCCACGGATGTCGCGGCCGGCCGGGTCTCCGTCGGCGTCGGCGTCGGAGCCGCCGGCGTGGACACCGGCGGCTCCGGACTCGGTGAACTCGGTTTCGGCGCCGGGTTCTTGGCGGCCGTGTCGTGAGCGGCGGCGACCGGGGCGTCGGGGGGCGTATCGCCGCACCCCCGGACGACACCGGTCACCAACGACACCGTCGCGGCCGCCGTCATCGCCAGGCGGCAGCCCCGGCTCGGTCCGCGCCGACGGCTGTAGGGGGTGTTACGCGGCGCCATGGGCGCGGCGGCGGGCCCGTCGGACGAAGATCAGCCCGGCCACCCCGGCGGCACCCGCGACCAGCGCGGGGGCCACGGCGCTCGACGAACCGGCTTCGGTCCCGGTACCCGTGCCCGAGGCCCCGCCGCCGCCCGCGGGGACGGGGCCGCGCGGGGCGGGCTTCTCGGTGGCCTTCTCCACGGCCTTGTCGTCGTTCTTGGCGCAGTCGACCTTGAAGATCTTCTGCTTGGAGACGCCGCCCGGGAACGTCCAGTTGAGCTGGTAGTGCCCGTTCGGGAGCGAGAAGTCCGCCGTGTGCCCCTCGCCCTTCACCATGACGATGCCACCCGTCAGGATGGGCTCGGCGGGCGCCTTCGGCTGCGGAGGGGTGACCGTCCAGTTGACCAGCTGCACCGTCTCGAAGTTGGACGCGGCCAGGTTGAACGTGCAGACCTCGTAGTGGTCCTTGGTGTCGGAGAAGCTGGTTCCAGCCTTGTGGATCTTGATTTCTCCGCTGTCACCGGGCACGGCGAGAGCTGCCGACGCGCCCCACAGGGACACCCCTGCGAGAGCGAGCGTGGCGAGGGCGGCCGTGCCCGAACGGACACCGTGGGAGCGGAGAGATGCCGAGGTGGTCATGCGGGGCTCCTTCAAGCCGAGATGATTGTCGTACTGATCACTCGATCGCCTGATTAGATGTCACATATCGGGCGTGAAGAAGCGGCGAAACGCTGAGAAATCGTCAGATGTAACCTGACTGGCCGACAGGAACCGTCTGCCGCCCGGGGGACCCGGGGCGTCCGCACCCCCGCGGGGCCTCCTACGTCGCGGGGGTACGGCGGGGCGCGGGCGCGGCGGGCGCGTCGGCGGCCCGTTCCGCGGGGCGGGGGCCCCTGTCGCGTACCGCCAGGGCCGAGGCGCCCAGGAGCAGGACCGCCAGCATCGCGAACGGGGCCGCCGTGCCCGCCGCACCGGCGACCAGGCCCGCCGACACGGGTGCCGCGACCTGGCCCAGACGGTTGCCGGTCAGCCGCAGCGCGAGCGCCGTCGAACGCGCTTCCGGCGGGGCCGCCCGGACCACCGTCGTCATCGACAGGGGCTGGCCCGCCCCCAGGCAGAACCCGAGGGCGGCCAGCGTCGGCGCCATGCCCCACACCGGCACCGGCAGCGCCACGCCCACGCACAGCAGCCCGGCCAGCAGGCAGGTGACGGTCAGCAGCGCGGTGCGGCCGAGCAGCCGGATCATCGGCGTCATCACCAGCCGGCAGGCGATCGTCGCCGCGGCCCGCAGGCTCAGCAGCAGGCCGACGACCGAGGGCGGGATCCCCCGGTGTTCGCCGATGACCGGGAGGTACGCGGTGAGGATGTCGGTCGCGGAGAGCACGGCGAGGCTGATGAAGATCCCGGCCGGTACGCCGCGGGTACGCAGGATGCGGTGGACGGGCACTTTGGCGTGGTCCGCACCCTCCACGCGCTCCGCCCGGTGTTCGATCCGCCAGAGCGAGGTGAGCGAGACCGCCGCGACGCCCGCCGCGACGGTCAGGGCGAGGGCGCTGGTGCGGGCCGTCGCGCCCTCGTGCCCGTCGACCAGCAGCCCGGCGGCGACGGGGCCGGCGAGCTGGCCGAGGGAGGCGCCGATGGTGAAGTGGCCGAAGTCGCGGTCCTGTTCGGCCGGGGCGGACTGGCGGGCGACGATCGACTGGGCGCCGATGACGAAGCACAGGTGCCCCAGGCCCATCACACCGCTCCAGGCGGCCATCGCCGCAAGGGAGTTCGCCGTGCCGCCGGCCGCGCAGCCGCCCGCGATCAGGAGGACGCCGACGGGCAGGAGGGGGGCGCACCGCCCGTGGTCCGTCCGGCGCCCCAGCGGTACGGCGGCGAACAGGGGCAGCAGCGCGTACACGCCCGCGATCACACCGATCGCGCGCTCGTCCGCGCCCAGGGCGAGGGCCCGGTACGAGACGGCCGGGCGCGCCATCGACACCGCCGCCTGCGCGAAGCCGAAGGCGATGACGAGGCGCAGCAACCACCCCCGGCCACGCATCAGATGATGCCGAAGAGGATTCCGGCGCCGAGCACCACCAGCGAGGTGAGCGCGGCCCATTTGACGGTGAACCTGGTGTGGTCGCCGAACTCGACCTTGGCCATGCCGACCAGGACGTACACGGCGGGCACGAGCGGGCTGGACATGTGCAGGGCCTGGCCGACGAGGGACGCGCGGGCGATCTCCAGCGGCGAGACGCCGTGCGCCGCGCCCGCTTCGGCGAGTACGGGCAGGACGCCGAAGTAGAAGCCGTCGTTCGACATGAAGTAGGTCAGCGGGAGGCTGAGCAGACCGGTGACGATCGCCATGTGCGGGCCCATGCCCTCGGGGATCGCGCCGACGAGCCAGTCGGCCATGTGCTTGACCATGCCGGTGCCGGTGAGCACACCGGTGAAGACGGCGGCGGCGAAGACCATGCCGGAGACGTTGAGGACGTTGTCGGCGTGGGCGGCGATACGGGCCTTCTGGTCGGCCATGTTCGGGTAGTTGACCGTGAGGGCGAGGGCCGCGCCGATGAGGAAGAGCACCGGGATCGGCATCAGCTGCATGATCATCGCGGTGAGCAGCGCGACGGTGAGCCCGGCGTTGAACCAGTAGAGACCGGGGCGCAGGGTGGCGCGGTGGGGGTCGAGCCCCTGGAAGCCGTCGCCGTCGGCGGAGTACGCGGGACCGGTGTCCGCGTCGGCGGCGTCCCCCGTGCCGCCGGTGCTCCTGCGGGGCTCCTCGCCACCGGCGCCGGCCGTGACCAGGACCTCGGCGTCCGCCTCCACCTGGACCGCCTCGTCCAGCGTGAGGTACCCCAGCCGCTTGCGCTCCCGCCGGCCCAGCACGTACGCCAGGACGAAGACGAAGACCAGGCCCGCGCCGAGCGCCGGGATCATCGGCACGAAGATGTCGGCCGCGTCCAGCTTCAGCGCGGTGGCGGCGCGGGCGGTCGGCCCGCCCCAGGGGAGGGTGTTCATGACACCGTTCGCGGTGGCGGCGACGCCGGTCATCACGACCAGGCTCATCCCCAGCCGCTTGTACAGCGGGTACATCGCCGAGACCGTGATCATGAAGGTGGTCGAGCCGTCGCCGTCGAGCGAGACGATCGCGGCGAGCAGGGCCGTGCCCACCACGATCCGCATCGGGTCGGCCTTGCAGAAGCGCAGGATGCCGCGCACGATCGGGTCGAAGAGTCCGACGTCGATCATCACGCCGAAGTACACGATGGCGAACATCAGCATCGCCGCCGTGGGCGCGAGATTGCCGACGCCCTCGAGGACGTAGTCCCCGAGCTCGGCGCCCTGTCCGACGAACACGCAGAAGAGTGCCGGGATCAGTACCAGCGCCGCGATCGGTGACATCTTCTTCGTCATGATCAGGACCAGGAAGGTCGCGATCATGACGAAGCCGAGGATGGTCAGCATGTTGGGATACCTCACGTTCGCCCTTGGACTTCCACCAGACCAGGCGGTTCGTCGACGTTAGGTCCCGCTGCGACGCGTTAACAAGATGTTGACGTGCGAGCAATAAGCGCAAAACCCCAGGTCACGATATGGGCGCTACGTCGACGGGGAATCCGTTGAGCACCGCTGTGCCGGACAGCGGGTCGAGTCGGCTCCCGTCGAGCAGTTGGTTGACGTTGACGCCGGGGGTGGCGGCGGCGACCGCGGTGCGGGCGCCTTCCCGGTCGTGTCCCCAACCGTGCGGCAGGCTCACCACTCCGGTGCGTACCGTGTCCGTCACCTCCACCACGGCCTCCAGCGCGCCCCCCTCGGCGCTGATGCGGGCGGGCGCCCCGTCGGTGAGACCGAGCCGCGCCGCGTCGTCGGGGTGGACCTGGAGCGTGCAGCGGTTGCTGCCGCCGTTGAGCCTCGCGATGTTGTGCATCCAGCTGTTGTTGGACCGCAGGTGGCGGCGGCCGACGAGCACGAGCCCGGCGGGCCGCTCGCCGAGCGCGCGCCGCAGCCGGGGCAGGTCGGCGGCGAGGGGCGCGGGCAGCAGCTCGACCTTCCCGCTGGGGGTCTTGAGGACCTGCGGAAGGCGCGGCCGCAGCGGACCGAGGTCGATGCCGTGCGGGTGGGCGAGGAGATCGTCCAGTACGAGGTCGTACGGGCCCAGGCGCAGCATCATGTCGAGGCGGCGCTCGGGTCCGCCGCGCCCGGTGAGTGCGGCGGCGAGCCGTTCGGGGTCGTCGCCGTGGACGGGCGAGTGGGGGGTGGCGACGGCCTTGGCGAGGGCGCGCTCGATGACGAGGTCGTCGACGGACGCCGGATCGGCGCCGTGCATGCCGCTGACCGCGAGGATCAGCCGGGCGTGGATCTCGCTCTCGTCCATCCGCCCGTCCTCCAGGGGGACGGCGGCCGGGGTGTAGCGCACCTGGTTGCGCACGGCGAAGCCGTTGAAGGCGAAGTCGAAGTGCGCGCTTTGGGACGGCGGCGGCGGGGGCAGGACGACATCGGCGTGGCGCGAGGTCTCGTTGAGGTACGGATCGACGCTGACCATGAAGTCGAGGTGCCCGCTCAGGGCACGGTCGAGGCGGAGCCCGTCGGGCGCGGAGAGCACGGGGTTGGCGGCGATGGTGACCAGCGCGCGCACCCGCCCCTCCCCCGGGGTGTCGATCTCCTCGGCCAGTGCGGCCAGCGGCAGTTCGCCCTTGGCCTCCGGGTGGCCGCCGGCCCGGCTCTTCCAGCGGCCGAGCGCGAACCCCCTGCCGGGTCCGGCGGGGCGGGGCGCGGGGGCGGTGGCGGAGAGCGGGAAGAGGGCGCCGCCGGGGCGGTCGAGGTTGCCGGTGAGGATGTTCAGTACGTCGACGAGCCAGTTGGCCAGGGTGCCGAACTCGACGGTGGAGCTGCCGACCCGGCCGTACACCGCGGCGGTGGGCGCGGCGGCGAGCCCCCGGGCCAGCAGGCGGATCTCGTCGGCGGGGACGTCGCAGGCCGCCGACACCGCCTCGGGCGTGAAGTCCCTTACGGCTTCCCGCACTTCGGACAGCCCTTCGGTCCACTCCCCCAGCTCTCCCAGGTCCGTCAGCTTCTCCTCGAAGAGGACCTGGGCCAGCGCGGCGAGCAGCAGCGCGTCCGTACCGGGCCTGATGGGGACGTGCCGGTCGGCGAGCCGCGCGGTGCGGGTGCGGCGCGGGTCGACGACGACGAGCGTGCCGCCGCGGCGGCGCAGCGCCTTGAGCCTGCCGGGGAAGTCGGGGGCGGTGCACAGGCTGCCGTTGGAATCGAGGGGGTTGGCGCCGAGGAGCAGCAGATGGTCGGTCCGGTCCAGGTCGGGCACCGGGATGGCGAACGGGTCGCCGAAGAGCAGCCCGCTGGACACGTGCTTGGGCATCTGGTCGACGGTACTGGCGGTGAAGAGGCTGCGGGTGCGCAGCAGGGAGAGGAGGAGGGGCGGGTAGAGGGCGCCGGCCATGGTGTGGACGTTGGGGTTGCCGAGCACGACGCCGACGGAGTTCGGCCCGTACGCCTCGACCAGCGGCCGCAGCCGGGCGGCGACGAGGTCGAACGCCTCGCTCCAGGTGGCTTCCCGCAGGACGCCGTCCTCGCGGACGAGGGGCCCGGTGAGCCGGTCGGGGTCGGCGTCGAGGTCCGCGAAGGCGGCGCCCTTGGGGCAGACGAAGCCGTGGCTGAAGACGTCGTCACGGTCGCCGCGCGCTCCGGTGACCGTGGTGCCCTCGATGGTGAGGGTCAGGCCGCAGGTGGCTTCGCAGAGCGGGCAGATGCGCAGGGCGGTGCGGGATGCTGCGGCTTCGTCTTGACCGGGCATGGGCCCTCCAGGGGCGGCGACGGTGGCACGGGGCACGGGAGCACAGCCGAGCATACCGACCGGTAGGCACGGCGGGGAGGGCCGGACCGGCGGAGATCAGTCGAAGGTCTTGGCCAGGTAGGCGTGCAGGACGGCCCGGGTCTCGCCGATGAGGTCCGGATCACCCGACGGCCGGACCCGGAAGGCCAGTTGGAGGAGGGCGTCGGCGGCCTCGACGGCGACCAGGACCGTCCGGCGCAGGGCGGCGTCCGGGGTGCGGCCGAGGTGGGCGCAGAGCAGGTCGGTCAGGCGGTCGGTGACGCGGTGGTCGATGTCGGCGCCCGGTTCGCCGACCGGGACCTGGACGCCGAAGTCGACGAGGGCGAAGCCGGGGGCGGTGCGCTTCATGGCGATGTACTCGTCGAGCACGGCGTCGATGGCGCCGCGCCAGTCCTCCCCCGGCAGGGCGGAGATCCGGCCGCTGATCCGCTCGGCGTAACGGTCGAGGTTGCGCAGGGCCAGCGCGTCGGCCAGGGCACGCTTGTCGGTGAAGAAGCGGTAGACGGAGCCGATGGGCACGCCCGCGCGGGCGGCGACGGCCCGGGTACTCAGCCGTTCGTAGCCCACTTCGTCGAGGAGCTGGGCACAGGCGTCCAGTATCCGGGCGAGCCGGTCGGCACTGCGCTGCTGTACGGGGGGTCTGCGGAGCGAGTTCGTCGGGGGCACGGGCCCATGATGCCGACAGTCCCGCGGGCACGGCACCCGTTGACGGGCACGCCCTCGAATCCTACTGTCGACCATAGGATTCACGCAGGTATCCTTCGGCACCACGGGAGCGGACGATGAGCGGCATCGAGCAGGCGAGAAAAACGGCCGAGGGACTGGCCCACTCCTCGGGCTTCGGCAACGAACACAGCTCCGAGGCGATCCCCGGCGCGCTGCCGCACGGCCGCAACTCGCCCCAGCGCGCACCCCTCGGCCTGTACGCCGAGCAGCTGAGCGGATCGGCCTTCACCGAGCCGCGCGCCCACAACCGCCGCTCGTGGCTGTACCGGATCAGGCCGTCGGCGGCCCACCCGCCGTTCGTACGCACCGACAACGGCCACGTGCGCGGCGCGCCCTTCACCGAGACCGTCCCCGACCCGAACCGGCTGCGCTGGGACCCGCTGCCCGAGCCCGCGCCCGGCACCGACTTCCTGGCCGGCCTGTGGACGGTGGGCGGCAACGGCGACGCGACGCAGCGCACCGGCATGGCGATCCACCTCTACCACGCCAACTCCGCCATGACGGAACGGGTGTTCAGCGACGCGGACGGCGAGCTGCTGATCGTTCCGGAGCGCGGCGGCCTGCTCCTGCGCACCGAGTTCGGCCTGCTGCGCTGCGAGCCCGGGCACATCGCGCTGATCCCGCGCGGGGTGCGCTTCCGCGTGGAACTGCTGGACGAGAGCGCCCGCGGCTACGTCTGCGAGAACTACGGGCAGCCCTTCCAGCTCCCCGACCTCGGCCCGATCGGCGCCAACGGCCTGGCCAACGCCCGCGACTTCCTCGCTCCGGCGGCGGCGTACGAGGACACCGAGGGCCCGGTCGAAGTCGTCAACAAGTTCTGCGGCAACCTCTGGTCGGCGACGTACGACCACTCACCCCTCGATGTCGTCGCCTGGCACGGCAACCACGTCCCGTACGTCTACGACCTGCGGCGCTTCAACGTCATCGGCTCCATCAGCTACGACCACCCGGACCCGTCGGTCTTCACGGTCCTCACCTCGCCGTCCGACACCCCGGGCCTGGCGGGCGTCGACTTCGTCGTCTTCGCGCCGCGCTGGCTGGTCGGCGAGGACACCTTCCGGCCGCCGTACTTCCACCGCAACGTGATGAGCGAGTACATGGGCCTGATCGAGGGCGCGTACGACGCGAAGACCGCCGGAAAGGGGGGTTTCGTGCCGGGCGGCGGCTCGCTCCACAACATGATGTCGGCGCACGGGCCCGACCGCGAGACCTTCGACCGGGCGAGCGCCGCCGAGCTGAAGCCGCAGAAGATCGACGACGGCCTGGCCTTCATGTTCGAGACGCGCTGGCCGGTCACGGCGACCGCGCAGGCGGCGACCGCCGACCACCTCCAGACGGCGTACGACGACGTGTGGCAAGGTCTGCAACGCCACTTCAGGTCGTAGTACGAACCGTGCCTACGGAGACATGAGCCCGTGACCGCATTCGCCCCCGACTCGCTGGTCCTGAACCGGAAGCTGCCGCTCTGGTACCAGGTCTCGCAGTCCCTGCGCGCCTCCATACTGGGCCGCACGCCCGACGCGGCGCTGCGGCTGCCCACCGAGGAGCAGCTCGCCGCGCACTACGGCGTGAGCGTGCTCACCATGCGCCAGGCCCTCAAGGAGCTGGAGGCCGAGGGCCTGATCAGCAGGCACCGGCGGCGCGGCACGTTCATCGAGCCGGGCGCCCGGCGCGGCGCCCCGCGCCGGCTGCTCGGCTCGATCGACGCGATCGTGGCCCAGCAGTCCGGGGAGCTGACGACGATCCTGGGGCACGGGCCCACGCCCGTGCCCGGGGACCTCGTCGAGCACTTCCCGGACACGGACGAGGTGATCACCTACCGTCGGCTGCGCAGCGACGGGGAGAGCGGCGAGCCGACCAACTGGGCGGAGAACGCGGTGCGCCCGGAGGTCGCCGCCGGCATCGACCTGGCCGATCTCGAACGCTGGCCGATGACGAAGGTGCTGCGCGACGCGGTGGGCGTACGCATCAGCAAGATCACGGACACCGTCGAGGCGCGGCTCGCGGACCCCGAGACGGCCGGCCTCCTCCAGGTCCCGCTGCTCAGTCCGATCCTGCACTACACGGGTGTGACGTACGACCGGGAGGGGCGGGTCGTGGACGTGGCCCGTATCCGGTACCGGGGCGACCGCTTCTCCTTCTCGGTGACGGTGGACGCGCACTGACCGGCCGGCCGCCGTGGCTACCATGCCCGCATGACTGCGACGCGGTCCGGGGTCCCGGACGCTGCCCCGTTGCTCGGTGAACTCATGCCCTGGTCGGTGGCGCCTCCGCGGCTGGGCCGCGACTGGGTGCTGGCGCCGGACCGGCGTACGCTGCGGGCCCGCTGGGACGCGCTGGTACGGGCCGAAGGCGCCCGGCGCGAGGAGCTGTTCGGTGCCACCCGGGCGCGCACGACGCGCAGTGCGGTGGCCGCGCTGCCGGGGCAGCGGACCGGTACGGGCCGGCTCGCGCGGGAGAGCGGGCCCTGCCCTGAACCGGTGCGCGTCCTGCACGGCCCCTTCGACGAGCAGTGGCTGATCCCGGACCACCGGCTGATCGACGCCGCCCGGCCGGAGCTGTGGCGGGTGGCCGACGCATCGCACCAGCTCTTCGCCGTGGAGCAGGGGTACGCGCCCGGTCCGGCGGCCGGACCCGCGCTGCTGGTCGGCGCCCTGCTGCCGGACGGCCGCTCCCCCGCCGGCCGCCCCGGACGCATCCGCCCGCTGTACCGCCGCCCCGGCGGCCGCGAACCGAACCTGGCGCCGGGGCTGTTGCAGCTGCTGAGCGGGCGGTACGGGCACGAGGTCGCGGCCGGGGACGTGCTGGCGTGGGCGGTCGCGGCGGCGGAGGCGTCACCGGCGGGGGCGGTGGTGCCGCTGCCGGCCTCGGCGGAGGTCTGGGCGGCGGGGGTCGGGCTGGGGCGGCGGATGACGGCGGTGCGGGTGCGCGGTGCGCGGGGCGGGGAGCGTCCCCGGCTGCCGGGCGGCCGGCGCCCGTACGTCCGGTCGGCGGTCACGGCGTGGCCCGGCGCACTGCGGTACGACGCGGAGGCGGAGGTGCTGCACCTCGGGGAGGGGCGCGTGTCGCCCGTACCGGCGGCGGCCTGGGACTTTCACGCGGGCGGGGTGCGGGTGCTGGAGCTGTGGTTCGAGCGGCGTACGGCGGTGGGCGAACCGGGCACGCTGGAGGCGATCCGCCCTTCGGCGTGGCCCAGGGAGTGGACGTCCGACCTGCTGGAACTGATCACGGTCCTGACGCTGCTGGCCCAGCTGGACGCGGGCCGGGAGGAGTTGCGGGAGGGCAAGCGGATCACCCGCGACGAGCTGGCGGAAACGGGGGTGCTGCCGGTGCCGGACGCGGCGCGGCGCCCGGCGTCGGTCCTGGACCACCAGGAGGAGGGCCCGGAGGGCCAGTTCGCGCTGCTCTAGGACAGCGCGGCGGGCGCCCGCCCGGTGCGCCGAGGGCGTCGCGAGAGCCCGGCGACGGCCCGTGCCCTGGCGCTGGGGCACGGACGTCAGGGCACGAAGAGGAAGAACACTCCGACGAATCCGGCCGCGCCGAGGGCGGTTCCGGCGGCCGCGGTCCCCATACGTCCGACGCCCTGGCCGGCGTGGTGCATGCCCGCCACTCCGAAGACGACGGCGAGGGGTCCGGCGAGGAGCGCCAGGGGGAACACGGGCACCCATGGCCAGAGCGCGGAGAGGACGCCGAGGACCAGCGCGGTGGGGCCCAGCGCGACGGCGGGCGTGTCGGTTCGGCCGGGCACGATCGGTTCAGGCATGACCCGTTCCCCCTTTGAACGCGTTCAAAATATCCGGTGAGCGTAGCGGCAGGGCCGGGCGACGGGCCGGTCGGGGCCAGGAATTCGCCCCGGGCGGGGGCACCGGGAACAGCGGCGGCGGCCCGGACGGGGGTCCTCCGCCACACGAAGCCGCTCACCACGCGTTCCAGCATCCGCCCGAACGCGCCGTCCAAACCGACCGGCCCGGCGTCCTCCGCGAACGCCCGCGCCACGGGGGCGGCCGCCTGGTCGCCGGTGCCGCTCGCGGTCTTCGCGCCGCTCACCGTCCGCAGGTACGCGAGGAGCGGACGGTGAGCGGCGGCCTCCGGCCCCGGACGGCGGCCCGCTGCCGGTTGTTGTACGAGGCGGCCGGTTCGCGCGCCGCCCCCGGCGGGTTTTCCGCCAACGTGTCCGAGTGACAAAGGTGTTACGTACACGATAGTCAGTGCTGTCATGAGCACTCAGCCCCAGACCCTCCCCCTGGAGGGCATCACCGTCGTCGCCGTCGAGCAAGCCGTGTCGGCGCCCTTCGCCACCCGCCAGCTCGCCGATCTCGGCGCCCGCGTCATCAAGATCGAGCGCCCGGACGGCGGCGACTTCGCCCGGGGCTACGACACCGCCGCGCGCGGCCTCGCCTCGCACTTCGTGTGGTGCAACCGCGGCAAGGAGTCCCTCGCCGTGGACCTGAAGGACCCACGCGGCCTGGACGTGGTGCGCCGGCTCGTCGCCGGAGCCGATGTGTTCGTGCAGAACCTCGCGAACGGCGCGGCGGCGCGGCTCGGCCTGGACGCCGCGGCCCTGTGCGCCGCGCACCCGCGCCTGGTCGCCGTCGACATCTCCGGGTACGGCCCCGACGGCCCGTACGCCGACAAGCGGGCGTACGACATGCTCGTCCAGTGCGAGGCGGGGCTGGTGTCCGTCACCGGCACGCCCGAGCAGCCCGTCAAGGCGGGGATTCCGGCGGCCGACATCGCGGCGGCGATGTACGCGTTCTCCGGGGTTCTGGCCGCGCTGCTGCGGCGCGGGACGACCGGGCTCGGCGGGCCGGTCGAGGTCTCGATGCTGGAGGCGCTCGGCGAGTGGATGGGGCATCCGCTGCACCACGGGATGCACGGGGGCGGGGCGCCGGCGCGCACCGGGGTCGCGCACGCCGTCATCTCGCCGTACGACGCCTACCCGACGGCGGACGGCGGCCAGGTGCTGCTGTCGGTGCAGAACGACCGGGAGTGGCGGCGCCTGGCCGAGCGGGTGCTCCGGCGGCCGGAGCTGGCGGACGATCCCGCCTTCGCCACCAACACCGCCCGTACGCGCAACCGGGTCAAGACGGACACGGTGGTCGCGGAGGCGCTGGGAGTGATGAGCGCGCCGGAGGCGATCGCGGCGCTGGATGCGGCCGGGATCGCCTGCGCCCGGCTGAACACGGTGGCCGACGTGGCGGCGCATCCGCAGTTGGCGGCGCGAGACCGCTGGCGGGAGATCGGTTCACCGGCGGGGCCGCTGCGGGCGATGCTGCCGCCGATCACGATGCCGGGCGGGGCGGACCCGCTGATGGGTCCGGTTCCCGCGCTCGGCGAACACACCGACGCGCTGCTGCACGGCCTGGGGATGACGGACGTACAGGTGTCAGCGCTGCGCCGGGACGGTGTGGTCGCCTGAGCGCGTCCGTGAATCCGGTCCGCCCGGGTCAGTGGCGGCTGCCGAAGAGCGAGCGACGCAGCCGCCGCAGCGGGGCGAAGAGCGAGACGCGCGCGCCCCTGCCCGTCCGCGAGTGCGCGACATCACGTGATGTGAGCTCGCGCATCAGCAGTGTCGCCTCCGCCGCCTCGCCGAGCGGTACGGCTGGTCCGCCGAGCACCGCGAGATGGCGGTCGAGGCGCGAGCTGGTCGCACCGCTCCCGCATGTGATCGCAGGCACTCGAGGCCTGCTGCGCACCGTTATCTGTTCCATGTCACTCCCCACCCGTACGAGGGCACCCGGCCCGGGCAGGTTAACCCTATCCCCCCGCCAGGGCACACATGTATCCCGCCCCTGTGATTCACCACCGTAGTACGGGTGTTGACGATCACTCTCCGAATACATCTGATTCCAGGGCGAGTTGGACAGTTTACGCACCATGCCCCCTCGGACGGGCGGACTGAGGCCCAAAAACGCTGCCCATGACTTGAGTTGAGCCGGCTTCGACGGGTTTCCGTCGTGATGACGCTCCGCCGCGGACAGGGGGCTCGTCGGCGAGCGAACAGCCGGACGACGAGCGGCGGGCGGCGGGCCGTTACCGCCCGCCGCCCGGGGCGAAGGCGGCGACGTCCACCGCCGGCCGCGACCCGGCCGAGGGGAGGGCGAAACAGGTGGAGCACGCCGAGCGGCGCACCGGGTGGGCGGAGCCCTTCACGACGGGATCCGCGTGGAGGCCAGGGACCCGGTGCGGGCCGCTTCCGGCACCGGGTCGTTCTCGCCGGTCCGTGAGCAGGAGGCCCCGGCTCCGCCGGACGGAGCCTCCTGTCCGGCCGGCGACGCGGCGGATGCGCGGGTCAGGCGGCTGAGGTGAAGACGGGCAGGTAGCCGCCCGACTGGCCTGCCGCGGTGGGGTGGTACGAATCGCCGACGTTGGTCCACTTCACGCTGTGCAGCCACGGCGCCGACGAGCAGATCTCGTGACCGGTGAAGGCATCGGTCACCTGCGCGAAGGTGTAGCCGTGGTCCGCCGCGCGCTTGGCCGTGGCGGCGTTGAGGTGGTCGGAGGCGTCGTTGATCGCGGCGCGCTCCCTCTCGGTGAGCCCGGCGATGCAGCTGCCGCTGAGCTTGTAGAAGCGGGGGTAGCCGAGCACGACGACGTGCGCCGCCGCGGCCTTCGCCCTGACCGCCGAGTACACGGAGTCGAGCTTGCCGGGGAGGGTGGTGTCGACGTAGGCGCGCGCCTCGGCGATCCGGGCCAGGCAGGCGGAGTCGGACTGGAGTACGCACGTCGTCATGACGTCCGCGAAGCCGGCGTCGTTGCCGCCGACGGTGAGGGAGACGAGGTCGGTCGAGGCGTTGAGCGGTCCGAGCTGACTTGCTGTCACATCACCCGTACGAGCGCCCGAGCAAGCGGTGAAAGCGAACGTCGAGGGTGAATGCGACGCCGCCCACAGGGCCGGGTAGGCGCGCGTGCTGCGCTTGCAGGCGCCGCTGGCGCTGTCGTAGCTGCCGGCCCCGACACCCGAGGAATAGGAGTCGCCGAGGGCCACGTAGTCCGGGGACGAGGCCTGTTCGGCCGCGTGCGCCGCGCTCGCCCCGGTGAGGGCGAGCGCGGCGGCGAGCAGGAGCGAGGATGAGAACGCCGCGATTCGGGATCGTTTCATGGAGCCTCCCTTAGCAGGATTTCCGCCTCGACTTTCGTAGCAGTCCCCCCACTTCACCGGAAGCGTCCATGCCAAGAACTTTCGCCGAGATCTTCCGCACCGCTTCTCCACATGCTTGACGCGCCCGAGCGGGCTGAGCGACATTGAAGCCCGGCATCCGGCGCGTCGGGGGGCAAAGTCGCCAATGCAGGCCATCGGTAACAAGCCATCAGCGGCTGTCACGGACTCGCTGCCCGTCCTCGCGGGCGCGGCGCTCGCCGTATCGGCGGTCGGCGCCGTCCTGGCGCTCGCCGACCTGACATCGCCGCTTCGCGCGCCGTTCACCCTCTTCTTCCTGATCGCGGCACCGGCCTGCGCCGTGGCCGCGGGACTTCGGGGCCTGGAACCGCTGGGCCGCCTGGTGGCATCGGCGGCGGGAGCGGTGGCACTGAACCTGCTGGTCGCCCAGACGATGCTGGCCACGCACATCTGGTCGGTCAGGGGCGGGGTCGCGGCGATCACCACGATCAGCGCCCTGCTCTTCCTCCTGACGCTGGTACGGGTACGGGTACGGCGCCCCGGCGGCCCCACGGCGAGAAGGCGGACCTCCTGACATGGACCGCGACATCAGCGTGCACCGCCCCGGCGAGCTCGGCGCCGCCGACCGGGCGGCCTGGACCGCCCTGCAGTCCAAGGCCCACCTCCACGGTTCGCCGGAGCTGGCGAACCCCTTCCTCTCCCCGGAGTTCGCGCTGGCCGTCGGCCGGTACCGGCGCGGGGTGCGCATAGCCGTCGTACGCGAAGACGGGGAGCCCGCCGCCTTCTTCCCGTACCAGAGATCCGCCGCCGGCGTCGGCCGGGCCGTCGGTCTCGGGGTCTCCGACAGCCAGGGCCTGGTGCACGGGCCCGGCTTCGCATGGGACGCGCGAGAGCTGCTGCGGGCGTGCGGGCTCGCGCTGTGGGAGTTCGACCACCTGGTACAGGGGCAGGAGCCGTTCGAAGCCGGAGCCACTGGCTCGTTCGCCTCACCCGTGATCGACGTCCAGGACGGTTACGAGGCGTACCTCGCGCACCTGCGGAAGAACGCGCCGAAGTTCGTCAGGTCGACCTCCCTCAAGGAACGCAGGCTGCTGCGTACGGTCGACGAGCTGAGGTACGTGCACGACGAGCGCGATCCGGCGGTGCTGCGCACGCTGATGCGCTGGAAGTCCGCGCAGTACCGCAGGACCGGACGCAGCGACCGCTTCACCCAGTCCTGGATCACCGGGCTCGTGGAACACCTGTTCCACACCCGGACGGACTCCTTCAGCGGTCTGCTCTCGGTGCTCTACGCGGACGGCCGGCCGATCGCCGCGCACTTCGGTCCGCGTTCGGAGAGGATCATCAGCTGCTGGTTCCCCGCCTACGATCCGGAGTTCGCGAAATTCTCGCCCGGCCTGCTGATGCACCTGCGCATCGCCGAAGCCGCCGCCGCGGAAGGCATCGCGTACATCGATCTCGGCCGCGGCCAGAAACAGTACAAGAACTCCCTCAAGACCCGCGAGATAACGGTCTCGGAGGGCTGGGTGATGCGCCGTCACCCCGTCGCACTCGGGCATTGGGCGCACCGCGCTCCGGTCCGGGCGTTGCGCAATACCGTGGTCGAACGGCCGGAACTGTTCGAACCCGCGGACAGGCTGCTCAAACGGATCGGGGAATTCCGATCGGGACGGTCGCATATCTGACCGTTGAACACGGCCGAAAACACCAAAAGTGAGGCCGAGTTCCCGGTCTTGCCCTACAGTCCCACTCATCAATACCGTCGTACAGACACCCGCACCGGTCCCTCATGCAGAGCGGCTCTAGGGGAGGGCTCAAGCGTCGCCATGGGGGCCGGAGCGGAGCGCGGTAAGGGGGGTGCCGTGCTCGGTGACCACAACTGTGCCGAGTCGCGGGCCGCGCGACCAGCAGTGCCGACTCGTCCGTCCCGCACGGAGCGACATGCCGTCATGGGCCGGGCGGGAACCCCCCTTTCGAACCGGAAACTCATCCGGACCGCCCGGGGCGGGCGGTCCACCGGTGGAGAGGGAAAAGACTCATGAGCTCATTCCTCCGCCCTGCGGTCGAAGGGCAATATCCACTCATGTCCGGCGGCTACCGGCGCATATCTTCGCACCTCGCCATAACGCCGCCCGTGACTGTCGTGATCCCCGCCATGAACGAGGCGGAGAATCTTCCGTACGTCTTCAAGACACTCCCCGACTGGATCCACGAAGTGGTCCTGGTCGACGGGAATTCGACCGACGACACCGTTCAGGTGGCCCGCGATCTCTGGCCGGGAATCAAAGTCGTCACACAGCGCGGAAAAGGCAAGGGCGACGCACTGATCAGCGGATTCGCCGCCAGCACCGGCGAGATCATCGTGATGGTCGACGCGGACGGCTCGGCCGACGGCCACGAGATCGTCAGTTACGTGTCGGCGCTCGTCTCGGGGGCCGACTTCGCCAAGGGCTCGCGCTTCGCCAACGGCGGCGGCACGGACGACATGACGCCGATCCGCAAGCTCGGGAACCGGGTGCTGTGCGCCGTGGTCAACGCCAAGTTCGGCGCCCGGTACACGGACCTGTGCTACGGCTACAACGCCTTCTGGCGCCACTGCCTCGACAAGATCGACCTCGACTGCACCGGCTTCGAGGTCGAGACCCTGATGAACATCCGGGTCGTCAAGGCCGGCCTGCGGGTCCAGGAGATACCGAGTCACGAGTACGTCCGCATCCACGGCATGAGCAACCTCAGCGCCGTGCGGGACGGGTTCCGCGTCCTCAGAGTGATCCTGAAGGAGCAGGGGAAGCGGCGCACCGGACGCCGCCGCCCGCCGGCCTTCGCGCCCGGAGCCAGCCGGGGAGAGGTGTCTTGAGCCACCTGGACATCTCGGTGGTGATCTGTGTGTACACCGAGGACCGCTGGGAGGACATCCTCGCGGCGGTCGGCTCGGTGCGCCGCCAGTCGCGGCCCGCCGCCGAGACGCTGCTGGTCGTCGACCACAATCCGGCGCTGCTGGAGCGGCTCGGCACGGAGTACGGGAACGACCGGGAGGAGGTGCGGGTGCTCGCCAACGCGGGCCCCCGCGGCCTCTCCGCGGGCCGCAACACCGGTATCGCCGCGGCCCGCGGCGAGATCGTCGCCTTCCTCGACGACGACGCCGTGGCCGAGCGCGACTGGCTGCTGCACTTCGCCGAGGGGTACGACGATCCGCGCGTGATGGCCGTCGGGGGCCGGACCCTGCCCGCCTGGGCGTCCGGCCGCAGGCCGGTCTGGTTCCCCGAGGAGTTCGACTGGGTCGTCGGCTGCACGTACAAGGGCCTGCCGCCCGGACGGGTGCGGGTCCGCAACGTCCTCGGCGGGAACGCCTCCTTCCGCAAGTCGGCGTTCGACGTGGCGGGCGGTTTCGCCACCGGCATCGGCAGGGACGGCGACAGGCGGCCGCTGGGCGGCGAGGAGACGGAGCTGTGCATCAGGCTCACCCGGGCGATGCCGGACGCGGTGCTGCTGATCGACGACCGCTCGGTGATCCACCACAGGGTTCCGGCCGTCCGGGAGCGCTTCGGCTACTTCCGTACGCGGACCTACGCCGAGGGACTGTCGAAGGCGCTCGTGGCGCGAAGCGTGGGTGCGGGCAAGGGACTCGAGTCCGAACGCCGCTACACGACACGGGTACTGCCCGCCGGTGTCGCCCGGGGGCTGCGCGACGCGGCCCTCGGGCGGCCGGGCGGCGCGGGCCGGGCCGGGGCCATCGTGGCGGGAGTGGCGGCCGCGGCGGGCGGGTACGTGCTCGGGAGTGTCCGGGCCCGCAGGAACGGGAACCCGTTCTCGGTGCCGGGCGCGCCCTCGGCACCTCCGGAGGGCACGCCCTCCGCGCCCCTCCCGGCCGCCGGAAGAACGCGTACGCGAGGTGGGACACGGTGAACGGGCCGGTACCGATCCTGATGTACCACGCGGTGGGGCACCGGCCCTCGAAGGCGACGTACGGCCTCTCGGTCTCCCCCGAGGCGTTCGCCGAGCAGATGGGGCTGCTCGACGCGCGCGGCTTCACCCCGCTCACCACGGCGCAGCTGGGCGCGGCCTGGCGGAGCGGCGGCACGCTGCCGGAGCGGCCGGTGCTGATCACCTTCGACGACGGTTACGAGGGCGTGCACCGGCACGCCCTCCCCGCTCTCGTCCGGCACGGTTTCGCGGCCACCCTGTTCGTCTCGACGGGCTGGCTGCGCGGCCCGTACGCCGGCGGGGACCCGCCTTCGGACACCATGCTGGACTGGGACCAGGTGCGGGACCTCGCGGCCGCCGGGGCCGAGATCGGCGGCCACAGCCACACCCACCCGCAGATGGACCAGCTCACGGACGGGGAGCTGTGGTTCGAGACGCGGCGCTGCCGGGAGATCGTCACGGAGGAGGTGGGCGTCCGGCCCGTCTCCTTCGCCTATCCCTACGGCTACTCCAGCCGGCGCGTGCGCCGCGCGGTGCGCGAGGCCGGGTTCGCGCAGTCGCTCGCCGTGGGCAACGCGCTCGCCGAGCGGCGCCAGGGGCCGTACGCCCTGGAGCGGGTGACCGTACAGCGCAGTACCGGTATCGAGGAGTTCGGGCGGCTGGTGGAGGGCCGGTCGGTCGCCCGTGACTTCGCCGGGCACCGGATCCTCACCAAGGGGTACGCCATGGTCCGCAGAGCCCGAGCGGCCGGCCGGAAGGTAAGCAGGATCCGTGTCTGACACGACCACCGCCCGGGCCGAGAACACCGGGAACCCGGCGGCGGAGAACCGGCCGTCGTCCGGGCGCCGTCCGCGTCTGCCGGGGAAGAGCGACGGGAGTCCGCTCTTCCGCAACGCCTACGCGCTGATGCTCAACACGGGGATCAGCGCGCTGCTCGGCCTGGGTTTCTGGCTGGCCGCGGCCCGGTACTACTCGGAGTCCGCGGTCGGCCAGGGTTCGGCGGCCATCGCCGCGATGAAGCTGCTGGCCGGCCTGGCCGCGCTGACGCTCACCGGGGCGCTGGCGCGCTTCATCCCGGTGGCCGGACGCAGGACCGGGCGGCTGGTCCGGCAGACGTACGCGGGCAGCTCCGTGGTGGCCGCGGTGGCGGCCCTGGCCTTCCTGTCCACGCTCGGCCTGTGGGGCCCTTCGTACAGCTTCCTGCACGGCCCGCTGAACGGTCTCGGGTTCGTACTGGCCGTCGTCGCCTGGTCGTTGCTCACGCTCCAGGACGGGGTGCTGACGGGTCTGCGCAGCGCCCTGTGGGTGCCCGTCGGCAACACCGTCTTCTCCGCCGTCAAGCTGGTGCTGCTGATCCTGATCGCGACCTCCGTCCCGACCGCGGGTGTCTTCGTCTCGTGGGTCGCGGCGATCGCCGTGTCCGTGATCCCGCTGGGGTGGCTGGTCTTCCGGCGCCTGGTGCCGCGCCATGCGAAGGCCACCGCGCACACGGCGCAGCCGCCGACGCTGCGGCAGATGGGGCGTTTCCTGGCCGGTGACTACACCGGTTCGCTGTTCTCGCTGGCCGTCGTCTACGCGGTGCCGGTGATCGTCGCCTCGCAGGTCAGCTCCGAGGACAACGCGTACTTCTACATCACCACGACCATCGGCGGCACGGTCAACCTGCTCGCGATCAACATGGGTGCCTCGCTGACCGTGGAAGGCGCGCACGACCCGTCCGCCCTCGCCCAGAACTGCCGGGCCGCGCTGCGCCGCATGGCGCGCATCATGCTGCCGGTCGCGGCCGTCCTGTTCTTCGGCGCCCCCTGCATCCTGGGCGTCTTCGGCGAGGGCTACGCGGACGCCGCGACCCCGCTGCTGCGCTGGTTCGCCGTCGGCGCGCTGCTGCGCGTCGTCATCGAGGTGTACTTCGCGGTCCTGCGCGCCCAGAGCCGCACGTCCGGGCTCGCCTACCTCCAGGGCGGGCTGTGCGTCCTGGTGCTCGGCCTGACGCTGCTGCTGCTGCCGCGCATGGGGCTGGTGGGGGCGGGGGTCGCGGAGATCTCCAGCCTGGCGGTGGTGGCCTCGGTCGCGGGCGTGATGCTGTACCGGGTGGTGCGGTCGGCGCCGCCCGCCGCCGGGTCCACGGGGGCGGACGCGGCGGCTCCCGACGGCGGTCCGACGGCCGACGGCGACGCGGCGGGCTCCCCCGGCGGCGGCCCTACGGACGGGGAGGGGCTGTCCGCCGGCGAGTCCGGGGCGCGCCGGGTGCTGCGCTCGGCGCTCGGTCCGCCCACCATGCCCCTCGGGGCGCGGCTGGACTTCGACCACCCGGAGCGCAGGCCCGACCTGCGGCCGGGACCGGAGACTCCGGCCACCGGTACGCCCGTGCCGGGAAGCGGCGGCAGCGGTGGCAGCGGTACGACCGATGCGGACGGCGGGGCGGGCGGGGCCGACGGGGCCGACGAGAGCGGTGGCCACCGGCCGGCATGGGCGCTCGGGTCGCCGCTGCCGAGGGTGACTCCACCGCCCCGCTCCACCCCGTCCGTACCGGCTCCCGTGCCCTCTTCCGAGGCGAGCGAGGAGCTCGCGGTGCGGAGGGAGCCCGCGGCGGGCGAGGGGCCCGGGGCGGCGGCCTCACAGGTGTCCCGGGCGTCCCGAGTGTCCCGGGCGTCCCAGGCGTACGACGTATTGCCCGCACCCCGCCCCGCCCCGCTGCGCGCCCGGATCCGCCTCCGCGCCCCCGAACTGGGCGTGGGGCTGCTGCTCCTGGCCGCGCTCGCCCTGTACTGGCTGCCCGTGCGGGGCATCGGCGAGGACGACCTGGAGCACATCGGCGGCCTCGGGCTGGTCTCCGTGCTCCCGCAGGCGACCCTGGTCGGCGCGGGACTGCTCACACTGTCCTTCGCCTCGCTGCTGTGGCTGCACCGGCCGCGGACCGTGCTGCTGACGGTGGCGCTGCTCGCCACCGTGGTGTCGCTCCACGCGCTGCCCGCCGTGCTGGAGGCCGAACCGCGGTTCCCGACGGCGTGGCAGCACCTCGGCTTCCTGGACTACATCGGCCGGACCGGCACGGCGGTGCCCGACCTCGACGCGCGCTGGAGCTGGCCCGGCTTCTTCGCCCTGGCCACCTTCGTCGCCGGGGCGTGCGGCGTCTCCGACATGTCGTCCGTGATCCGCTGGTGGCCACTGGCCATGCAACTGCTCTACTTGCCGCCGCTGTTCCTGCTGACGCGTTCGATGCGGGCGGGCTGGCGGGCCAGGTGGGCGGGGGCCTGGATCTTCGTCCTGAGCGGCTGGGTCGGCCAGGACTACTTCTCGCCGCAGGGCTTCACCTACGGGATGTACCTCGCCTTCGTGGCGGTGCTGCTCCTCTGGTTCCGCGAGCCGCGCGTGCTGTGGACCAAGCGGCGTCCCGGTGAGACCGAGGTCAGGCCGGCCGGGCGGCGCGAGAAGGCGGTGCTGCTGCTGGTGCTGATCGGGCTCTTCGCCGCCACCGTCCCGGCCCACCAGCTCACGCCGTTCGTGATGCTCGGGGTCCTCGCCGTCCTGGTGGTGGCGGGCCGCTCGACGCTGCGCGGGCTGCCCCTGCTGTTCGGCGTCATGGTCGCGGTCTGGATCGGCTTCTTCGCCGAGCCGTACTGGTCGGGACACTTCGACGAACTGTTCGGCGGCGTCGGCGGCCTCGGCAGCAATGTGACGTCCTCCGTCTCCGGCCGCATCGAGGGCGGGAGTTCGGCACACAAGCTGGTGCTGTACGTCCGGGTCGCGATGGCCGGCGGTGTGCTGGCCCTCGCGTGCTGGGGCTGGTGGCGGCGGCGCGTCGCCGGCTACGGCGAGCGCTCGCTCCTGGTGCTGGCGTTCGTGCCGTTCCTGGGCTTCGGCATGCAGTCGTACGGCGGCGAAATGGCCCTGCGCGTCTTCATGTTCGCGCTGCCGGGCGCGGCCCTGCTGGCCGGCCTCGCGCTCTTTCCGCGGACCGGCGCCACCACCGCCGGGCGGAGGGCGGGCCGGGGGAGCCTCGCTCCGCTCGCCGCGCTGCTGACGGGGCTGCTCCTGATGGGCGGCTTCCTGGTCTCCCGCTGGGGCAACGAGTCCTTCGAGCGGACCAGGAGCGGCGAGGTCGCGGCGATGGAGTTCGTGTACGCGCACGACGATCCGTCGGTACGGCTGCTGTGGATGAGCAACGACACCCTGAACAACGTGACGCCCGCGATCCCCTGGGGCGCGCGGGACATGGAGAAGGTCACCTACGTACCGACGCTCGCCCCCGTCGACCCGGTGCTGGTGGCCGGGCTGGTCAAGTCGCTGAAGGAGGCGGGCCCGAACTCGTACCTCATGGTCAACCGGAGCCAGTCGACCTATCTGCGGCTCGACTCGGGCTACCCGGACACCTGGGAGAAGCGGCTGACCGCGCAGCTCGACCGACGGCCCGAGCTCACGAAGGTCCTGTCGAACACGGACGTGTCGATGTACGCGCTGCGCGAGCAGCCCGACGGCCCGGTCGAGAAGCCGCAGCCGGGCCCGGCGGGCCCGAAGACCACCTGGACGCCGTGGTCGGTGGTGGGCGCGCTGGCCGCGCTGGTGCTGATCGTGCTGCTGGCGGCGCGGGAGGTCGTACGGGTGGCGGTGGCGCCGGGCGTACGGCAGTTGCAGTGGCTGCAGAGCACCTTCTGGTTCTCGCTGCCGCTGCTGGCCGTGCTGCTGGCCTCGCTGGTGCGGCGCTTCCTGACGATGTCGTGAGGCCGGAGGAGGGCGGGGAGAGCGGGAGGGCGGACCGGACGCGGCGTCAGCGCGCCAGCCACCTCACCTCGTGACCCCGCATGCCGAAGGACTTCCCGTCGACCTTCGCCTCGACGGGCCGGTCGAGGGTGTTCACCACCAGGACGGTCTCGTCGTCGGCGAGGACGCGGACATGGGAGACGTCGGTGGCGGCGACCCGCACGGAACCGTCGTACCGGGTGCCCGGCGGGAACTCCTGCGCGAACCGCGACAGCAGCTTCATCATGGGCAGCGCCCCGCCGCCGTCCTCCAGCCGCGTGGAGCGCCACAGGCAGCCGGCGCACTTCGCGCCCCTGTTCTGCGGATTCCAGTAGAAGGCCGTGCTCGCGCCGCCGCGGGCGATCGCCATCAGTCCCGAGGCGTGCACGGCGACGCGGTGCGGTTCGCTCCAGCCGTCGCGGTCGTCGTCGTCGTCACCCGGCTCGACGTAGTACTCCGCCCACCACACCGGCAGCCCGCCGGACCGGTCGCGGATCCACTCGCTCACCGCGGTGAGTTTGTCCGTGGCCCGGAACTCGTCGGGCAGCAACTCGTCGTCCCGGGTGTAGCTGGAGCCGTCGACGACGACGAAGTCGGCGCCCTTCTTGTTCTCGTTCCAGTAGGTGTAGGCGTCGAGGGCCCGCTGGTCGATGCTGCCCCAGGGGCCCTCGAGAGCGGAGGCGTACGTCGTGTCGCGCGGCTCGTAGCTGTCCATGACGAGGTAGGGACCGCCGACGAGATTCTCCTTGTCGACCTTCTTCAGCTCGGCGTACACCAGGTTGTAGAGCTCGGTGTACCCCTCGTGGTTCCAGCGTTTGCGGCCGTCGTCGAAGAAGCCCTTGAACTCGTTCCAGACGATGAAGTGCCGTACGTCGGGATAGCGTCTGGCCACCGTGCCGGCGAGCTTCGCGAAGTCCTCGTAGTGCTCGGGGCTCGGCGCGGTCTCCAGGGACCGCCTGCTCCAGTCGGTGTTGCCCGCCCCGGCCCGGCCGCCCTTCATCCAGTCCGGCGCGCAGCACAGCGTGATGACCGGGGTGCCGCCCGTCCTGCGGATCAGGTCGACGCGGCTGTCCAGCTCGTCGAATCGGTAGCGGCCCGGAGAGGGCTCCGGGTTCTCCGCGCCCCACCCCATGATGTGCTGGATCTGGGGCAGGGGCGTCGCGGACAGCGTGTCCTCGGCCCTGCGCAGGGCGGCGCCGGCGCCCTCGTCGGCGCTGTACTGCGTGTGCGTGAAGCCCCAGCCGAGTTCGGGCTCCGGCGCGGCCGACGGCTCGACGGGGGTGCCGTGCACCTTGCCGCCGTCGGTGGTGGTGGTGCCGGCGTCGCCGCTGCGGCCGTCCCCGTCGGGAAGAGCCGTACACATCGTCAGTACGAGGGCGATCAGGACCACGCCCACGCCGGTCAGCGCGAGGAGCCGCCACCGCCTTGCCCCGGAGTCCCACCCATGGCGTCGCATCACCGGCCAGCGTATCGGCGGGGGACGGCATTCCGGCAGGTATCAGAGGAACAGGCACGTAACGGCACGCCGCTCCGTGGAACGGATGAACGTATGAAACCGGGGTGCACGGGGCGGCCCCGTGCCGGATCATGGGCGCCATGTCCGCAAACCCTGAGGCCGCTCTGCCGATCCGGCTCAACGTCGACGACAGCGATTCGCCGTCGGACGTCGTCGACGCGCTGTTCCTCGGCCGCTTCGCGACGGGCGAGCAGCCGTACTCCCACAGCAAGTCGATCGACCGCGTCAAACCCGGTGCCACCCTCCTCCCGCCGTCCGCGAAGGTCCTGCGCGCGGCCCGCGACGACGACCGCGGCGCGGTCCTCGCCGAGGGCGAGGGGTGGACACTGCTGGTGTCCCGCTGGACCCGCGGCGCGGACGTCACCGTCACCGCCGTCACCTCCGACCTCGCGGAGAAGGTCCTGGAACAGGCGACGCACGACGCGCAGGACGAACCCGAACCGCAGCCCGAGAACGTCACGATGGGCTTCTGGTACGTCTCCCCGCGCCGGGGCCCGCACCGCACCACCCGGCAGATCGCCGCCGGTACGTGGGACGAGGTGCGGTCCAACTACACGGCGCCGGTGGCCGACGCCATGGACCGGCTGATGAAGGTGACACCGGACGACATCGCGGGCCGTCTGCTCCTGCTGCACGGCCCGCCCGGTACGGGCAAGACGTCCGCGCTGCGCACGCTGGCCCGCTCGTGGCGGGACTGGTGCCAGGTCGACTGCGTACTGGACCCGGAGCGGCTCTTCAACGACGTCGGCTATCTGATGGACATCGCGATCGGCGAGGACGACGGCTCGGCGAAGGAGCGCTGGCGGCTGCTCCTGCTGGAGGACTGCGACGAGCTGATCAGGGGCGAGGCGAAGCACACGGCGGGCCAGGCGCTCTCCCGCCTGCTGAACCTGACGGACGGGCTGCTGGGACAGGGCAGGAACGTCCTGGTCGGCGTCACCACCAACGAGGACCTGGAGCGCCTCCATCCGGCGGTGGTGCGGCCGGGGCGGTGCATGGCGCGCATCGAAGTCGGCTCGCTGACGCGCGCGGAGGCGGTGGACTGGCTCGGTGGGGAGGTCCACGGCCTGGAGGAGGCCGTCGGCCGGGACGGTGCGACGCTGGCGGAGCTGTACGCGCTGCGCCGCGGCAGCGGCCCGGCGTCGGTCCCGGCACAGCACGAGGGCTCGGACGCGGGCCTCTACCTGTAGCCTCCGGCCGTTTCCCTCATCCCGCCCCGCCCTCTCCTTCCCGGCCGGGGCGGAGCTCCGGTTACGGGAGGGGGCAGGCGGGGCGGGGAACAAGTCCCGCGCAACGGCGCCCCGCACCCCACCCCACCGCACCTCGCGCACCGCACCCCGCTACGCCTCGTACGCGGCCCGGAGCGCCGCCTCGACCGCAGCCGTCGCCTCCGCCCGGCCGAGGCCCAGCCGCTGGACCCGCTCCGCGTACGCCTGCGCCGCCCCCGCCGCCTCCCTGCGAGCAGCGTCCCCCGCCGCCGCGACGAACGTCCCGTTCCGCCCCCGCGTCTCGATCACCCCGTCGCCCTCCAGCGCGCGGTACGCCTTCGCGACGGTGTTCGCGGCAAGGCCCAGCTCCTCCGCGAGGCCGCGTACGGTCGGGAGCCTGTGGCCCACCGGCAGCGCACCGGCGCGGGCCTGTTCCGAGATCTGGGCGCGCAGTTGCTCGTACGGGGCGCTGCCGGAGTCCGCGTCGAGGGAGATCTTCAAGGTCACGGCCCGATTGTCTCCCACCACCGGAAATCGGGAGGCACCGGAACACGTCCCGCGCGTAACGTGCCGTTCCATGACACTGATCGTCCGTGACTTCACGGCCGCCGACACCGACGCCTGGATCAGGGTGCGCCGCGCCGCGGTCCCCTTCATGGTCGTGACCCCGGCGTCCGTGGCCTTCGAACGGAGCACCGCGCATCCCGCCAAGAAGATGCGCATGCTGGCGGCCGAGCGGGACGGCGAAGTCATCGGCACGGCTTTCGCCGGTATCGCGTACGACAGCGCCGAGCCGGGCCAGGCGTACGTCACCCCGTACATCCACCCCGGCCACCGCGGCCGGGGCGCGGGGTCGCTGCTGCTGCGCGCGGCGGAGGAGCATCTCGGCGCGGAGGGCGCCACGGCGGTCTACGCCTGGGTGGTGGACGTACCCGCATCGCGCGCGTTCGCCGAGAAGCGCGGCTACCGGCCGACCCGCTCCCTGCACTTCCAACGCCTCGGCCTGGCGGAAGGGCCGCTCCCCCGGCCGCAGTCCCTCCCCGCCGGGGTGGAGCTCCGTACCGCCGCGGACTTCCTGGACGACCCGCGGCCGATGTTCGAGGCCGACGCGGAGGCCACCGCCGACGAACCGGGCGACATCAGCACCGACTTCACCGATTACGACGACTGGATCAACCACACCTGGAACGATCCGCTCCTCGACCACGGCCTCTCCACGGTCGTGGTGGCCGACGGACGGGTCGCGGCGTTCACCGCGGCCCATACGGACGGCCGCACCCGCTACTGGTCCGGCATGACCGGCACCGTGCGCGCCCACCGCAACCGGGGCTTCGCGAAGCTGGCCAAGGCCGACTCGCTGCACCGCGCCCGCGCCGCCGGCTATACGGACGCGTACACCAGCAACGACGCGGACAACGGTCCGATGCTCGCCGTCAACAAGTGGTTCGGATACGAGATCTGCGCCTCGGAGGTACGCCATGTCCGCGAGTTCGGTTGAGATAGCCCTCGTCAAGGCCGGCCGTACGAAAATCCGCTACCCGGCTTCCGTGGTCTTCGACGACGGCACGCACCTGGTGGTGCGGGCGCCGTGGGCGGCGCCGGGGGTACGGGACTTCGGCTTCGTACGGTTCGAGCCCGGTGACGTCTTCACGGAGCACTACTGGCGGGACCGGTGGTACGCCGTCAAGGAGGTCAGGACGGCGGACGGCACGCTGAAGGGCTGGTACTGCGACGTGACGCGTCCGGCGGTCGTGGGTGACGGCCGGGTGGAGGTCGAGGACCTGGACCTCGACCTGTGGCTGTCGGCGGACGGCTCCACGGTCCTGCGGCTGGACGAGGACGAGTTCGAGGCGAGCGGCCTGGCGGACCACGATCCGCAGGCTGCGGCCGAGGCCCTTCGCACGCTCGACGCCCTGGAGGCCCTCGCCCGCCGCGGCCCGGCCTTCGCCGAGGCGCT
Source organism: Streptomyces enissocaesilis (assembly GCF_039533765.1). Lineage (NCBI taxonomy): Bacteria > Bacillati > Actinomycetota > Actinomycetes > Kitasatosporales > Streptomycetaceae > Streptomyces > Streptomyces enissocaesilis. The sequence goes on along the minus strand of NZ_BAAAUD010000018.1, from coordinate 65,845 downwards.
CAGCCACTGAGGGGGACTCGGCCGGTCGCCCCCATGTCGTTGTCGGGGGCGCCGTCCCCCTCCGGGGGCAGGTCGCCGCGCTCGGGCATCTCGTCCGCGCCGGCGCCTTCGCCGCGCTCCGGGAGGACCGCGTCCAGCTCACGGCCGTCCGCCCGGTGCGCCTTCTCGGCGGCCTGCCGCAGGGTGTCGCGGTCCACGGTGCCCCGATCGGCGCCGACCCGCACCACATGCCCGTCGTACGCCCGCGCGTACGTGTGCGAGGTGCCCGAGGCGCGGTACCAGTGGTCGCCGTCCCGCTCGCACTCGCCCCCCCTCGCCGGCCCCGGACTCCGTCCCCGCTGCCGTCTCCGCTCCCGTTCCCGTCTCCGTGGGCACTGTGGTGCGGTTCGCCTCGTCCAGCTTCCCCCGGCCGACTGGCAGCTGTATCTGTCCGCCGCTCTCCGGGGAGAAGTACGCGGCCGAGAAACCGTCGTTCCCGATGACGCCGACGGACTGCTCGGCCGGCTCGTACCCGGACACCCCGGTCACATGGATCAGCTCCAGGGCCGACTCCCCGGCCCGCGCCCCGAGTTCGGCGGGCGCAGGAGTGGCGGCCTGCTCCGTACCGCAGGCACCGGGCACCGGCGGAAGCAGCAGAACGGCGAGCGCGCGCACACGCTTTCTCATGACGGCGCACCTGCCGTACCCGGTGTGCCCGTCGCCGGAAGGTGGATCGCTCGCGACCGGCCCTTCTCGTCGTAGGCGATGGAGTCGCCGTCCTCGTGCCAGTGGACGACGAAGCGCTCACCCGCCCGGTACGCGTCGAGGCCCGCGCGGCAGTAGGCGACCATGTCGGCGGGCAGGGCGCTCAGGGGGTGCCAGGCGAGCTCGGAGCACTTGTCCGGTTCCCGGTTGTACGGCTCGCCGCCCGCGCCGTACCGTGCCTCGAAGAACCAGCCCGTCCTGGGATCACCGCCCGGCGCGCGGTGCTGCATGACCAGCGCCACGCGCAGGTCGTCCGGGGCCAGCGTGATGCCGATCTCCTCCCCCGCCTCGCGGATCATCGCCGCGCGGACGTCCTCGCCGTCCTCCACGTGTCCCGAGGGCCCGTTCAGCAGGCCGTCCGCGTACCCCGTGCCGGCGCGGCGGGCGAGCAGCACCTCGTCGCCCCGGCGGAGGATCAGGTGCACGTCGACCACTTCGGTGTGGCGGGGACGCGGGGCCGGGCGGCCCGGGCGGGCCACCACGGCGTAACGCTCGTCGTCGACGGTACGGCCCCACAGGGACGGGTCGCCGGAGAGCCGTTCGTACTGGACGTGCGGGGCGAGCGGGGCGAGGGCGTCGGTCACCTCACGGGCCGGGATGCCCACGCCGTCCCACACCCCCTCGATCAGCAGCAGCCGCCCGCCGGGCCTCAGCAGTGAGCACCAGTGCCGCAGGGCGGCGCCCGCGTCCGGCAGCAGCCACAGCACATGGCGGGCCATCACCACGTCGAACTTCCGCTCCCCGACCGGCGGCCGGAAAGCGTCCCCGACGAGGACCTCGGCCTCCGCCGTTCCCGCCAGCTTGATCCGGGCGAGGTCCACCATCCGGGGCGAGCGGTCGATCCCGGTCACCCGGTGTCCCTGTTCGGCGACGAGCAGGGACAGGCTGCCCGTACCGCAACCGAGGTCGAGCACCTCGGCCGGCCCGTCCTGCGGCAGCCACGTCCTCATCCTCGCCGCCCACGCCCCGCGCACCGCGGGGTCGAGCAGCCCGTGGTCCGGCTCCTGGTCGAAGGAGTCCGCGGTCGCGTCCCAGTCGATCGTCGTCATGCGTCCGATCGTCGCAGCCCTCACTGACATTCACCGGCGATCAGCCGGGCGCGTGGTCCGCGGACGCCGGAGCGCCCGGTTCCGGACCGAGGCGGGTGGCCCGTGCCAGCAAGCCGACCGCGTGGTGGAGCAGCCGCACAGCGTCAGCAGGTCGAGGAGCTGCCCGTGGCCGGGTCGATGACGATCCCGCGCTCGCGCAGTCCGACGCTCGGGCCGCGGCCCGGCGCGGGCCCCTGCGCGCCCTCTGGGGGGCTGCGCCGGGCCACGTTCGACGGATCGGCTCAGTGGTCGGAGCGCCGGGCGTCCGGGCTCGGCGGTTCCTGACCCGTCGGCGCCGGCGACAGCCGCTTGCGGTAGTGGAAGCGGTCGTACACGCCCTCCATCCGCCGCTCCACCAGCTCGTACCCGAACCGGGGGTACAGCTTCTGGTTCTCCCACATCTCGGCGTTCGTGCAGAGACGCACCTCCGGCAGCCCGAGCGAGAGCGCGTGCGCCTCGACGTACTCCAGCAGGCGGCGGCCCACCCCCCGCCCGTGGGCGTCGGGGTGGACCGCGACGCTGTCGAGGAAGAGGTGGTCCGCCTCCGGTACGAGCACCAGGACGCCCCGCACCGGATCACCCGTCACGAACACCCGTCCCGCCGCGACGTTCGCCGCGTGATCGGCTTCCATCGGGGCCGGCACCACGCCGATCCGTTCGATGTAGTGGTGGTAGGCCGCGTCGGTCACGGCCTTCACCCCCGGTACGTCGGCAAAGGTGGCGGGGCGGACGGTGTCGTCGGTCATGCCGACACGTTACGGCGGCCGCGCATCACCGCTTTCTTCAGCCAGGGCCAGGCCAGCAGGACGACGATCACGGCGTAGACCGTCACCGAGAAGGGCGTGTCGACCAGTCCCGTCGCGCTTCCGTCGCTGATCTGGAGCGCGCGCCGCAACTGCTGCTCCGCCGCCGGGCCGAGGATGACGCCGATCACCGCGGGCAGCACCGGCAGCCCGTACTGCCGCATGCCGAACCCGATCAGGCCGATGACCAGCAGGATCACCAGGTCCAGCGCCTCGCCGCCCACCGCGTACGCGCCGACCGCCGCGAAGAAGAGGATCCCGGCGTAGAGGTACGGGCGCGGGATGCGCAGCAGTTTCGCCCACAGCGGTGCCAGCGGCAGGTTGAGCAGGAGCAGCAGCACCATGCCGACGAAGAGCGAGGCGATCAGGCCCCACACCAGGTCGGGTTCGCGCTCGAAGAGGAGCGGTCCCGGCTGGATGCCGTACTGCTGGAAGGCGGCCAGCATGACGGCGGCGACGGCCGTCGTCGGCAGGCCGAGCGTCAGCATCGAGACGAGGGTGCCGGCGGCGGAGGCCGAGGCCGCCGACTCCGGTCCCGCCACGCCTTCGATGGCGCCCTGGCCGAACTCCTCCTTGTGCTTCGAGAGGCGCTTCTCGGTGACGTACGACAGGAACGTCGGGATCTCCGCGCCGCCGGCCGGGATCGCGCCGAACGGAAAACCGATCAGCGGGCCGCGCAGCCAGGACTTCCAGGTGCGCCTCACGTCCGCCCCGCCGAGCCAGGGGCGGCCGACCGGAATGGGTTCGGCGGCCGAGCGCCGCAGGTGCGCGGCGACCCACAGCGCCTCGCCGATCGCGAAGAGGCCGACCGCGACGATCACCACGTCGATGCCGTCGGCGAGCTGGAGCGAGCCGAAGGTGAGACGCTGCTGGCCGGTCATCTGGTCCAGGCCGACGAGGCCGATGGCCAGGCCGATCAGCAGCGACGCCGCGCCCCTGATACGCGACGAGCCGAGCACGGACGTCACGGCGATGAACGCCAGCACCATGATGGCGAAGTAGTCCGGCGCGCCGATGTCCACCGCCAGCGAGGCGACGGTCGGGGCGAGCGCCACCAGCAGGACCGTGCCGATCATGCCGCCCGCGAAGTGGCCGATGGCGGCGGCCGCCAGCGCCTGCGCGCCGCGTCCCGCCTTCGCCATCGGGTTGCCCTCGATGGCCGCCACCACAGCCGCGCTCTCCCCCGGGGTGTTGAGCAGGATGGAGGTCGTGGAGCCGCCGAACATCGCGCCGTAGTAGATGCCCGCGAACATGATGAAGGCGCCGGTGGGTTCGAGACCGTACGTGACCGGGAGGAGCAGGGCCACCGCCATCGCGGGGCCGATGCCCGGCAGTACGCCGATGGCCGTGCCGAGCAGGACGCCTATGGCCGCCCAGAGCAGGTTGACGGGGGTGAGGGCCGTGCCGAAGCCGTCGAGAAGGGAGTTGAGGGAGTCCATGACTCAGAGCACCTCCATCAGGGGGCCACCGGGGAGCGGGACTCCGAGCAGGTTGTCGAAGACGAAGAAGGTGACGAGGGAGAGGCCGGCCGCGATGAGCGGGTCGCGGTCGTAGTGGCGGCTGCCCAGCGCGTACGCCGATCCCCAGAAGAGCAGGGCCCCGGAAACCGGGAAGCCGAGCGGATCGACGAGAACCGCGTTGCCGAGGAAGACCCCGGTGAGGAGCAGGACCGTACGCCAGTCGCCCGGCTCGCTCAGATCGACGTCCTCGCCGCCCTCGGCCTCGCCGCGGCCGCCGCGCAGGACGTCGAGGGCGAGGAGTACGGCGACGAGCAGCAGGGCGACGCCGACGACGACCGGGACGGTCCTCGGCCCGACGGGTCCGCGCTGGGTGAGGTCGACGTCCATGGTGAGGGCGTCGGTGAGGACGAGGACGCCGAGCAGCAACAGCAGGACGGCGACACCGATTTCGGAGTGTTCGCGCAGCCACCCGCCGCGGCCGGCGGGCGCGGGGGTCCCGGGTGCGGTTCCGGTCGTCACAGCCCCAGCTCCTTCAGCACCGAGTCCACGCGCTCGTCCTGCTCGTCCAGGAAGTCGCCGAACGCCTCCCCGGTCAGGAACGCGTCGTCCCAGCCGTTCTTCTCCATCGACGCCTGCCACTCGGGCGAGGCGTGCAGCTTCTCGATCAGCGCGACGAGCTTGTCGCGCTCGGTGTCGGTGAGTCCGGGCGGCGCGACGATGCCGCGCCAGTTGGTGAAGTCGGTGTCCAGGCCCGACTCGCGCAGGGTCGGGGCGTCGAGACCCTCGACGCGCTCGGGCCCGGTGACGGCGAGGAGCCTCAGCTCGCCCGACCTGATCTGGTCGAGGTACTCGCCGACGCCCGAGACGCCGAAGGCGACCTTGTTGCCGAGGATGGAGGCAAGGAGCTCGCCCCCGCCGTCGAACGGGATGTAGTTGACGGACTTGGGCTCGATGCCCGCCGCCTTCGCCATCAGCATGGGCGCGAGGTGGTCGGGTCCGCCGGGTGAGGAGCCGCCGCCGACGGGGAGCTTGGCGGGGTCCTTCTTCCAGGCGGCGAGGAGGTCGTCGATGGTCTGGTACGGGGAGCCCTTGCCGACGACGACGATGTCCTGCTCTTCGGTGAGCCGGGCGATCGGTGTCGTGTCGCCCAGTGTCCTGGGCGACTTGTTGGTGTGTACGGCGCCGACGACACCGAGCCCCATCGACATGGCGAGCCTGCCGTTGCCGTGTTCGCCGACGAGCCGGGTGAGACCGACGGTGCCGCCGGCTCCCGGCAGGTTGAACACCTCGATGTTGTGGGTGAGGCCGGCGTCCTCGGCGTTCTTCGCGGCCGTGCGGGCCGTGATGTCGTAGCCGCCGCCGGGGGTATTGGGAACCATGAAGCGCAGACCGGGGATCTGCGTGCCGGTGTCGGCGCCGCTGCCTGTCGTGAGCAGCGGCGGCCCCACCAGTACCAGCAGTGCCGCCCCGAGCAGGGCGAGGGGAGTGCGCACGCGCACCTGGGCCACCACCTGTCCGTTTGAACTGGGGATTCAGGGAAATTCGTGAGGTGGCCCACATGTTGCCCGCACGTTGACAAGCTGTCTCGCTTCCGCAACCAACGGACGTTGTGGTCGTTGTGGTCGCGCCCTAGCCTTGCGCGGTGACCAAGGTGCTGGTGGTGGACGACGACTTCATGGTCGCGAAGCTGCACAGCCGCTGCGTGTCCGCGACGGACGGTTTCACGGTCGTCGGAGTGGCGCACAGCGGTGCCGAGGCGCTGCGCGCGGCCGAACGGCTTCGTCCCGATCTGGTCCTGCTCGACGTATATCTGCCCGACATGGACGGGATCAGTGTGCTGCGCGAGCTGCGCGCGGCGGAGGAGCGGGCCGCGTCCACGGAGGACAGGCACACCGTGGACGCGCTGTTCATCACGGCCGCCCGCGATGCCGGGATCATCAGGGCCGCGCTGCGGGCCGGCGCCCTGCACTATCTGATCAAGCCGTTCAACCGGGCGGCCCTTCAGGAGCAGCTGCGGTACGTGGCGTCGGTGCGTACCCGCTTCGACGAACTCGCCGAGCAGGGCGAGGCGCGCCAGGCGGACGTCGACCAGATCTTCGGGCCCCGCCCGCCGGGCTCGCGCGAGCTGCCGAAGGGCCTCGCGACGCCCACGGCGGAGCTGGTCGAGCGCACCTTGCGCGAGCACCCCTCGGGCCTTTCCGCCACCGAGTGCGCCGAGTCCGGATCACTGTCACGCGTCAGCGCGCGCCGCTATCTGGAGTTCTTCGCGGACACGGGCCGCGCCGAGGTGACGCTGCGGTACGGCGGAACGGGGCGGCCGGAGCGCCGCTACCGGTGGATCGGCTGACGGTTCTTAACGATCGCTGATTGGTTCCTTAAAGGCACCATAAGGATCACCGTCCCCCGCCCCGGGCGGGGGATTTCGCTGTTTCCGGGGGCTAGCTTGCTGATCGCCGGGGCGGAGTTCGGTCCGTCGGCGCCGCTTGTTTTCGGGGGGCCGCGCCGCCGGACTCGATTCCCGCCCCGTGCCGCCATGTGTCCCCACCGCAAGGAGAACGACCCGATGACCGCTCGTCGCACGGACCGCAAGGGCGGCACGGCTGCCGTAATCGCCGCCCTCGGCATCACGCCGCTCGCGCTGACCGCCCTGTCGGCCGTTCCGGCTTCCGCCCACGGCTCGATGACGGACCCGGTCTCCCGGGTGTCGGCCTGTTACGCGGAGGGGCCGGAGAGCCCCGACTCGGCGGCGTGCAAGGCGGCGGTCGCGGCCAGCGGTGTGCAGGCGTTCTACGACTGGAACGCGGTCAACATCGCGAACGCCGCCGGCAACCACAAGCAGCTGATCCCGGACGGCGAGCTGTGCAGCGCCGGCAACGACAAGTACAAGGGCCTGGACCTGCCGCGTGCCGACTGGCCGTCGTCGAAGCTGGCCGCCGGCAAGCACACCTTCCGTTACAAGGGCACGGCTCCGCACAGGGGCTCGTTCGAGCTGTACCTCACCAAGGACGGCTACGACCCGACGAAACCGCTGAAGTGGTCCGACCTGGAGGAGAAGCCCTTCGCCGAGGTCACGGACCCGGCGATGGAGAACGGCGACTACGTCTTCGACGGCACGGTCCCGAACAAGTCGGGCCGTCACCTCGTCTACAGCGTCTGGCAGCGCTCGGACAGCCCGGAGGCCTTCTACACCTGCTCCGACGTGGTCTTCGGCAAGGACACCGGCGGGTCGGGCGCCGCCCCGGCTCCGACCGCGTCCGCCCCCACCGAGCAGGAGGTCGCGGACGGGGCCGACGAGTCGACCGTGGAGCACAACGGCCACGGTGACGACGACCACGAGACCGGCGCGGAGGTGACGGCCCCGGCCACCGGCCAGGCCGCCGACGAGCCCGCCGCCAACGCGCCGGAGGCGAACGGCACCGGCGCCGCGCAGCCGGTCACCGCTGCCGGCGAGAACCTGGCCGAGACCGGTGGCGACGGCACCACCCGGTACCTCGCGATCGGCGGCGCCGCCGCGCTCGCCGTCGGGGCCGCGGTGATGTTCGGCGCCGTCCGCCGCAAGGCCGGCCGCCGCTGACCCGGCACCGGCTTCGGCCCCCGCTTCGGCTCCGGCACCGGCACCGGCCGGCCTCTGTGGCTGCTGCCGCCCCCGCCTCGTTTCCCGGGCGGGGGCGGCAGCTCTGCGGCAGCCGTCGGGCGGCAGCGCTCGCAGTGTCAGCCGATCGGCCCAGCCCCGCCTGCGCGAACGCCGGGTGCCCCCGAGCGTGGGGACATGACTCTCGTCGACGAGGTGAAGACCGCCGTCACGCCACGGGCCGCACTGCTCGTCATAGGCGTGCTCGCCCTGCAACTGCTCTTCATCACGTCCTACGTGGGAGCACTGCACAGCCCGAAGCCCCGGAACGTGCCCTTCGGCGTCGTCGCACCCGAGCAGTCGGCCACGCGCCTCGTCGACCGGCTCCAGGACCTGCCCGGCGACCCCCTGGACCCGCGCACGGTCGCGGACGAGGCCACCGCCCGACGGCAGATCCTGAACCGTGAGATCGACGGCGCCCTGATCGTCTCCCCCGCATCGAAGACCGACACCCTGCTGGTCGCCTCCGGCGGGGGCACCGTGCTCTCCTCGGCCCTGACCGCGCTCGCCACCAAGGTCGAGGCGTCCCAGCGGCGCACCGTGGAAACCGTGGACGTGGCCCCGGCCTCGGACCGGGACTTCGACGGCCTCTCCGCCTTCTACCTGGTCGTGGGGTGGTGTGTCGGGGGCTACCTCTGCGCCTCGATCCTGGCGATCAGCGCGGGCTCCCGGCCCGCCAACAGAGAGCGCGCGGTGATCAGGCTCGGCGTCATGGCGCTCTACTCGATCGCGGGCGGGCTCGGCGGCGCGATCATCGTCGGACCGGTTCTCGACGCTCTGCCCGGCAGCATCATGGCCCTGTGGGGTCTCGGCTCCCTGGTCGTCTTCTCCGTCGGCGCGATCACGCTCGCCCTCCAGGCGCTCACCGGCATCGTGGGGATCGGTCTGGCCGTCCTGCTCGTCGTGATCGCGGGCAATCCGAGCGCGGGCGGGGCGTTCCCGCTGCCGATGCTGCCGCCCTTCTGGGAGACGATCGGCCCCGCCCTGCCGCCGGGCGCGGGCACCTGGGCGGCGCGCTCGATCGCGTACTTCCGGGGCAACGCGGTCTCCGGACCGCTTCAGGTCCTCAGCATCTGGGCGATCGCGGGCAGCGTCATCACCCTGATCATGGCCTCGCTGCGCAGACCGGACACGGTCGATTCCCCGCCGTCCGGCATGTGAGGACCGGGTCCGGGGCAGCGCCCCGTCCGGTACGCACGCGCACCGGACGGGGCCCCGGCAGGCAGGCCGGACCAGTACCGGAACCGGGACCCGGGGTTCAGCCGATCTCCGCCTCCAGCGCCTTCAGCGCCGCCGGCACCGGCTGGAAGAACGTCTCGCCGCCCGCCGTGCAGTTGCCGCTGCCGCCCGAGGTGAGGCCGATCGCCGTGTCGCCCGTGAAGAGCGAGCCACCGCTGTCACCGGGCTCGGCGCAGACGGTGGTCTGGATGAGCCCGTTGACGACGTCTCCGTTGCCGTAGTTCACGGTGGCGTCCAGCGCGCTGACCTTGCCGTCGTGCACCTCGGTGGTGGAGCCACTGCGCTGCACCGCCATGCCGACGATCGCCTCGCCCGCCTGGGCGATCGGCTGCGTACTGCCGTTGTAGAGGTTGACCTCGCTCGGGTGCTCCACCCCGTCGTCGTACTTGACGAGCGCGAAGTCGTTGCCGGGGAACGTCGAGACGGCCGTCGTGCCGAGCGCGCCGCCCTTGGAGTCCGCCCACTGGCTGCCGGCCTTGCCGCAGTGGCCCGCCGTGATGAAGTGGGGCGCGCCGCCCTTGACCACGTTGAAGCCGAGCGAACAGCGTGCGCTGCCGCTGAGGATCGCGTCGCCGCCCGCGACGAGCGGCTTGAACTCTCCGGCGGACTTCTTCAGCAGGGCCTTCTGGCCGAACGCGCGGACGGCCTTCTCCAGCTTCGCCCACGCGTCGCCCTCGACCGTACGGTCGGCCGTCACGACCACCTTGTTGGTGACCGGGTCGGTGGTCCAGGCGGTGCCGGGGACGGTGGTCTCGCCGCTGAGCGCGGACCGTACGGCGCTCAGCTCGGCCAGGGTGTTCTTGACGATTCTGGGCTTGCCGCCCGCTTTCCGTACGCTCTGGGCCGCCGTCTCGTTCATGACGTTGACCACGAGCTCCTCGGACTCGCTGTCGTAGTACGCCCCGGCCGCGTTGTCGCCCAGGGTCGACTGGAGGTCGGAGGCGAGCTTTTCGGCCCCCGTCGCAGTCAGCTTCTTGACGGTGTGCCGAGGGGTTTCGTCACTGGCGTTCGCAGTCTGGAAGGTTACTCCCGCTGCCATCAGGGCCGCGGCTCCGGCTCCCGCCATCGCCACGCGCCGCTTGAATGTGCGTCGGTGCTTCACGTCATGACCTCCTGTGGGGGGTTCGGCCCTGCAAGGTGGGGGGCGGGGCCGTAGTGCGCCCACCATTCCGAGGCTGATCGGCGGCACACAGAACCGTCTTCAGGACGCGCACACGACGACCTCCGCGCGCCCGCCATGTCTTTACTCTCCGAGCTCTGCCCAGTCGGTCGCGTTCGCGAACACCGGATGCGACCATCTGGGCGGCAACGCGTGAGAAGTGCCCCTGTCCGGTATTCCTCCACTCGACGGCGAGTCCCCGCCCGGTCGGCCGGGCGGGGACTCGTCTGCTGCCGACCGCGGTCGGTCTTCCGGAGTGATTTCCTCTCAGTAGACGCTGACGCCGTACGCGTTCAGGGCCTCGGTGACCGGCTGGAAGAAGGTCGTGCCGCCGGAGGAGCAGTTGCCGCTGCCGCCCGAGGTCAGACCGATGGCACGGGTGCCGGAGTAGAGCGGGCCGCCGCTGTCGCCGGGCTCGGCGCAGACGTTGGTGCGGATCATGCCGTAGACGATGTCGCCGCCGCCGTAGTTCACCGTGGCGTTGAGTCCGGTGACGGTACCGCTGTGAGTGCCGGTGGTGGAACCGCGGCGGGTGACGGACATGCCGACGGTGGCGTTGGCCGCGCTGGTGATGTCCTGGTTGCCGACGGTGCCCGGGTGCGGGACCGAGGTGTTGGCGTACCGCACGAGGCCGTAGTCGTTGCCGGGGAAGCTGGATCCGGCCGTCGGGCCGATGCTCGTGGTGCGGGCGGAGTCGGTGTACCAGGGCGGATTGCCGTCGGTGCAGTGACCGGCGGTCACGAAGAAGTAGGTGCCCGCGCTGTTGCGGACGTTGAAGCCGGCGGAGCAGCGCCAGCTGGTGGCGTAGATGGCGTCGCCGCCGGAGATGAGCTTGGAGAACCTGCCGGGGGTCCGCTCGACGCGGATGGCACCCGCGTTCGCCCCGGCTTCCCGCTTGATCTCGGCGATCTCGGCGCCGGAGACGGTGCTGTCGGCCGTGACGACCAGAGTGTCGGTCGCCTTGTCGATGTGCCAGGCGGTGCCGGCGACATCGGCCTCCAGGACCGCCTCACTCGCGGAGGAGAGCTGGTCGGCGCTGTACGTACGGGCCGTGTCGGCGCTGGCGTTCGGTACGGCGAGCGCGGCGGTGGCGACGAGTCCTGCGGTGACGGCGATCAGGCGGGATCGTCTCGCCACGCCATTGCGGGGGGTGGTGCGCCTGTTCCTCACTTTTCGTCCTCCCGAGGGAAGTAGGGGGCCCGTCCGTGGGGGGATACGGGCCCGTGAGGCGCAGTCAGTGAACCCGTCATCCGAATTCCGGACACGGTGTGCCCCTGACAAGCGCTGTTCGGGAGTATTCGGGGCGTCAACCTGCCCGCGCAAGGGCGCCTTTCGGCCGACCGGACACCACGGCAGACGGCGCCGGCAGCGCTGGGGCCGACGGGGCCGCGCGGTGTCCGGCGCGACGTTCCGCGTGATGCCGCTCCGTGGGCGCCGCTCCGGGGCTGGGACGGGTCAGCGGTCGATCCGGTTCCTCTCCCCCGCCGGGACCGGCACCGGCAAGGTGTTGCCCGGCGGCGGGAACGGGCAGACGAAGTGGTCGGCGAACGCGCACGGCGGCAGCAGCGCCCGGTTGAAGTCGACGGTCACCGTGGAGTCGGCCGCGGGCGCCGGCGGCCGCAGGAAGCGGAAGCGATACGTACTGCCCCCGCTGGTCGCGTCGGCGAAGACCGCCCAGAGCGAACCGTCGCCCTCGACCGCGACCTGAAGCGTGTACTCGACGCCGTCGATCGCGAAGGCGATCTCCCCGGCGAGTCCCAGCCCGCGCTCGCGCCCGTCCGCGTTCTCGACCCGGAGGGTGGTACGCCCTTCCCCGTACGGACGGAAGCGGCCCTGGAGCACCCACTTCGCGTCGTACGGTGTCACGTCCAGGCCCGCGAAGGCGCGCCGCGCCGGTGACCGGGGATCGAAGACACGGACCGCCCACAGCCCTTCGCGGCGCAGCACGACCAGCCGCCGGCCGCCGGCCGCGACGCGGGACTCCGGGATCGGCCCGGTGTCCGCGGTCAGCCTGGCCCCACCGGTGAGCGGCTGCCCGTCGACGGTGATCCCGTCCTCGGGCGCGGCGGTCAGGACCACCTCCTCGCCGTCGGCCGTCCACCTCCCCGGTACGTCCGGAATTCGACCTTCCGGGTAATCGGAGAGCCAGTGGGTGCCGGTGAGCGAGAGCGGACCGTACGGTCCGGAGACCGTCTCGACGCGCTGCTCGTGCCAGTGCTGCCAGTCCTGCCGGGGGTCTGTGCTCATGCACCCGACTTTTCCACACGGGCGCTGCGGGCACGGGGAGCCCGGGACGCCGCCGGTGTCCTCAGTCGCAGCAGTCGCAGTTGCAGTGGCAGGTCCAGTTCTCGCACTCGCACTTGTGGCAGCAGCCCTCGCGCTTCTTCCTGGACCAGGGCCCTTCGTACTCCGAAGCACAGCACCACTTGCAGGTGCAGCACAGCCCGACCGCGACCGCGCACCCGGCCCAGAAGCCCCTCCTGCCGGGCCTGCGCGGCTCGCCCGTGAACCCGGGCGGCATTCCGCCGGGGCCACCGGGACCGCCGTGGCCACCAGGACCACCGGGGCCGCCACCGGGCGTCCCGGGGCCGCCGCCGTAGGGATTGTTCGAGCCGTACGGTCCCCCGCCGCCGTTCCCGGACAGGGGCGGCGGCGTCCCGTACGCCTGCGCCTGCCCCTGGTGACCGCAGGCCGTCGTCCCGAAAGCCCGGTCCACCGACCGCTCCAGCTCGTGCGTCAGCAGGACGTGCGCCAGCTCGGCATCCGTGAACTGCGTGTCGCGCAGCGCCAGCCGTACGCCGTGCACCGCGTCGTCGCACAGCCGGCGCGCCTCGGCGAGCCCGGTGCCGGTCGCGGTGAGCGGGTTCCACGCACCCGACGCGGCGTCAGCCCGCTGGTCCTCCACGGCGTCCAGCAGATGCGCGAGCCTCCCGAAGAGGCGCCCCGCCTCCGCGAGCGGCGCCGCGTTCTGCGGTTTCCCGGCGAGTACGGCGGTGTGCGCGAAGGCCGCCGCGGTCGCCGTCTCGGCCGGTTCGGTGACCGCGAGGACGGAGGTGCCGGGGCCCGCCAGCGCCTCGATGCCGGCCTGGCGGTCGACCGCGTCGACGAGCAGCGCGGTGTCGAAGCCCAGGGAGGCGCCCGTACGCGCGCCCGCCCGGTCCCAGCCGGCGGCCACCCGGCGCGCGGCCGCGGCCACCGGCCTGCGCGCCAACACCCCGTCCCGGTCGGCGACGTGGTCCCGTACCTTCGCGGAAGCCAGGACCAGCGAGACGGCCGCCGCGAGCCTGGCCCCTTCGCCCTGGGCGACGGGCGCGGTCCGCATCGCGCGCAGCGGGCAGGGCCCGGCGGTGCGCCGCCACCCCGTGACGCGTTCGGACTGAGCCTCCGTCAGGACCGAGACGATGAGCCCGTCGTAGTTGGTGACGACCCTGGCGAGCTGCCCGTGGTCACCGCGAAGTGCCAGGCAGAGCCCGCAGAGATGGGCCATCCACTCGGTTCTGAGTCCCGCCGGGAGCCGGTGGCTGCAGGGCCTGACGATTCCGAACACGGCGTTCCCCAAGGTGTCGTTCGACGGTGCGCCCCGCATCGTATCGAGGTGGTTCGAGGGGGCCGGAGCGGGCATCTGTTCACCCGTCCGTCCCCCTCGTCACCCATGTGGCCCGACGGTCCTATTTTTCACCCTGTCAGCAGCCTTACGCGGTGGGAACCTTGACGAATCGCCACAAGTTCTGCACCAGTACCGTCACGAATCACCTGCGCGGCGACTATCCACTTGGCGCGTAATCCGCATGATGGACGACCATAGGGGGAGCGGAACACAGACACGACCGCGGTGAAAGGAGGCGTCCCATGGGATCGGTACGCAAGGCCAGTGCCTGGCTCGGACTCGTCGAGGACAGCGACGACGACCGCTACTACGACGACGAGTACGCCGAGGGAAACAACGAGACAGCCGAGCCCTGGGTCACGGACCCGCGGGTCCGGGTGGCCTCCGAACCGTCCGGGGACAAGGGCCCCAGGATCGCCACGGTCACTCCGGACGGCTTCCGGGACGCGCGTGCCATCGGCGAGCTCTTCCGGGACGGCGTCCCGGTCATCATGAACCTCACGTCCATGGAGCCCTCCGACGCCAAGCGCATCGTGGACTTCGCCGCCGGTCTCACCTTCGGTCTGCGCGGTTCGATCGAGCGTGTCGCGACCCGGGTCTTCCTGCTGAGCCCCGCCGACACCGAGGTCGTCAGCGGCGAGGCCGCGGGCCGCGACACGAACGGTTTCTTCAACCAGAGCTGATGGGCGGGGCCGCTCACCGGAAGGCGTCCAGGCCGGTGAGCGCCTTGCCCAGTACGAGCTGGTGCATCTCGACGGTGCCCTCGTAGGTGAGCACCGATTCGAGGTTCGTCGCGTGCCGCATCACCGGGTACTCCAGCGAGATGCCGTTGGCCCCGAGGATCGTCCTGCTCGTACGGCAGATCTCGATCGCTTCGCGCACGTTGTTGAGCTTGCCGAAGCTGACCTGTTCGGGCCGCAGGCGCCCCGCGTCCATGCGCCGCCCCAGGTGGTGGGCGAGCAGGATGCCCTTGTGGAGTTCGACCGCCATGTCGGCGAGCTTGGCCTGGGTCAGCTGGAACCCGCCGATCGGCTTTCCGAACTGCTCGCGGGTCCTCGCGTAGTCGAGCGCGGCCTCGAAGCTGGCGCGGGCCGCTCCCATCGCGCCCCACACGATTCCGTACCGCGCGTGGCTCAGACAGCTCAGCGGCCCCTTGAGACCGGTGACGTCCGGGAGGACGGCGTCGGCGGGCAGCCGTACCTCGTCCAGGACCAGCTCGCTGGTGACCGAGGCGCGCAGCGACCACTTGTGCGTGATCTCGGGCGCCGAGAAGCCGGGGGCGTCGGTCGGCACGACGAAGCCGCGCATGCCGTCGTCGGTCTGCGCCCAGACGACGGCGACGCCCGCCACCGACCCGTTCGTGATCCACATCTTGCGGCCCGTCAGGACCCAGTCGCCGCCGTCCTTCTTGGCGTACGTCCGCATCCCGGCCGGGTCGGAACCGTGGTCGGGCTCGGTCAGCCCGAAGCAGCCGATGATCTCGCCCGCGGCCATGCCGGGCAGCCAGCGCCGCTTCTGCTCCTCGGAGCCGAAGCGGTGGATCGCGTACATGGCGAGCGAGCCCTGTACGGAGACCAGCGAGCGGATGCCGGAGTCGGCGGCCTCCAGCTCCAGGCAGGCCAGGCCGTACTGGACGGCGGACGCGCCCGCGCAGCCGTAACCCTCCAGGGACATGCCGAGGGCTCCGATCGAGCCGAGCTCGCGGGCCAGTTCGCGGATGCCGGGGAGTTCGCCGCGCTCGTACCAGTCGGCGATGTGCGGCAGGACGCGGTCGGCGGCCCAGGACCGTACGGTCCCGCGGATCGCGAGGTCCTCGGGTGCCAGCAGGTCGTCGATGCCGATCGGGTCGGCGGGGTCGAACGACGGAAGCTGCTGAAGCTTCGAAGTGACGGACATTCCTGGCCCTCCGGCGGCTGCTCGGCTCACGGTGCTGCGCAAAACTAGCAGTGTTAGTTACTGTTCGCCGCCGACGTTACGGGGTCAGCGCGCGGCCCGTCCAGACCCGGCCCGTTCCCGGGACTCCCGGCGCGCCGGGACCTTCACCCGGGGGCCGGCTTCCTGGTGACCGGGGTGCTGCGGACCGGACTGCTGCCGGCCGGGTACCCGGGCGTCCGGCGCCGGGCGGTCCGTCCCCTTCCCCGGTTTCTCAGGTTTCTCCGGTCCGCGCGCCCCGCACTCCACCGGCCCCGGCAGTCTCAGCGCGGCCAGCGCCCCGAGCAGCAGCAGGCCCGCGCTGACGAAGAGCGTCACGTGCAGACCGTGGACGAAGGCGTGCCGTGCCGTGGAACGCACCGCGTCACCGGCGGCTCCGCCGAGCCGGGACGCGACCGTGTACGCCTCGCCGAGCGAGTTCGCCGCGCCCGCGCTGTCCGCCGGGGAGACCCCGGGGATCGCGGTGACCCCGGGCGCGTAGGCGGCGTTCATGACGCTGCCGAGCAACGCGATGCCCAGGCCGGCGCCGAGCTGGTAGGAGGTCTCGCCGATGGCGGCGGCGCCGCCCGCGTGCTCGGCCGGGGCCTCGCTGAGCATCGACTCGTACGCACCGAAGAGCGTGGTCTGGAGCCCGAAACCGAGCAGTACGAAGCCGACGGCCAGGAGTGCGGGCCGGTCGTGCTGTCCCATCAGGGTCAGTACGAGAACGGCCGCGGCGGTCAGCGCGAAGCCGAACGACACCATGGCGCGCGGGCCGAGCCGCTGGAGGGTGTACGAACCGGTGGCACCGGCCGCCATCGCGGCGAAGGTCAGCGGCAGCAGCCGCAGCCCGGTCTCCAGCGGGCTCAGTCCGAGCACCAGCTGGAGGTACTGGACGGCTATCAGCTCCAGGCCGACCAGCGCCAGCATCGCCAGGACGATGCATCCGACGGAGGTGGAGAAGGCGGGCCTGGCGAACATCGTCACGTCGATGAGCGGATGCGCCCGCGTCCTCTGCCGCCGTACGAAGAGGACGAGCAGTACGGAGCCGACGAGCAGCGGCAGCAGCGTCCCGACGTCGGCGATCCCCTCGCCTGCGCCCGCCCGCTTCACGCCGAGGACCACGCCCAGCACACCGGCCGCCGCCATCAGCGCGCCGAGCACGTCCCAGGGCCCCTGGCCGCTCCCCCGGGATTCGGGCAGCAGCCGCCGGCCGGCCGGCAGGATCAGCGCGATCAGTGGGATGTTGACGAGGAAGACCGACCCCCACCAGAAGTGCTGGATGAGGAAGCCGCCGAGCACCGGCCCGGCGGCGGCGCCCATGGCCGCGACCGCGGTCCAGATGCCGATGGCGGCGGCGCGTTCGCGCCGGTCGGGGAAGGCGTGACGGAGTATCGAGAGCGTCGCGGGCATGATCATCGCTCCGCCGACGCCGAGCAGGGCGCGGGCCGCGACGAGGACGTGCGGGGTGTCGGCGAAGGCGGCGAGCGCGGACGCGGCACCGAAGAGCCCGTAACCGAGCAGCAGGACTCGACGGCGGCCGACGCGGTCGCCGAGCGTGCCGAAGAGGATCAACAGCGAGGCGCAGACCAGCGGATAGGCGTCGACGATCCAGAGCAGTTCCATCGCGTCGGGGCGCAGGTCCTCGGAGACGGCCGGGACGGCGATGTGCAGGATCGTCGCGTCGAGGGCGACCAGCAGGAGACTGGCGCACAGGACGACCAGTACGGCCCAGCGGTTGCCGGCGACGGCCGTCAGGTCCGGCCGATGCCGGGGGGCGTCCGCAGACCGTTGCGTTCCGGCCGTGGTCGTCCCTGACATGTACGTACCTCCCCGTGGAATCCCTCGCGCTCGGCGGACCGGCGGGGACGGCGTGTCCAACGCCTCCGCGGGGCCCGGCATCGACGGGCGAGCGAGCCGTCAGATTACGCGAGTTCCCACACGTGCCACGTGGTGCACCTCTCATCGGGGCGGAGGGCGCGGTGTGGCGTGCGCCACGCGGCGGGGTCGGTTTTTGATCTTGATCCCTTCATGAGCGGGCGGGAAATTCCGCGTTGAGTTCCGGTGAACCGAATTCGCCGACGCACATTCACTCTTGCGCGCGACCCTCCGAATGAATAGGACACAAGGCCGCTCCACTTTCCTGGGACGGCCGGGATAAACTCCCCGATGAGACGCACCCCACATCACATCGTCATCACAAAGATGCCGGATGGGCCGGGCTTGTCACTCACCCGCTGTAACGTCGATTCAGTGCGTACCGACCGAATCTTTGCCCGGCTGGACCGGGAACCGGAGCCGCCGAAGATAGAGATCCCCGGGATGAGCCGTACCCGTACGGTCCTCTTCGGTTCGACGCTGGCGTTCTACATCGCCATCGTCTGGGCCGTGCTGATCACGTCCTGGCTCGTGGCTCTCGACTGGAAGGTGATGCTGTTCCGGCCGTACGAGCAATGGCCGGAACTCCATCCCTTCCTCGACTACTTCGTGGTGCTCGGCCAGCGCGGGCCCACCGCCGTGATGGTGGCGGCCTGGCTCGGCTGGCGCTCCTGGCGCCAGCACACGCTGCGCCCGCTGCTGGCACTGGGCGCCGCGCTCCTCCTGCTGAACGTCACGGTGGGCGCGGTCAAGCTGGGGCTCGGCCGCCTCGGCCCGCACTACGCGACGGAGATCGGCTCGGCCGAGATGTTCGCGGGCGGCGATATATTTCCTTCCGGCCACACCGCGAACGCCGTGGTGACCTGGGGCATCCTGGCCTACCTGGCCACCACCCCGCGGGCCCGGCGCCATCTGTCGGTGCTCTCCGCCGTCGTCGCGCTGGGCGTCGGCGCGACCACCGTCTACCTGGGCACCCACTGGCTGAGCGATGTGCTCCTCGGCTGGGCCGCGGGGCTGCTGATCCTGCTGAGCCTGCCCTGGTTCGAGCCGTTGATCGGCCGCACCGAGGCCTGGGTCTTCGCGGTGCGCGCGGCCTGGCGCGGACGTCGCAGGCTCGGCGCCGCGCAGCCCGCTCCGGCCGGCGGCCGCCTGGCGCCGGCGCCCTTCGCGGACCGTCACCCCGCCGCCCCGAACGAGAAGCCGGCCCGCGAGCCGGTGGGGGCGGGCAGCGGGGGCGGCGGCCGCGCCACGGGCGCCAGGACCACCGGTCACCTCACGCCGCGGCCGCACACGGCCCGTTCGGAGCGGACCCCGGTCACACCGGTCGGCAGTCGCCGCCCGCCGCACGCCGACCGTGCGGGCGCGGCCCGTCCCGGGTCGTCGCCCCGGCCGGTGGCCGGCGGCTGACCCGCCGCAGGACCCGCGGGGACGGTACGCACAGCCTCCCCCGCACGCGAGGGCCCCGGCCGACTCCCCTGGAGCCGGCCGGGGCCCTCGCCGTGTCCGGGCCCTTCGCGTGTCTGCGGTCAGCCCTGCCAGCAGCGGATGACGGCGCCCTTCTCGACTTCGAAGTTGAGGCGCCCCGCCACGTATTCCATGGTGATGATCGAGCCGGGCGGCAGCGCCCTGACGGTGCTCCAGCCCCGGTCCCGGGCCAGCCGCTCCGCGTCGGCCGCGTCGAGGCCGACGTAGGACTCGGGGGCGTCGTCGGGCTGTGCGGAAGGGGTCGGTACGGATGCCATGAGACTCACCGTAGGCCGCCGGGGGCGGGGAGGGAAGCCCGTGGCCCGAGCCGTGTGTCACCGTCCCAGACGCCTCAGCGGTCACGCTTGTGTCACAGGATCACGACAGGCGTTTGGCATGAACTCCTTCACCCGAAAGGACCGTGCCGCGCGTCGGGATGCGAATTGCGCTCCTCACGAATGATCACCCGATAACAGGTTCAGAATTCATTCCCGGAGCTTCGCGGGCGCTTCCCCGCAATTGCGCCCGCGAGCCCGCCGGGAAAGATCACTGTCCGTAGCGAATTCACGGTTCCCGCACAGAATCCGCACCGCGCGGTGCGGGACGGAGGTGGACACCGCCGAGCCGGTCACGCCGGTGCGTCCGACCCCAGAGCGCGCGCGAGCAGGTCACGCGCCGACCTGATCCGCTCGGTGAGTTCCGGCGGCTCGACCACCTCGAAGTCGAAGCCCATCAGCATGATGTGGATGACCAGCACGTCCAGGCTCGCCGCCCCGGTCCGCAGCAGACAGCTGTGCGCGTCGACGGCTTCCAGCGCGCCGGCGCTGGGCGAGACCACTTGCGCCGCCTCCTCCAGCGGCACCCGCAGCCGGACCACCGCCGTGGCGGCGTACGCCCCGGTGGACACGCCCTTCGAGACGTACGCCGCCAGGTCCCCGGCCGGGGGGTCGCGCGGCGCGAAGCGCGGGCCGTGCGGCGGCGCCGGGGTGATCCGGTCCGCCCGGAACGTACGCCAGTCCGAGCGGTCCAGGTCCCAGGCGACGAGGTACCAGCGGCGCTCGGTGCACACCAGCCGGTGCGGCTCCACCGTCCTGCGCGACGAAGCCCCGCCGTGGTCGCGGTACTCGAAGCGCAGCCGCTCGCTGTCCCGGCAGGCGTTGGCCAGTTCCGTCAGCACCGAGGCGTCGACGGTGGACGCCTGCGGGCCGCGCAGCATGGGGACGGTGAAGGCGTTGAGCGCGCCGACGCGGCGGCGCAGCCGGCCGGGCAGCACCTGTTCGAGCTTGGCCAGGGCCCGTACGGATGTCTCGCCGATGCCCTCGATGCCCTGTCCCGCGGCGGTGCGCAGGCCGACCGCGACGGCCACGGCCTCCTCGTCGTCGAGCAGAAGCGGCGGCAGTTCGGCGCCGGCGCCGAGCTGGTAGCCGCCGCCCGTGCCGGGGCTGGCGTTGACGGGGTAGCCCAGCTCGCGCAGCCGGTCGACGTCGCGGCGCACGGTGCGCGGCGTGACGCCGAGCCGTTCGGCCAGGCCGGGCCCCGTCCATTCCCGGTGGGCCTGGAGCAGCGAGAGCAGGCGCAGCAGACGTGCCGAAGTCTCCAACATGAGGGCGAGTCTGCCCGTGCTTGAGGACAGCAACCGTCCTCAAGCACCGACCGCCCTGCTCCCGCTTCCTCTTGCCTCTTATTGCTTCGCGGTGTCGAGACGCACGCTGAGGTCGTTGTCGGCGGTGTAGTACGGGTAGGCCGTGGTCGGCCGGGCCACCCGGGGACCCTCGACCGGCAGCACCGGGTAGCGGAAGACGGTCTTCTTGTCCCAGACGTCGTCCAGGATGCGCCCGATCCGCATCCCCGGCGAGCCGTCGGCCGGGCACAGCCACAGGTCCCACAGCCGCTGCTCGTCGTCACGCCCCTCGGCCAGCGTCTCGTACGCCAGCGTGAAGGTGAACGCGCCGTCCTCCCGGCCGGTCACCGGAGCCCGGCGCACGTCCTTCTCCACGCCGCGCAGCCTGGCCTCGACGGCCGCGCCCTCGCCGAGCCCGGTCCCGTACAGCCGTCCCTCCACCGTCATCGCGCCGGGCGCGAAGGTGACGGTCCCCGCCTCGGCGTGCGGCGCGCGCAGCCAGCTGCGCACCGCGAGCTTGCCGTCGAGGGTCGGGTACGGGATGCGCACGGCGACCTGGGCGCGCCCGGGGTCGGGGACACGGTCGACGAGCGAGCGCAGATCCCTGCGGCCGGGCTCGATGCGCTGCTCGCCGGCCTCGTCCCCCTGGGTGGTGAAGGCGTCCCAGCGGCCCTCGGCCAGCTCGACCGTGCTGGGCAGCACGGCGCGCAGCCGGCCCTCCCCGGCGGGGGTGAGCGGCAGCCGCAGCACGTCCGCGGCCGTCTTCCCGCCGCGTCGCCGCAGTACGAGCACCGCACCCGGCGACGCGTCGCCCACGATGTCGAAGGTGACGCCGCCCGCGGAGTCCGCGATGCAGTGGGCGCGCGGCGGCTCGGTACGGGTGGAGGTGCTGGTCATGCGGTCTGCCCTTTCCGGAGCGCGGAGGCGGCCTTGTGGCGGAGGGAGTACGCCCTGTCGAGTACCGCCCCCCGGGAGAGGTACAGCGCTTCGTGGACCCGGCTGCGCGAGCGGCCGCGGGCGCCGCGCGAGACCAGTTCGGTGAACAGCGCCTCGTGGCGCCCGGCGATGGATCCCGGGTCGAAGCGGGCCGAGTTCTCGAGCGCGGCCGTCCCCATGGCGCGTCGCAGCTCGTCGTCGTTGATGAGGCCGAGGAGCGCGTCGGCGATCGCGCCGGCGTCACCGACCGGCACCAGCCGTCCGTCGGTCCCGTCGGCGATGATCTCGCGGGGTCCGTGCGGGCAGTCGGTGGAGACGACCGGCAGGCCGGAGCGCATCGCTTCAACGATGGTCATGCCGAAGGACTCGTGGCTGGAAGTGACCGCGGCGATCGAGCCCTTGACCCATTCGGGTTCTATGGGGTTGGCGGATCCCATCAGGAAGACGTGGTTGTAGAGCCCGAGTTCGTTGATGAGGGCGCGCAGCTTGTCCTTCTCGTTGCCGCTCGCGTCCCCGCCGCCGTAGATGCGCAGCCGCCAGTCGGGACGGGCGGCGACGACCTTCGCGAAGGCCCTGATCAGCAGGTCGTACCGCTTGACCTTGGTGAGCCGGCCGGCCGCGACCACCCACTTGGCACTGGCGTCGGCCGGGGCGACGGCGGGCGCGGGCACGCTGTTGGGCACGGCCTCGATACGTACGCCGGGCAGCTTGAGACGGGTGCGGTAGGCGTGGGCGTCGGCTTCGGTGACGGTGGTGACGGCGTCCAGCAGGCCGTAGCGGCGGCTCAGTTCGCGGCGCAGCCGGTGGCTGTGGCCGGCGAGGGTGAGGTGCTCCTGGCCGACCCGCACGGGACCGCGCCTGGCCTGCCGGGTGATGTGCACGTTGAGCCCGGGGCGGGTGCCGACGACGACGTCCGCCTCCAGCGTCTTCAGGTGCGCGGCGAGCCGGGCGTCGGTGAGGCGGCTGTACTGCCTGTGGCGGCCGTCGCTCTCCGGGAAGACCTTGGCGGGGAGTGCGAACCGCTCGTCGTGGCCGTCGTATCCGGGGCTCGTCTTCCGGTGGTCCACCAGGTAGTCCAGCCGTACGCCGACGGGGGCGCCCAGCGCCGGCTCGTCGCGGTGGCGGAAGACGGAGACGATCTCGACATCGTGCTGCTCGGCCAGCGCCTGGGCGAGGTTGAACGTCGTACGGATCGTGCCGCCGATGCCGTACGCGTTGTGGAGTAGGAAAGAGATGTGCATACGCCGACGTGGCTCCCCGTTTTCCCGCGGACTGTGCTGTGGTTTGTTATCAGCATCGTTCAGAAAGCGACTGTAACTGGGCAAAACAGGATTGGTCTGGTCCGCGCCAAATCGTTCCAATACGGTTGCGACATCGATAGCGCGAACGAGGCAACCAAACGGCTGTTCCCTGCGTCAGGGCCGGTAGGGAATCCGGGACGGGGCCGGCCGGCGATCGCCCGGGCACCGACGCGTTCGAGCCGTCCGCCCGGCGCCGTTCCCCGCTCCACGCCGGTTGGTTCGATTCTGTTCGCCTGTTCGCGTGACTCCGGCCACGACTCGCCCGTTGTCTTCCTTGACGAGCCGGGAATCGCCCGGCACCCGCACTGAGCCCGAGGAGTCCCCCGTGCCGCGCATGCTCGACGTCAGCGACGACGTACGCGCCGAGATCGGCGACGAAGAAGCCGACCGGCTGCTCGCCGGCGAGAACGCCCCGGGCAGCTACGACTGCACCTCCTGCCGTACCCAGGGCGACTCCGAACTGGAACGCACCAGCACCGTGCTGTTCGTCGGGGACGAGACCGCCGTGCTCGCGTTCGCCCACGCCACCTGCATCCCCTCGCAGGTCGTCCAGGTGGCCGAGGAGCAGCTCCAGGGCGCCGTACGCAGCATCACGGGCGGCGGCCCCGACCTCCCCGGCGCCCAGCACGCCGGCACGCCCGACCAGGCCGTGCTCGGGATCACCAGCGGCCTCGTACTGATCGGCGGCCAGCTGCATCCGGCCCTGGTGGTCGAGCCGACCGGTCCCGTGTCCCGTCCGGGCTCCGACGGCAGCACCGACGAGTTCCTCCCGCTCGTCATCGAGCAGGGGTTCGAGCCGGTCGCCGACCTGACCGAGGTGCCCGCCGCGCTGCCCGGCTGGTCCGTCCTGCTCGCCATGGGCCAGCTGCACGCCGTACTCCAGCCCGGGACCGGCGGGGGCAACCAGGTCTCCTGGTGGCAGGCCCACCAGCCGCTCCAGGTCACCGACGGATGGCGGACGGCGGCCAACAAGTCGAGCACCGTCCTCGTCTTCGCCGCGCCCGCCGGCGCCATCGGCCAGCAGCCGCGCGAAGACCTGCTGCGCAACGCGCTGGAGAAGGCCGCGGCCGACGGCGTGCTGGCCGCCGCGGCCATGCCGCTGGCCGGCACCTGACGGGCCGTACGGCCGGACGGCGCGCCCCGCACGCCCCCGCCGAGCAGGTGACCCCCTGCTCGGCCCGCATCCGACGGGCGCCGGGGTCGTTGGCACGTACGTGCACTCATACGACCCCCCACGCCCCCAGCCGTACCAGAGCCAGATTCCCGCGATGCGCCCTTCGCGGGAATCTCAGACCAACCACTCGCACACCCCGATCTATGACGCGCTCTACTCGGAGTACCGCAGGTCCTTCCGGGCCCTGCCCGGTGACCGCAGCGGCGAGGAGCACCTGGGCTTCACGGCCTTCACCACCGGGGTGCACCGCAGCCCCGGCCCCACCGGACGCACCGGCCAGGGGGCGCACAGCGGGCACAGCGGCTTCTGGCAGAGCGCCGGCAGCAGTCACCACGGCGGCGGCGACGCCGCCGGCAACCACACCCCCCACAGCAACGGGCGGCAGCACACCGGGAACCGCTTCCCGGCAGCACTGCCGCCCGCTCCCCGTCGGGGGATCTGAACCTCTAGACCCGCCGACGGGCCCTCCGCGTCACTTGTTGCGGCCGCGCTTCTCGCGCACCCGCACCGAGATGTGGATCGGGGTGCCCTCGAAGCCGAACTCCTCGCGCAGTCGGCGCTCGATGAAGCGCCGGTAGCCGGCCTCCAGGAAGCCGGAGGCGAAGAGGACGAACCGCGGCGGCTTGGTCCCCGCCTGCGTCCCGAAGAGGATGCGGGGCTGCTTGCCGCCGCGGACCGGGTGCGGGTGGGAGGCGACGATCTCGCCGAGGAAGGCGTTGAGCCTGCCCGTCGGGATCCGGGTCTCCCAGCCGGCCAGCGCCGTCTCGATCGCCGGGACCAGCTTCTCCATGTGACGGCCGGTCTGCGCCGACACGTTCACCCGGGGCGCCCACGCGACCTGGGCCAGCTCGGTCTCGATCTCGCGCTCGAGGTAGTAGCGGCGCTCCTCGTCGAGGGTGTCCCACTTGTTGTACGCGATGACCAGCGCGCGGCCCGCCTCGACGGCCATCGTGATGATCCGCTGGTCCTGCACGCTGATGGACTCGCTGGCGTCGATCAGTACGACCGCGACCTCGGCCTTCTCGACGGCGGCCGCGGTACGCAGCGAGGCGTAGTAGTCCGCGCCCTCCTGGAGGTGGACGCGGCGGCGGATGCCGGCCGTGTCGATGAACTTCCAGGTGATGCCGCCGAGCTCGATCAGCTCGTCGACCGGGTCACGGGTGGTGCCGGCCATCTCGTTGACGACGACGCGGTCCTCGTTCGCCACCCGGTTCAGGAGCGAGGACTTGCCGACGTTCGGGCGGCCGATGAGCGCGATGCGGCGCGGGCCGCCGACGGCCTGGCCGAACGTCTGGGCCGGGGCCTCGGGCAGGGCTTCCAGTACGGCGTCCAGCATGTCGCCGGTGCCGCGTCCGTGCAGCGAGGAGACCGGGTGCGGCATGCCGAGGCCGAGCGACCACAGCGCGGTGGCGTCCGCCTCGCCGCTCTGGCCGTCGACCTTGTTGGCGCAGAGCACGACGGGCTTGCCGGCCCGGCGCAGCAGCTTGACGACGGCCTCGTCGGTGTCGGTGGCGCCGACCGTGGAGTCGACGACGAAGACGACGGCGTCGGCCGCCTCGATCGCGTACTCGGCCTGGGCGGCGACGGACGCGTCGATGCCCAGGACGTCCTGCTCCCAGCCGCCGGTGTCGACGACCTTGAAGCGGCGGCCCGCCCATTCGGCCTCGTAGGTGACCCGGTCGCGGGTGACGCCGGGCTTGTCCTCGACGACGGCCTCGCGGCGGCCGATGATGCGGTTCACCAGGGTCGACTTGCCGACATTGGGGCGGCCCACGACGGCGAGGACGGGCAGCGGGCCGTGGCCGGCTTCGCCGATCGCCCCTTCGACCTCTTCGGGGTCGAAGCCCTCCAGCGCGGCGAGCTCCATGAACTCCGCGTACTCGGCGTCGCCAAGTGCTCCGTGCTCGTCGCCGGAGTGAATCTGGTCGTTCATGAAGTCCGTTCCTCGTTCATCATCATCGATGGACCACCGGTATTCCGCGCGGTCCACTACTCAAGTCTCACTCAGCGCCCGGTGAAACGCCGGGCACTTTCCAGGTGGGCGGTCAGCCGCTCCTGGATCCGTACGGTGGCCTCGTCCAGCGCCTGGCGCGTGCGCCGTCCGCTGCCGTCGCCGGCCTCGAAGGGATCACCGAAGACGACGTCCACCCGGCCGCGCAGCGGCGGCAGGCCCGGTATCAGCCGTCCGCGGCGGTCCGTGGAGCCGAGCACCGCCACCGGGACGACCGGCGCCCCGCCGCGTACGGCGAAGTACGCGAGTCCGGCGCGCAGCGACGCGAAGTCGCCCTCGCCCCTGGTGCCCTCCGGGAAGATTCCCAGTACCCCGCCGTTCGCGAGGACGCCCAGCGCGTTCGAGATCGCCGTGCGGTCGGCGGTCGCACGGTCCACCTTCAGCTGACCCGTTCCGCGCAGGAACGGGTCGAGGGGGCCGACGAACGCCTCTTTCTTGATCAGGAAGTGCACCGGCCTGGGGGCCGTCCCCATCAGCATGGGGCCGTCGATCATGTGCGAGTGGTTCACCGCCAGGATCACCGGCCCGCTCGCGGGCACCCGCCAGGCGCCGAGGACGCGGGGCTTGAACAGGCCGTACATCAGGCCGATGCCGATGCCCCGTCCGACCGCCGCGCCACGCGGCGTGGGCGCCGTCACTTCGCGGCCCGCTTCCCCTCGACCAGGGTGACGACACACTCGATGACCTGGTCCAGCGTGAGGTCGCTGGTGTCGACCTCGACCGCGTCGTCCGCCTTGGCGAGCGGCGACGTCTTGCGGCTGGAGTCGGCCGCGTCCCGCTTCAGCAGGGCCTCGCGAGTCGCGGACACGTCCGCGCCCTTCAGCTCGCCGCTGCGGCGGGCGGCGCGCGCCTCGGGAGAGGCGGTCAGGAAGATCTTGAGGTCCGCGTCCGGCAGCACGGTCGTACCGATGTCGCGTCCCTCGACGACGATGCCGGACGCGGCGCCCTTCGCGATGGTCCGCTGGAGGTCGGTGATCAGGGTGCGCACCTCGGGCACGGCGCTGACGGCGCTGACCTTGGCGGTGACCTCCTGGGTGCGGATCGGCCCGGAGGCGTCGACGCCGTCCACCGTGATGGTCGGGGCGGACGGGTCGGTGCCGGAGACGATCACGGGCTTGCCGGCGGCGTCCGCGACGGCGACGGGGTCCGTGACGTCGATGCCGTTGCTCAG
This sequence comes from Streptomyces enissocaesilis, assembly GCF_039533765.1. Taxonomy (NCBI): domain Bacteria; kingdom Bacillati; phylum Actinomycetota; class Actinomycetes; order Kitasatosporales; family Streptomycetaceae; genus Streptomyces; species Streptomyces enissocaesilis. The sequence continues at coordinate 38,647 of NZ_BAAAUD010000018.1, read as the reverse complement.
CATCCACCAGGTGATCGCCCGGTACTGGGCGCCGGTGTCCAGGTAGCTGAGACCGAGCTTGGCGGCGACGGCCTTGGAGGTGCTGGACTTGCCCGTGCCGGAGGGGCCGTCGATGGCGACAATCACTGCTGCCGGGGCGGTCCGGGCGGCGGTTTCCACGGTGTAGGACACCTTCCTGGTACACGGGCTTTGGGCGGGCGGGGGCCCGACGGACCCCACACAAGGTTACCGAGTCCCCGGCCCCACCCTCGACGCCCTTGCGATACCACCGCAAACCGGGCGACGCACCGGTGCGCGGAGGCCGCTACTGGCGGATCGACCAGCCCCGCTCGCGCAGTGAGGCGGCCAGCCCGGGTGCGGCCGCCGGCTCCACCATCAGCTGTACCAGGCCCGCCTGCTGCCCGGTCGCGTGCTCGATGCGCACGTCCTCGACGTTGACGCCCGCACGCCCCGCGTCCGCGAAGATCCGGGCCAGCTCGCCGGGCCGGTCGCTGATGAGGACCGCGACGACCTCGTACACCGCCGGGGCGGCCCCGTGCTTGCCCGGCACGCGCTCGCGGCCCGTGTTGCCGCGCCGCAGGACGTCCTCGATGCCGTCGGCGCCGCCCCTGCGCTTGTCGTCGTCGGCGGACTGGAGGGCCCGCAGCGCCTGGACGGTCTCCTCCAGGTCGGCCGCGACGCCAGTGAGCACGTCCGCGACGGGGCCCGGGTTCGCGGAGAGGATCTCGACCCACATCCGGGGGTCGGAGGCGGCGATGCGGGTGACGTCCCTGATGCCCTGGCCGCACAGCCGCACCGCCGTCTCGTCCGCGTCCGCCAGCCGCGCCGCGACCATCGACGAGACCAGCTGCGGGGTGTGCGAGACGAGCGCGACCGCGCGGTCGTGGGCGTCGGCGTCCATCACCACGGGCACCGCCCGGCACAGCGCGACCAGCTCCAACGCGAGGTTGAGGACCTCGGTGTCGGTGTCGCGGGTGGGGGTGAGGACCCAGGGGCGGCCCTCGAAGAGGTCGGCGGTCGCGGCCAGCGGGCCCGAACGTTCCTTGCCGGACATCGGGTGCGTACCGATGTACGGGGCGAGGTCGCAGCCCAGTGCCTCCAGCTCGCGGCGCGGCCCGCCCTTGACGCTGGCGACGTCGATGTATGCGCGGGCGGTCCCGCGCCGCATGGCGTCGGCCAGCGTCGTGGCCACGTGCGCCGGCGGTACGGCGACGACGGCCAGGTCGACGGGGCCTTCGGGCGCCTCGTCGGTGCCGGCGCCGAGCGCGGCGGCGGTGCGGGCCTGCGCCGGGTCGTGGTCGGTGAGGTGGACGGTGACGCCGCGCCCGGCAAGGGCGAGGGCCGCCGAGGTGCCGATCAGGCCGGTTCCGATGACGAGGGCGGTTCTCACTGGGCGATGTCCTTGCGGAGGGCACCGGCGGCGCCGAGGTAGACGTGGGAGACCGATGACTTGGGCAGGTCCGACTCGACGTGCGCGAGGATCCGCACGACGCGCGGCATGGCTCCCGTGATGTCCAGTTCCTGGGCGCAGATCAGCGGTACGTCGACGATGCCGATCTTGCGTGCCGCGGCGGCCGGGAAGTCGCTGTGGAGGTCCGGGGTGGCCGTGAACCAGATGCTGATGAGGTCGTCGGGGGTGAGCCCGTTGCGCTCCAGGACGGCCGAGAGCAACTCGCCGACCCGCTCGTCCATGTGCCCGGCCTCGTCCCGTTCCAGCTGGACGGCCCCACGCACCGCTCGTACTGCCACGTCGTGCTCCTCGTTCCGTACCTCATGTGCCCTGCTTGGTTCAGCGTAGTTGGGCGGGGCCGGCGGGGCCCGGCGCGTTCCGCGGGTGAGACGCGCGGGCCCGGCCCCGCCCGGATTGGGCTGTCGGACGTACAGCGGCAGCGTGACGCGGCGTTCGCGCCCCGGATGCTTCTTCTGCGGGGCGATGAGCGCGAAGATGCTGCCCTTCGCGCCGAACCGCCGGTGCGACGACAGGAGGAGCACGTGATGGGCAAGGGTACGAGCCGCCGGGCGGTCCTCGCGGCCGGAGCCGCGGCCGCGGGCACCGCGCTGGTGGCCGGTTGCGGCGACAACGGCGGGGGCGGGACCGGGGACGGCGTGAACGGCGGCGCCGAGGAGACCGAACCGGCCCCCTCGGGTTCGTCCACCCCCTCCGGGGGCGCGTCGCCCACCGGGGAGGTTCCCGACGGCGGTGCGGCGCTCGCCAGGACCTCGGAGATCCCGGTGGGCGGCGGCAAGGTCTTCGAGGGCGAGAAGGTGGTGGTGACCCAGCCGGAGGCGGGCACCTTCATGGCCTTCTCCGCGGTGTGCACGCACCAGGGCTGCACCGTCAGCGGCGTCGAGGACGGCGCCATCGTCTGCGCCTGCCACGGCAGCACGTTCCGGGTCGCGGACGCCTCGGTCGCGGGCGGCCCGGCCCGCAAGCCGCTCCCGCCGCGGCAGATCACCGTGGAAAACGGTTCGATCCGGCTCGCCTGACGCGGCACAATCCGGAGCATGAACCCGCCCGCCGCCCCGCCGGCGCCCGAAGACCTCGTACGCCGCCACACGGTCTACTCCTGTGTGACGGGCTCGCGCGCCTTCGGCCTGGCGACGGACGGCAGCGACACGGACCGGCGCGGCGTCTTCGTCGCGCCGACGCCGCTGTACTGGGGTTTCCAGAAGCCTCCGACGCATGTCGAGGGCCCGATGGACGAGCAGTTCTCCTGGGAGCTGGAACGTTTCTGCGAGCTGGCCCTGCGCGCCGACCCCAACATCCTGGAGTGCCTGCACTCCCCGCTGGTCGAGCGCGTCGACGCCACCGGCCACGAGCTGATCACCCTGCGGGACGCGTTCCTCTCCCGCCGGGCCCACCAGACGTTCGTCCGGTACGCGACCGGCCGGCGCAGGAAGCTGGAGGCGGACGTACGGCGGCACGGCGCCCCGCGCTGGAAGCACGCCATGCACCTGCTGCGGCTGCTCGGCAGCTGCCGCGATCTGCTGCGCACGGGCGAGCTGGTGATCGACGTCGGCGAGGAGCGCGAGCGGCTGCTGGCGGTCAGGCGGGGCGAGGTGGCGTGGCCGGAGGTCGAGCGCCGGATGGAGCGCCTCGTGGCGGAGGCGGACGCGGCCGGGGCGAAGAGCCCGCTCCCGCCGGAGCCGGACCGCCCCCGCGTGGAGGACTTCCTGTTCCGCGTACGCCGCGCTTCGGCCCGCTGAAAGAGCGGCCGGCGCGTCTCCCCGGGCCGGGGTGCACTCCGTCGCGCCGTGGGTGAGCCCGGTCCGGACGACGAAGCCGTTCAGCCGCTGGTACGCCGTCGACCCGGCCGGAAGCCGTGACGCCGCCCTCGCCGCGCCCGGCGTGGAGGGCGTCGACGTCCGCACGCGGCGGTCGCGGTCCGGTCCCGGGGCCGCCCCGTGCCCGGCTTCCGCCGTGGCCGCGACCCGTTCCCCCGGGTGCGCCGGGGCGTCCACCTGTGCCGGCGGCCCGGGCGGACGGGCCCGCACCTCGCCGCTGCGCATCAGGTGGACGCCGGTCAGCAGCACCCGGCAGGAGCAGAGCGGCTGCTTCGGCTCACCGGACCTCCCGCAGCGCCGACGAGGGCCGGCGCGGGCAGCAGGTGCGCGCCGCGCAGGCCCACGTCCGAGTCCCGGGACGGGAACCCGTACAGGCGCGCCCCGGAAACGGACGCGAGCAGCAGCGGATCGGCCTCGTCCGCGAGGACGGGCGCGAGGACGGCGTCCGGCAGCCCGGCCTCGCGCGGACGCTTCCCGTACGCACCCGTGGATCACGCGTCCCAGAGCGCTCCCAGGGCCAGCAGTTCCCCCCTGTACTCGATGCGCTCCGCCCACCGCGCGGGCCACGCCCCCGCCCCCAGGTGCGCTCCGGCGAAGGCTCCCGCGAGGCAGGCGATCGAGTCGGAGTCGCCCCGCGTGCACGCCGCCCGCCGCAGCGCGGTGACCGGCTCCCCGGGGAAGAGCAGGAAGCACAGCAGCGCGGTCGCCAGCGCTTCCTCCGCGATCCATCCGTCCCCCGTCGCCAGGCACGGATCGGTCTCCGGCGACGGCGTGCGCAGCGCAGCGGCCAGCCGCTCCAGTACGGCCAGGCACTCGTCCCAGCCCCGCGCGACGAACGCCTCCGGCGAGGCGTCGTGGGCGTACGTCCACAGGTCTCCGAGCCAGCGCTCGTGGTAGCGGGTGCGGTTCTCGTACGCGTACGAACGGAGCTGCCCCACCAGCCCCGTCGGCTCCGTGCCCTGCGCCAGCAGGTACACCGCCCGGGCCGTCAGGTCGCTCGCCGCCAGCGCCGTGGGATGCCCGTGCGTGAGCGCGGACTGCAACTGCGCCGCTCCGGCGCGCTGTTCCCCGCTCAGTCCCGGTACGAGACCGACGGGGGCGACCCGCATATTGGCCCCGCACCCCTTGGAGCCGACCTGGCTGGCCCGCTGCCAGGGCAGGTCGCTGTCCAGCAGGCGGCAGGCGACGAGACAGGTGCGTCCGGGCGCCCGGTTGTTCTCGGGCGAGTGGTACCAGCCGACGAACTCCTCGCGCACCGGCCGCGCCAGCCCCGGCGGCCCGAGCACCCCGCGGTCCGTCGCGGTCCGTATCCCCCGCCCGAGCGCGAGCGTCATCTGGGTGTCGTCCGTGACGATCGCGGGCGCCGGCAGCTCCATCTCCCGCCACGGCCCGCAGGTGGCGAGGATCGAGGGCACGTCGTCGAACTCGGTGGGGAAGCCCAGCGCGTCCCCCAGCGCGAGTCCCACGAGGGCGCCGGTGGCTGCCTGCTTCGTCTTCATACGGACCGTCCTTCGAGGCGTCGTTCGGGCATGGTTCGGATCGTCGTCCGGGGTCTCGTCAGAAGCGTCGCTGCGGGCGCAGGAGGGGCGGGTGCAGGGTGGCGGCGGTCCCGGCCCGGTAGAGCGCGGCCGGTTTCCCCCGTCCTCCGGTACGCCGCGGCGCGCCCTCCACCGGTTCCACGAAGCCGGGTGTGGCCAGCACCTTGCGCCGGAAGTTGGGACGGTCGAGCTCCACGCCCCAGACCGTCTCGTACACCTGCTGGAGCTCCCCCAGCGTGAACGCGCGGGGGCAGAATGCCGTGGCCAGGCAGGTGTACTCGAACTTGGCGCCGATGCGGTCCCGCGCGTCGGCGATGATCCGCGCGTGGTCGAAGGCGAGCGCCGGGGCCCCGTCTGCGGGCATCCACTGCGCGTGCGCCGCGTCACCACCGCCGCGCGGCTCCGGCAGACCGGGCACGAGCGCGGTGTACGCGACGGAGACGACGCGCATCCGCGGATCGCGGTCGGGTTCGCTGTACGTACGGAGCTGTTCCAGGTGGAGCGCGGCGGCGGACTCCCGCGACAGGCCGGTCTCCTCGGCCAGCTCGCGCCGGGCGGCGGACTCGGCGGACTCCCGGGGCAGTACGAAGCCGCCGGGCAGCGCCCACGCCCCGGCGTACGGGTCCTGTCCGCGCCGGATCAGCAGGACGTGCAACCGCCCCTCCCGCACCGTGAAGACGGCGAGATCGACGGTGACGGCGAACGGCTCGAAGGCGTGCGGGTCGTACGTCGTCGCGTCGTTCATCTCGTTCCTCACTTCTCCGGCGGCGGTTCACCGAATTCTTTATAGTCAGTATGACTATAAAGAAGTTCCGGTCCGCACCACAAGGCCGCCCCGCAGAGCCGTACCAGAGGAGTCCGCACCGCGAACAGCGAAAAGCCCCCGGCCGGTTCCTGTACGTACAGGAACCGGCCGGGGGCCTCGGCGGAAGGAGCGCCGGTTACAGGCCGACTTCCTTCATCAGCATGCCGACCTCGGTGTTGGTGAGGCGGCGCAGCCAGCCGGACTTCTGGTCGCCCAGCGGGATCGGCCCGAAGGAGGTCCGCACGAGCCGCTCGACCGGGAAGCCGGCCTCGGCCAGCATGCGGCGCACGATGTGCTTGCGGCCCTCGTGGAGAGTCACCTCGACCAGGTAGTTCTTGCCGGTGTTCTCGACGACGCGGAAGTGGTCGGCGCGGGCGTACCCGTCCTCCAGCGCGATGCCGTCCTTGAGGCGCTTGCCCAGGTCGCGCGGGAGCGGGCCCTGGATCGCGGCGAGGTAGGTCTTCTTCACGCCGTACTTCGGGTGGGTGAGACGGTGGGCCAGCTCACCGTGGTTGGTGAGCAGGATGATGCCCTCGGTCTCGGTGTCCAGCCGGCCCACGTGGAAGAGACGCGTCTCACGGTTGTTGACGTAGTCGTTGAGGTTCTGACGGCCGTCCGGGTCGCCCATGGTGGCGACGACGCCGGCCGGCTTGTTGAGCGCGAAGAAGAGGTGCGACTGGGTGGCGACCGTCAGGCCGTCGACCTTGACCTCGTCCTTGTGGACGTCGACACGCCTGCCCTGCTCGGTGACGATCTCGCCGTTGACCTCGACCCGGGCCTGCTCGATGAGCTCCTCGCAGGCACGCCGCGAGCCCATGCCGGCGCGGGCGAGGACCTTCTGCAGGCGCTCGCCCTCCTGCTCGGCGCCCGGGAACGTCTTGGGGGTCTTCACCTGGGGCTTGCTGTGCCGCTCGCGTACGCGCTCCTCGAGCTTGGCGTCGAGCTCGCGCGGGCGGGATTCGCGCTGGCCGTGCGGGCCGCGGCGCGGCGCCGCGCCCCTGTTGCTCTGCGGGGCCTTGGGGCCGCCCTTGGCGCCACCGCGCGCGGACGCGCCACGGCCGCTGCCGGTGGTGCTGCCACCACGGCCGTCGCCCGCGCCACTGCCGCCGCGCCCGCCACCCGCGCCACTGCCGCCGCGCCCGCCACCCGCGCCACTGCCGCCGCGTCCGGCGCCGCCGCCACTGCCGCCACGGGCACCGGGGGCGTCATGGCCGACGTCGTAACGGCGCTCCTCCGGACGGGGACGGTCCGGACGGTCCTGGCGATCCGGGCGGTCGCTGCGCTTCTGCCTGTCGTCGCGTCCCTTGCCCGCGCCCCGCTGATTCCGGTCGTTGCCGCTTCCGCTGTTCCTGCCGCTGCTGCTTCGCATCAAAATTCCGTCTTGTCGTCTGCGTTTGTGTCCGAGGCGTACGGGGCGTCCGCTTCGAACGACGGCACACCCTCTAGCGTCTCAGCCTCGATCGCGTCCGCCTCCGGGAGGAATGGCGCGAGCTCCGGGAGCTCGTCCAGGCCACGCAGGCCCATCCGCTCCAGAAAGTAGTTCGTCGTCCTGTACAGGATCGCACCTGTTTCGGGTTCCGTGCCCGCCTCCCCGACCAGACCGCGCTGGAGGAGGGTGCGCATCACGCCGTCGCAGTTCACGCCGCGCACGGCCGAGACCCGTGACCGGCTCACGGGCTGCCGGTACGCGACGACCGCGAGGGTCTCCAGGGCGGCCTGGGTGAGACGGGCCTGCCGGCCGTCCAGCAGGAAGCTCTCGACCGCCGCCGCGTACTGGGGCCGCGTGTAGAAGCGCCATCCCCCGGCGACCGCTCTGAGCTCGAATCCGCGCCCCTGTACGGCGTACTCGTCGGCCAGCTCCCGCAGGGCGTCCGCGACGGCTTTGCGGGGCCGCTCCAGGATCTTGGCGAGGTGCTCCTCGGCGGCGGGTTCGTCGACGACCATGAGGACCGCCTCCAGGGCGGGCTTGAGGCCGAGGTCCGCGACCGCGGGGGTCTCGCTCACTGTGTCTCCTCCACCACTTGATCGAACTCGTCCGTGACGACGGGCTGCGCCGCCGCTGTGCCGGTCCACCGCACCATGAGCTCTCCCAGGGCCTCCTCCTGGTCCATGGCGACGGCCTTCTCCCGGTAGAGCTCCAGCAGCGCAAGGAACCGCGCGACAACGGTGAGCGTGTCCGGGGCGTCCTCCGTGAGCGTCCGGAAATCCGCCTCCCCCACCTCCCGCAGCCGCGCGACGACCACCTCGGCCTGCTCCTGGACGGACACGAGGGGCGCGTGGATGTGGTCGACGTACACCTGCGGCTCGGCCCTGGGCCGCATCGCCTTCACGGCGAGCCCGGCGAAGCCGTCCGGGCCGATGCTGATGACGACCTCGGGCAGCAGCGCCGCGTGGTGCGGTTCGAGACCGACCGTACGCGGGTACCGCCGGGACTCCGCGTCCAGCCGCTCGCTGAGGATGTCGGCGATCCGCTTGTACGCGCGGTACTGCAGCAGCCGCGCGAACAGCACGTCCCGCGACTCCAGCAGCGCGAGGTCCCCCTCGTCCTCCACCTCGGCGGCGGGCAGCAGCCGCACGGCCTTGAGGTCGAGCAGGGTGGCGGCCACGACGAGGAACTCGGTGGTCTGGTCGAGGTCGCCGTCGGGCCCCATGGCGCGGATGTGCGCCATGAACTCGTCGGTGACCTTCGAGAGGGCGACTTCGGTGATGTCGAGCTTGTGCTTCGAGATGAGCTGGAGCAGCAGGTCGAAGGGCCCCTCGAAATTCACCAGCCGGACGGTGAACCGCCCGTCCGCCACGACCGGCCCGTCCGCCGGCCCGTCGGGCGGGGGCGCGCTCCCCGGGCCGCCCGCCCCGGCCTCCGGCGCCTGCGGAGCGTCTTCCGGGGCGGCCGGGCGCGCCGCCCCCGGCCCGCGCCCCAGGCTGCGGCGTGAGGCCCTGGCGGGCTGGGCGGGGACGTCGGTGGGCGGCATCGCGGGTCCAGGTGCGGAAAAAGAAACAGGGGCAGCGCAGGCTACCTCCGGTCCGGTCAGCGACCGCGCAGGCGCCGTACGAGAATGCTCGCGTCGCCACGCGACTCCAGGTCCGCGAGGACGACGGCGACCGCCTCCCGCACGATCCGGCCGCGGTCGACGGCGAGCCCGTGCTCACCGCGCAGCACCAGCCGTGCGTGCTCCAGGTCCATCAGTTCCTCGGCCGAGACGTAGACCGTGATCTTCTCGTCGTGCCGTTCGCGGCCGCTGGGACGGCGGTTCGCCCCCCGACCGCCCCTGCGCCGCGGCTGGGCGCCCGCGGCAGGGGCCGCAGAACGCTGCTGGGGGGGCGGCTGCGCGGACGGCTGGCCCTCCGGCGCGCGGCGGGCCCTGGCGGCGGCAGCGGCCGCCTGGTCGCCCTCCGCGGCCCGGCTGCGATGCCCGCCGGCCTCCGCGTCGGCGGCGGTGTGCTCGGCCGCGTCACCGGAGCCGGCGGAGTTCCTGGGCGGCGCGCCCTCGGACTGCTCGGCCGCCGTCGCGGGGTCGCTCTCCGCCGCAGGACCGGGCACGCGCGGCTCGCCGCCCGCGGGCGGGCGGCGCGGGGAGGACGACTGCAGCGCCATCCCCCCGGTCGTGCGGAACAGTTCGTCGGCCCCCGGCAGACTCACTCGGCGTGACACCGGGCGAGCACCTCCCTGGCGAGCTGGCGGTAAGCGGCCGCACCGACCGAGTTGGAGGCGTACGTCGTGATCGGCTCACCGGCGACCGTGGTCTCCGGGAAGCGGACCGTACGCCCGATCACCGTGTGGTAGACGTGCTCGTCGAATGCCTCGACGACCCGCGCCAGCACCTCACGGCTGTGCACCGTGCGGGAGTCGTACATCGTGGCGAGGATGCCGTCGAGCTCCAGGTCGGGGTTGAGCCGCTCCTGGACCTTCTCGATCGTCTCGGTCAGCAGGGCCACACCGCGCAGCGCGAAGAACTCGCACTCCAGGGGCACTATCACCTTGTGAGCCGCCGTCAGGGCGTTCACGGTGAGCAGACCGAGCGAGGGCTGACAGTCGATCACGATGTAGTCGTAGTCGGCCATCAGCGGCTTGAGCGCCCGCTGAAGTGTCGACTCACGGGCCACCTCGCTGACCAGCTGGACCTCGGCCGCCGACAAGTCGATATTGCTCGGCAGCAGGTCCATGTTGGGCACCGCGGTCTTCAGGAGGACCTCGTCGGCCGACATGCCCCGCTCCATGAGCAGGTTGTAGACCGTGAGGTCGAGCTCCATCGGGTTCACGCCGAGGCCGACCGACAGGGCTCCCTGCGGGTCGAAGTCGACGAGCAGGACCCGTCGCCCGTACTCCGCGAGGGCCGCACCCAGATTGATGGTGGACGTCGTCTTGCCGACGCCGCCCTTCTGGTTGCACATGGCGATGATCTTCGCGGGGCCGTGGTCGGTCAGCGGGCCCGGGATCGGGAAGTACGGCAGCGGCCGTCCGGTCGGGCCGATCCGCTCGCGGCGCTGGCGGGCAGCGTCGGGGGCGAGGGTGGCCGCGTACTCGGGGTCGGGCTCGTACTCTGCGTCGGGATCGTAGAAGTGCCCCTCGGGCACCTCGTCGAAGTCGGCGAAGCGGGTGGTGGACTTGTCCCCACCCTGGTCGCCGGCCATGGCGTTCACGTGTAGGCCGTCCATGCTCTGGTGGGCTGTCGTCATGTGCTGATGGGTGGCGAAGGTGCGGACAGCGACGGAGCCGACAGCCTGGAGCCCCGACGGGTCCTGGCTCCGCGCAGGCATCCCTGGTTGACCACCCCCGGGAGTAAATGTCGACTCATTCACAAGTCGTCTTACCTCCTTGGACGTGACCAGGAAACTTATCGATAGGTCAGCGTGGCACCATGCCGACGGTTGGCGACTCTATGGCGTGTCACCGGTCCGCAGCAACACAATCCGCCGGACCCGGCCCGATGTGTCGGCAATGGAACACCCCTGTGTCAAGGGTGCGCGGGCGGCAAACCGGGGCACGGGCCGCACGTTTCGCAGGGTCGCGAAACGGCTAAAGTGTTACGTTCGCGGCGAGTTGAACAGGCCCCCGAAAGCAGCCGGACACGCATCCGGCCGGACCTTGTCGACAAGGTCCGGCCGGATGCGTGAGGTTGACGACTTTTGTTGACGCGTCAGGCGAGCAGCGTGGCCAGCTCGACGTGCGGCAGCTCGTGGGCCTCGGCGACCTCGCGGTAAACGACCTGGCCGTCGTGGGTGTTGAGCCCCTTGGCGAGGGCCGCGTCACGGCGCAGCGCCTCGGCCCAGCCGCGGTTCGCGAGCTCCACGATGTACGGCAGCGTGGCGTTCGTCAGCGCGTACGTCGAGGTGTTCGGGACGGCGCCCGGCATGTTGGCGACGCAGTAGAAGACCGAGTTGTGGACGTTGAAGGTCGGCTCGGCGTGCGTCGTCGCGTGCGAGTCCTCGAAGCAGCCGCCCTGGTCGATCGCAATGTCGACAAGAACACTTCCGGGCTTCATCTTGGCGACGAGCTCGTTGGTGACGAGCTTCGGGGCCTTCGCGCCGGGAATGAGCACGGCACCGATGACGAGGTCGGCCTCGACGACGGCCTTCTCCAGCTCGTAGGAGTTGGAGACGATCGTCTTCACCTTGGTGCCGAAGACCTTGTCGGCCTCGCGCAGCTTGTTGATGTCACGGTCGAGCAGGGTCACGTGGAAGCCCATGCCGACGGCGATCTGCGTGGCGTTCCAGCCGGAGACACCACCGCCGATGACGACGGCCTCGCCGGCCGCCGTACCCGGGACGCCGCCCGGCAGCACGCCGCGGCCGCCGACCGAGCGCATCAGGTGGTACGCGCCGACCTGCGGGGCCAGCCGGCCCGCGACCTCGGACATCGGGGCGAGCAGCGGCAGGGCGCGGTTCGCGGTCTCCACCGTCTCGTACGCGATCGCCGTGGTTCCGGACTCCAGCAGGGCGTCCGTGCACTCGCGGGAGGCGGCGAGGTGCAGGTAGGTGAAGAGCGTCTGGTCCTTGCGGAGGCGGTGGTACTCCTCGGCGATGGGCTCCTTGACCTTCAGCAGCAGGTCGGCGGTGGCCCAGACCTCGTCCGCGGTGGCCAGGATCTGCGCACCGGCGGCGACGTACTCGCCGTCCGTGATCGAGGATCCGGCGCCGGCGTTCTGCTCGACGAAGACCTGGTGGCCGTGGCGCACCAGCTCGTGCACGCCTGCGGGGGTGATGGCCACCCGGAACTCGTTGTTCTTGACCTCGCGGGGGATGCCGACCTTCACGTCGATCACGGTCCTTGGCTCAGTGGGGATAAAGGGGGCAATGCCATACATACCCAGGTACGCACGGCACACCCGGGGAACACCGCACCATGACGCGGCAGAGCCAGTCTAATGAAGGATTTCCAGCTGTCTAGCCTTACAAAGCATCAATCTCTCAGCGAAGCACTGCGGATTTCGTAGGTAGAACCCTCTTCTTCGAGCAGCCTTTCCGCAGCGGTCCGGTGCAGTCGCGCGGCCGCCGGGTCCCCCAACCGGTCGAGCGTGTCCGCGAGCCGCAGCTCCAGTGCCGCGTGCAGCCGTACGTCGTCGGCCCGGCGCGCCCACTCCACGGCCTCGCGGCACGTGCGCAACGACTCCTCGGGCCGGCCCGCGTACTCCTGCACCCGCGCGACTTCGCTCAACGCCCGTGCGTGACCCGGCAGATCACCGACCCTGCGGTGTCCTGCCGCCGAAGCCCGCCAGTTGCGCAGCGCCTCGCCGTAACGGCCCGCATAGGTGTGTACGGTCCCGAGCCGCCCGTACAGCCGCGCCGCGTCGGCGCGCTCGCCGCGCGCCAGCCGCTGTTCGAGCGCCCGGCCGTACCAGTCGGAAGCACGTGACCAGTCGCCCAATTCCTGATATGTCCCACCTACGGATTCCATCGCGCGGCCCGTCGCGTACGGGTCGCCGGCCGCCCGGCCCGCGTCCAGCGCCGCCCGGTAGCGCGTCAGCGCCTCCTGCGTGCGCCCGGTCCGCGCGTCCAGGTCGGCGAGGTTCAGCAGCGCGGCGGCCTGTTCGCGGTGCAGACCGCACCGCTCGGCCACGTCGAGTACGAGCCGGTGCAGCCCGTACAGCTCGGGAGCCGCGGCTTCGGGACCCCGGTGCGCCAGCAGCGCCCGTACCAGCGCGGCGACCAGCCTGCGCGCCAGGGTGTCGAGTTCGCCGTCCTCCACCGCGACCCGGGCGGAGGCGAGCAGCGCGGGCTGGCGGACCCGCAGCCACTCGGCGGCGGCCGCAACGCCGGGGAAGCGCAGCGCGCGCGGCAGCCCCGACAGCTTCTTGCGGGCCGGGGAGCCGTCGGGCTCGGTGACCGCCCGGCAGGACTGGAGCCGGCGTACGGTCCGCTCCAGCATCCTGGCCCGGGCCAGCTGCACCTCGGCGGGCCGGTCCAGGTCCTCCATCAGCGCCTTCATCATGGGCGCGAGGCAGCCGGGCACCTCGTACTGCGGGCCGGTCTCCCCCTGCCGGCCCGTCCGCCTCCGCAGCAGGCCGAGCGCGACGAAGTCGTCCAGGGCCGTCTGGGCCCCGGAGACCGAGCAGCCGGCCAGCGCGGAGGCGGTGTGCGCGTCCACGAGACCGGCGGGCGCCAGGGCGAGCAGGCGCAGCATCCGCGCCGTGGGCTGCGGCAGCGACTCGTACACGAACCGGAAGGCGCGGGCGAGCGGCCTGGCCCCGGTGGGCTGCGCGGGGTCGACCGGGATGTCGTGCAGCCGCTTGGTCACGTCGGAGACCGACGCCTTGGGGCTGGCCGCGAGCCAGCCGCCGATCAGCGCCAGCGCGGCGGGCTGTCCCCCGCACTCCTCGGCGAGCGTGTGGGCCGCCGTGGGGTCGACGGTGATCCTGACCGCCCCCGTGGAACGCGCCAGGAACTCGACGGCGGAGCCGGTGTCCAGGCCGCCGATCGTGCAGGGCCGGACGCCGGGGATGCCGGTGAGCGGGCCCCGGGCCGTGGCGACGACCAGGCAGTCCGGGTTGTCGGGCAGCAGCGGATCGACCTGCTCGGCGTCGGCGGCGTCGTCGAGGACCAGCAGGACGCGCCGTGCGGTGAGCGCCTCGCGCACCAGCTCGGACAGCTCGTCGTCCCCCGCCCCGGGCGGGGCGGCGACCTGGAGGTCGTCGAGCAGCGCACGGGCCGTGCGCTCGGTGGGCACGCGCTCGCCGCCCGGATCGGTCAGCCGGGCGCGCAGCACGCCGTCGGGATAGTCGCCGGCGAGGCCCGCGGTGAGTTCCCCGGCGAGGGCGGTGCGCCCGGAGCCCGGGCGTCCCGCGATCAGCAGCACGCGCGCCCTCGGCGCCTTGCGGCCGGCGAGGGTGTCGAGTCCGGCCCGCTCGATGTCGGCCCGCAGCTCCTTGAGCTCGCGCGCTCTGCCGAAGAACTCGCCCGTCGTCCGCCCTGCCGCGGAACCCGCCGCCGTGCCGCTGGTGTCCACCGCCTGATCCGTCACGGGCCACGCTCCCGTCCGCCTGCGCACAAGCCCGTCCGCGTCTGCGGCCGGGAACTTCGAGCGTAGTTCACTCTCTGCTACGGACCGTGCGGAGCGCGGCGGGGGCGTCCCCCGATCGGATCAGCAGATTTTCGTTCCCCGCCCCCGATCGGGGGCGGGACGGGGAGGGGCGGGACGGGAAAGGGACTCCACGGGCCGGCCTAGGCGTCGAAGGGGCGCGCCGGCCACGGCGTACCGGCCGGGCGGAGCGCGTCGATCCCGTCACCGGCGAGCGCGGCCGTCAGCGCGAGGACGCCCGTCACCAGGCAGGTGTTGTGCAGCTCCCCGGCGAGCACGCCCCGCACGAGCTCCGGGAGCGGGACCCGGGCGTGCTCCATGTCCGCCTCCTCCTCCTCGACCAGGAAGCGTTCGCCCTCGGCCGCGGAGAGACCGCGGGCGAAGAAGATCCGTACGGCCTCGTCGCATCCTCCCGGCGTGGGGTAGATGTCGGCCAGCACCCGCCAGTCCTCGGCCTTGACGTGTGCCTCTTCGTAGAGCTCGCGCTGGGCGGCGCTCAGGGGATTCTCACCGGGTACGTCGAGCAGACCCGCCGGGATCTCCCAGAGCCGGTGGCGCACGGGGTGCCGGTACTGGCGGATGAGCAGGACGCGGTCCTCGTCGTCGAGGGCCAGGACCGCCACGGAACCGGGGTGGACCTGGTAGTCGCGGCGCACCACGCTGCCGTCGGGCATGACCACGTCGTCGGTACGGACACTCGTCTTGTTGCCCGTGAAGGGAACCGCGGTCGCGGTGACCTGCCACTCCTCGGGGGTGTCCTTGATGGCCATGAAAGCGTCCTCCCAGAGCAGAAAGCAGAAAACCGGGGTACCGGCCCGAAAGGCCCGTACCCCGGCAACCGTATCTCTTGCGGCTACTTGCCGGTCTTGCCGGTCTTGCGCTCCACGGCCGCCTTGACCAGGCCCGCGAAGAGCGGGTGCGGGCGGGTCGGGCGGGAGCGGAGCTCCGGGTGCGCCTGGGTGGCGACCAGGTAGGGGTGGACCTCGCGCGGGTACTCGACGTACTCGACGAGCTTGTTGTCCGGGGACGTGCCGGAGAAGACGATGCCCGTCTTCTTCTCCAGCTCCGCGCGGTAGGCGTTGTTCACCTCGTAGCGGTGGCGGTGGCGCTCGTCGACGTACGGCTGGTCGCCGTAGACCTCACGGACGATCGAGCCCTCGGCGAGCTTCGCCGGGTAGAGGCCCAGGCGCATGGTGCCGCCCAGGTCGCCCGCGCCCTCGACGTACGCGAGCTGCTCCTCCATGGTGGAGATCACCGGGTGGGCGGTCGCCGCGTCGAACTCGGTGGAGTTGGCGTCCGCGATGCCCGCGAGGTTGCGCGCGGCCTCGACGACGATGCACTGGAGGCCCAGGCAGAGGCCGAGCAGCGGGATCTTGTTCTCGCGGGCGTACTGGATGGCGCCGACCTTGCCGTTGACGCCGCGCTCGCCGAAACCGCCCGGGATGACGATCGCGTCGACGTCCCCGAGCTGCTTCTCGGCGGCCGCCTGCGTCTTGCAGTCGTCGGAGGTGACCCACTTGACCTTGACACGGGCCTTGTTGGCGAAGCCGCCGGCGCGCATGGCCTCGGTCACCGACAGGTAGGCGTCGGGCAGGTCGATGTACTTGCCGACCAGCGCGACCGTGACCTCGTGGTCGGGGTTGTGGACGCGGTCCAGCAGGTCCTCCCACTGGGTCCAGTTCACATCGCGGAACGGCAGGTCCAGCTTGCGGACGACGTACGCGTCCAGGCCCTCGGTGTGCAGCACCTTGGGGATGTCGTAGATGGACTTGGCGTCGATCGCGGCTACCACGGCGGCCTCGTCGACGTCGCACATCAGCGAGATCTTGCGCTTGATGGACAGCGGCACCTCGCGGTCGGCGCGCAGCACGATGGCGTCCGGCTGGATACCGATGTTGCGCAGCGCCGCGACCGAGTGCTGCGTCGGCTTGGTCTTCAGCTCACCGGACGGGCCGATGTAGGGCAGCAGCGAGATGTGCACGACGAAGACGTTGTCGCGGCCGACCTCGTGGCGGACCTGGCGGACCGTCTCCAGGAACGGCAGCGACTCGATGTCGCCGACCGTGCCGCCGACCTCGGTGATGACGACGTCGACGTCGTCGGTCGCCATGCGCCGGATGCGGTGCTTGATCTCGTTGGTGATGTGCGGGATGACCTGCACGGTGTCGCCGAGGTACTCGCCGCGCCGCTCCTTGGCGATGACCTGCGAGTAGACCTGGCCGGTGGTGACGTTGGCCGAGCCGTCGAGGTCGACGTCGAGGAACCGCTCGTAGTGGCCGATGTCCAGGTCGGTCTCGGCGCCGTCGTTGGTGACGAACACCTCACCGTGCTGGAAGGGGTTCATCGTGCCGGGGTCGACGTTGAGGTAGGGGTCGAGCTTCTGCATCGTGACCCGAAGGCCCCGCGCCTTGAGCAGCGCACCCAGGCTGGAGGCCGTCAGGCCCTTACCGAGGGAGGAGGCGACACCCCCGGTGACGAAGATGTGCTTGGTCGTCATGGATTTGGGCGGCATCGCCAAGAGGGGGCTCCCGTGGTCGCGAGGTGAGGTGCGTACCGGCTTCCGCCCGGGGTGCGGGCGGTGCCGTCGCTGCGGTTTCGGGGCCCCTGAGTCTCACAGACTGGCCACCGGTCCACGGGGTACCAGGGTATCAGCGACGGGAGGAGGGCGCTTCCGGCCACACGCCGGAGCACCTACGACCGACGACTCACCCGTAGCTCACCCGTTCGGCCGACTCGTGTTGCCGGTACCGTCGCGCAGAGCACTTGGGCGCGACGTATCCTGCTCTGATACATCGCTGCGAGCCGGCCGGCGAAGGCACCATCACCGCCCGCTCCCGGGACCAAGAGCTCGTCGGAAATCCCCTGACCGCAAGTGCCCCTTAGAGGGCGGACGTGGCCGTTCGACTGGAGATTGCAACGTGGCCGGGCGCATCGAGGACTACGCACTCATCGGAGACATGCAGACAGCGGCACTGGTCTGCAGGGACGGCACAGTCGACTGGCTGTGTCTCCCGCGCTTCGACTCACACGCCATTTTCGCCGGGATTCTCGGCACCGAGGAACACGGATTCTGGCGGATCGGCCCCGCGCACGCGGCCGACGCCGGTCCGCCGGCGGCCGACCGCCGCCGCTACCACGGGGACTCCCTGATCCTCGAATCGGAGTGGGACACCCCGCGCGGCACGGTCAGGGTGACCGATTTCATGCCGCCGCGCGACGGCGCGCCCCAGCTGATCCGGATCGTCGAGGGGGTCAGCGGCCGGGTGCGGATGCGCTCCGCGCTGCGGATGCGTTTCAGTTACGGCCGTGTGGTGCCCTGGGTCCACAAGGTCGAGGCGCGGACGGTCGCCGTCGCCGGGCCCGACTCGGTGTGGCTCGACACCGACGCCGAAACGCACGGCGAGGACCTCACGACCTACTCCGACTTCACCGTCTCGCCCGGTGAGCGGATCGCCTTCACCATCAGCTGGCAGCCCTCGCACAAGGGGGAGCCGCCCCTGTCGGAGCCCGAGGCCGCGCTGGAGGCGACCGCCGATTTCTGGCGCGACTGGGTCGAGCAGTGCACGTACCACGGGCCCTACCGCGAGGCCGTGGTCCGCTCGCTGATCACCCTGAAGGCGCTGACGTACGCCCCGACCGGCGGCATCGTCGCCGCGCCGACGACGTCGCTGCCGGAGGAGATCGGCGGCGTACGCAACTGGGACTACCGCTACACCTGGCTGCGGGACGCCGCGATCACGCTGTCGTCGCTGCTGCGCACCGGCTACCGAGAAGAGGCACGGGCGTGGCGCGAGTGGCTGCTGCGCGCGGTCGCGGGCGATCCGGAGAACCTGCAGATCATGTACGGGATCGCGGGTGAGCGCGAGCTGGGCGAGGCGGAGCTGGACTGGCTTCCCGGCTACGAGAACTCGACCCCCGTACGGGTCGGCAACGGCGCCGCGCACCAGTTGCAGCTCGATGTGTACGGAGAGGTCACGGAGGCGCTGCACCTGGCCCACATGACGGGTCTGGCGCGCAACGACTACGCCTCGCTGCTCCAGCTCAAGCTGATCCGCTACCTGGAGACCCACTGGGACCAGCCGGACGAGGGCATCTGGGAGGTGCGCGGCCCGCGCCGCCACTTCGTGCACTCCAAGGTGATGGCCTGGGTCGCCGTCGACCGGACCATCAAGCTGATCGAGATGGGCGACGCGGACGGCCCGCTCGAGAGGTGGCGCGAACTGCGCGACGAGATCCACCGCACGGTGTGCGAGAAGGGTTACGACCCGGAGCGCAACACCTTCACCCAGTCATACGGGTCGAAGGAGCTGGACGCCTCCCTGCTGCTCATTCCGCAGGTGGGCTTCCTGCCGCCCGACGACAAGCGGGTCATCGGCACGATCGAGGCGATCCAGCGCGAGCTGTCCACGGAGGACGGTTTCGTACTGCGCTACCCGACCGCGGGCGAGGACGCGGGCGTGGACGGTCTCGCGGGCGACGAGGGCGCGTTCCTGGCGTGCTCGTTCTGGCTGGCCGACGACCTGGCGATGATCGGCCGGGTCGACGAGGCGCGCGATCTCTTCGAGAAGCTGCTGGGGCTGCGCAACGACCTGGGGCTGCTCGCCGAGGAGTGGGACTCCGGGCGGCAGCGCCAGGTCGGCAACTTCCCGCAGGCCTTCAGCCACGTGCCGCTGATCGACACGGCACTGCGGCTGACGGCCAGTGGGGCGTACGGCGGCTGAGCGGGCCGGCCTGCCGCTCTAGAGCAGCTTGCCGATCACTTCACGGGCGGCGCGTTCCCCTTCGGTCGCGCCGCCCTCCATGAAGCCCTGGAAGTCGTAACTGCAGTGCTCGCCTCCGATGTGGATGTTCCCCTGAGCGGTGCCCTCGTAGCCGGCGTAGCGGTGCAGGTAGCCGACGGGCCAGTAGGAGTACGCCCCGAGGGTGTACGGGTCGCGGTGCCAGGCGGACAACTGGGCCTTCCCGGACCACGTTCCCGACGTTCCCGGGAAGAACGCGTCCACTTCACGGGAACGCCGCGAGGCGAGGTCCCGTACGTACGGGTCCGACTCGGTGGCGAAGGGCGTCGCCGGGGTGAGGGCTTTCGCGAGCCGCCCGCTGCCGTACTGGACGAGGATGCCGCCGGTCCCCGGCTGGAGCTTGGTGGTGTCCCAGGTCTGCTGCACGTCGCTGTCCGTGAAGCAGTCGCCCGCCGACACGCCGGGCCAGGCGCCTTCGCCGCGCCACGGGCGCGCCGAGAACTGCATGTTGAGTTTGGTGCAGTGGCCCATCCGGGCATCGCGCACCAGGTCCGTCATGAGCGGGTCGAAGCGGGCCGCGGACAGGTCGAGGCGCTGGAGCACGGGCAGCGGCACGCACAGGACGGTGTGGTCCGCGGTGACGGTGGTGGTCGTTCCCGCGTCGGTGAAGGCAAGGGTCTGGGTGCCATTGCCGTTGGCCCTTACCGCCGTGAGCCGCTTGCCCATCTGGAGGGTGCCCGCCGGCAGCGATCGCGCGAGGGCGCGCGGGAGCTGGTCGTTGCCGCCGGTGATGTGGTAGCGCTCGTTGGACAGGCCCCAGACGTTGAAGTGACCCGGATTGGGCTGGTAGCCCATCAGCAGGACCAGCGCGAGGGCCGACTGGTCGCTCGTCTCGGCGCCGTACTCGACGGTGTAGGCGACGTCCATGAAGCGGCCGAGCGGCGCGGAGTGTCCGCCGGGGACGCGCGAGTCGATCCACTCGTGGATCGACATGTTGTCGAGGGCGGTGCCGGCCGGGGTGGACTGGTTCCACTTCACCTCGCCCGCTTCCCGGAGGTCGCGGTGGAGGGCCTGGAAGACGGCCTTGAAGTCCTCGTCGGCCTGCTCCCGCGGATAGTACGAGCCGTTGAACCAGAGCACCTCCTCGGCGCCGTTGGGGCCGCCGCCCAGGAAGTCCTCCGTCGGCAGGCCGAAACGGCGGCACAGTCCGAGGATCTTCTTGTGGCTGGTGTCGATCAGTTCCCCGCCGATCTCGGAGGTCTGCCCGTACGCCCATTGGTCCCGCCGGGTCCACATCCGGCCGCCGATCCGGTCGGGGTTCGCCTCGTAGAGCGTGCAGCCCAGGCCCGCGTCCTGAAGGGTCAGTGCGGCGGTGAGGCCGGCTATGCCCGCGCCCACCACGGCGATTCTGGGCGCCTCCGCGCCCCGTACGGCCGCCCGCGCCGGCGCGGCCTGGGCGTGCGCCGCCCGGTCGGCCAGCACCGCGGTGAGGCCGAGGGCGGCGGCGCGGCCGAGCAGTTCCCGGCGGCTGGAGCCGCGGACTTCCGCGGCGGGCACGCGCAGCCTGCGGGCGGCGGCGTGCTCGGCGGCGAGCTGACGTAGGGCGTGCATCGCGTGCGTACGGGGCATGGGGAGCTCCTCAGACGGTCGCGGCTGGCTGACTGGTTTCGCTGTCGTCGGTGCGCTCGGCCGCGTCCTCCAGGACGATCCGGCCGATGATCTCGTAGCGGTCGGGCTGTCTGGCCTTGAGATGGAAGCCGAGTCCGAGGCCGCCGAAGAAGACGAGTCCGACGGTCCACGGGATCAGCTCGAAGAAGAGGGAGTCGGCGGCGAGGCCGGCCGCGGTCTCCATGTTGATCACGAGCAGTACGACGACGGCGATCATGCCGATGCCGCCGAGCAGCGGGGCGGTGAAGGTCGTGAACCAGTGCCGGTCCTCCGGGTGGTTCTTGCGGAAGTAGCCGATCACCGCGAACGAGCAGAGCGTCTGGACGATGAGGATCGCCATCGTGCCGAGGATCGCCAGCAGGGTGTACAGGTGGATGTACGGGTCCTCGCCGGCCAGCCAGAAGGCCCCGACCAGGAGCGTGGCGATGCCGGACTGGACGTACGAGGCGATGTACGGCGACCCGTGCGAGCGGTGCGTACGGCCGAGAGCCGGGTGCAGGAAGCCCTCGCGGCCGATCGCGTAGAGGTAGCGCGAGGCGCACTGGTGGAACGCCATGCCGCAGGCGAACGAACCCGTGAGCAGCAGCCACTGGAAGGCGTCGACGGCCCAGGCGCCGATGAATGCCTGCGTCGGGCCGAAGAAGAGGTCGAGCGGGGATGCGGACGACGAGACCTCGACCGCGCCGTCGAGGCCGTTGCCGGCGATCGTCATCCAGGAGACGTAGATGTAGAAGAGGCCCACGCCGATCACCGAGATCAGGGTCGCGCGCGGGATGACGCGCTTCGGGTCGCGGGACTCCTCGCCGTACATCGCGGTCGACTCGAAGCCGACCCACGACCAGAAGGCGAAGAAGAGACCGAGTCCGGCCGACGTGCCGGTGAAGGCGTTCACGGGGTTGACGGGTTCCACGGGGATGCCGTCCGGGCCGCCGCCGGCGAGCAGGACGGCGGTGGCGACGGCGAAGAGCACGGCGATCTCGGCGACGAGCATGACGCCGAGGGCCTTGGCGGTGATGTTGATGTCGAAGTACGCGAGGACGCCGGTCACGGCGAGCATTCCGGCGGCGTACACGATCCAGGGGAGGTCGACACCGAGCTGGTCGGCGACGGTCGTCTGCCCGAAGTAGGCGAAGATGCCGACGATCGAGGCCTCGAAGACGATGTACGCGAGGACGGCGAGCATCCCGGACGCCATGCCGGCGATGCGGCCGAGGCCGTGCGAGATGTAGCCGTAGAAGGCGCCCGCGGCGGTGATGCGCTTGGCCATGGCGACGTATCCGACCGAGAAGACGGTCAGGACGAGGGTCGCGAAGAGGTAGCCGGCGGGGGCGCCCGTGCCGTTGCCGAAGCCCACGGCGATGGGGAGGTTTCCGGTCATCGCGGTGATCGGGGCGGCGGTGGCGACCGCCATGAAGACCACACCGACCAGTCCGACGGAGTTCGCCTTGAGCCGCTGGACCTCACGTGCGGGTTTGTCGGACATGCCGCGCCCTCTCTCCTGAACCTTCTCGGTCCCGCTGGTACGGGGGCGACAGTCTCCGCTCGCGTGACGCACGCCACAATCGACACGGGGTCACTCAAAACCCGCCCGGAAGCGACGAGTTGTCGGGGCACGGGAGCGCGGAACGTGTCCCGTGACCGCGGGGTGATGTTCCTGGAACGGGCACGCGGGTAGCGTCCACCGAATGCGGTGCCTTCCCGGGGCGCGGCAGGAACAACGTCACGAGGTACATCTCAGTGGAAACGCAGGGCGGAATCACCGTGCAGCGGGCGCTGGAGCTGCCGGGGCTCCGCGGCGGGCTTCCGGAGGTGGTCGCCGGCGCCGACCGGCTGAACCGCACGGTGCGCTGGGTGCACGCGGGCGAGGTGCCGAACATCGCCTCGCTGCTCAAGGGCGGGGAGCTGCTCCTGACGACCGGCCTCGGCCTCGGTACGCGCCCCGCCGAGCAGCGGGCCTTCGTACGCCGCCTCGCGGACCGCGGTATCGCGGCGCTGGTGGTGGAGCTGGGCCCGCGCTTCAGCCGGCTGCCTTCGACGATCGTGGAGACCGCGCGGACGGCCGGGCTGCCGCTCGTGCAGCTGCACCGCGAGGTGCCGTTCGTGTCCGTGACCGAAGAGGTCCACACCGAGATCGTCAACGGCCACTACACCCTTCTGCGGCGCGCCGAGGAGGTCCACCGGCGCTGCACGGAGGCGCTGCTCGGCGGGGGCGGCATCCCCCAGGTCCTCGGCATCCTCGCGGACTTCACCGCCAATCCGGTCTTCCTGGAGACCGCGGACGGGCAGCTGCTGTACGCGGCGGCGCCCGAAACCGGCGAGGCGTGCGCGGACCCCCTCCAGGTGTGGGAGGGCCTGCGCGGTCAGCGGGAGGCGCGCGAGGCGGGCCCGCCCGCGAACGGCGTGCTGGTGGACGTGCCGGGCGGCGGCCACGGCGCGGGGGCGGTGAGGGCCAGGATCGCCCTGCTCGCGGTCTCGTCGCCCCTCCTGCCCGTCCACCGCATCGCGGCCGAGCGGGCGGCCGGGATCCTCGCGGTCGTCCTGATGCAGGCACGCCAGGAGGAGGAGCTCGCCGCGCGCGGGCGCGGTGACTTCCTGACGGATCTGGCGGAGGGGCGCATCGCGGCCGAGGACGCGCCCGCGCAGGCCAGGGTGCTCGGCTTCAAACCGGGCGAGGGGCCGTTGCTGCCGGTGGTGATGCGGCTCGCGGCCGAGCTGGCGCCGGCCGGCAACTGGGCGGTGCTGGCGCGGGCCGTCCTGGAGGAGCTCTCGGCCGTCGGCGTGCCGGTCCTCCTCGGCGTACGCCCCGTGGAAGGCCGCGTACCGCTGCTGCTCGGCCTGCGCTCCGAATCGGAACGTACGGCGGTCGCCGACCGGGT
This sequence comes from Streptomyces enissocaesilis, assembly GCF_039533765.1. NCBI lineage: Bacteria > Bacillati > Actinomycetota > Actinomycetes > Kitasatosporales > Streptomycetaceae > Streptomyces > Streptomyces enissocaesilis. The sequence continues at coordinate 15,221 of NZ_BAAAUD010000018.1, read as the reverse complement.
GGCCGCCGCGCTGCGCGCCGGGGTGCAGCGGGCCGGCCTGGAGCGCGCGGGCGGCCACTGCCCGGTCGTGGTCGTCGGCGTCGCGGGCAGCTGGGCGGCGGCGTCCGCGGGCCTGCGGCACGCGGCGGAGACGGCCACGGCGGCCCAGGGGCTCTCCGACCGCCCCTGGTACGACGCCCGGCGTCTCGACATCGATCTGCTGCTGTGGCGCCTGCGCGACCATCCGGACCTGGCGGCCTTCGTGGACCGGGCGATCGGCCCGCTCCGCGACCACGACCGGACGTCCCGCCCGCCCCTGCTGCCCACGCTGCAGACGTACCTCGCGCACGCGGGCCGCAAGGCGGAGACGGCACGCGAGCTGCACCTGAACCGCCAGACCCTCTACAACCGCCTGGCCCGCATCTCCGAACTCCTCGGCACGGACCTGGACGACCCCCAGACGGTCCTGGCCCTGAGCCTCGCCCTGCGCGCCCGCCGCCACACGGCCTAGGACACGACCCGGCCCAGGACGTCGGCCGGTCTAGGGCGCCAGCCCGCCCGGCCGGCCCTGGCCGGTCAACTCGTCGTACACGCTCAGCACTTGTGCCACTGTCTCGTCCTCGGTCGGCCAGGTCGCGGCCTGCGCCCTGCCCGCCTCGGCCAGCCACAGCCGTCGCGCGGGATCGGCCAGCAGCCGGGCCACCGCTCCCGCGAGCGCCTCGCTGTCCCCGTACGGGACGAGTTCGGCGGCGTCGCCGACCAGCTCCGGCACCCCGCCGACCGCTGTGGCGACGAGCGGCACGCCGCAGCGCAGCGCTTCCTGCGCGAGTACGGAACGCGCCTCCCACCGGCTGGTGAGCACCGCGACATCGGCGGCGGCGAGAAGCTCGGCGATGTCGTCACGGCGGCCGATGAGCCTGACGGGCAGCGATTCTTCCTCGATACGGCGCTGGAGGGCGCCGCGCTCGCGCCCTTCGCCCGCGACGACCAGGAGGGGCGCGGGATCGAGGCCGCGCCAGGTCCGGGCGGCGTCGAGGAGGGCCTCGTACCCCCGGCTGCGCACAAGGCTTCCGACGGCCATGACCAACGGCCTTTCCACGGCGCCGAGTTCCGCGCGCGCCTTGCTCTCGGGAACGTCCACGGGCGGACGCGGCGCGGGCACGGTGACCGGCGCGAGCCGCGCGTCACGCGCGCCCCGGCTGCGGGCGCGGGCGACGAGGTCGGACGACGTGCCCAGCACGACCGCGGCCGCCCTGGCGGCCCTGCGCTCCAGCAGCCGCACCACAGGTCCGCGCGGACCGTCGGCGTCCGCCCGGGTGTGCCAGGTGACCACGAGAGGAATCCGCCGTCCCTTCAGCGCCAGCGCGCTGCGCACGGCGGCGTGCAGCCCATGGGCGTGCACGAGGTCCGCCCCGGCGCAGGCCGCCCGCAGCGCCGCCACGGCCACGGGATCACTGCGCCCCGCCACGGGGACGAAGACCGCCCCCGAACCACCGAAGTCGTACGGGGCCTCGACCCCCGCGGGGGCGCAGACCGCCACCCGCAGGCCACGCGCGACGAGCCCCGCGGCCAGCGACCTGACGTGCGCGCTGCTGCCCGCGCTGTCGCCGCCGAGGACTTGGACCACGCTCAGCGGCGACTGGCCGTACGGCGGGACCGGGGTGCTGCTCACGTCGGTCGGAGCTCCTGAGTCGGCGACGAACGGCGGGTGTGCTGCGAGCGGGGGGTGTACTACGAACGGAGTCGTAGTACGACCACCGGGCGCGCCGCGAACAGCGGACGCGCTGCGCCAAGAATGCCAGCCCGTACGTGCGTTCCGGCGCCGCGAAAAGGTCGAACCCCTGGTCGCACTTCACCGGCATCACCCACATGGGTGATCAACAGTCTCCCCGGAACACCGCCGCGCGCACGCAGCCGACACCCCGCTCCAACGGCCCCGGCCCCCCGGACCGGAGGCCGTACCTCAGCGGGGCCGGCGAAGTGGGCGGATCGGGCGACCGCCCCGGCCACCGCGCTACCCGTCGCTCCGCGCCGCCGCCAGCAGTTCCTCCGCGTGCGCCCGGGCCGTCTGCGAGTCCTCCTGCCCGGCCAGCATCCGCGACAGTTCCCGCACCCGGTCCTCGCCCTCCAGCACCGTGACCCCGCTGCGGGTGACCGACCCGTCACTGGTCTTCTCCACCAGCAACTGCCGGTCGGCGAACGCCGCGACCTGCGGCAGGTGCGTCACCACGACGACCTGCGCCGACTTGGCGAGCTTCGCCAGCCGCCGTCCGACCTCGACCGCCGCCTTGCCGCCCACACCCGCGTCGACCTCGTCGAACAGGTAGGTCGGCACCGGATCGGACCCGGCGAAGACCACCTCCACCGCCAGCATCACCCGGGAGAGCTCACCGCCCGAAGCGCCCTTGGCGATCGGCCGGGGCTGGGCGCCGGGGTGCGGCGCGAGCAGCAGCTCGACCTCGTCGACCCCGGACGGCCCGTACGCCACCAGCCGCCCGCCGACCTCGACCCCCTCGGGGTCCTCGGTCTGCCGTACGTCGATGGTGACCCGCGCGTGGGGCATGGCGAGCGACGCCAGTTCCTCGGTGACGGCGTCGGCGAACCTCTTCGCCGCCTCCGTACGCGCGTCGGTCAACGCCTGGGCCAGCCCCGCCAGTTCTTCCCGCAGCCCGTCCCGCTCGGCCGTCAGCTCGTCGATCCGGTCGTCGTCGCCCTCCAGCTCGGTCAGCCGTGCGGCGCCGTCCTGGGCCCACGCGAGCACCGCCGTGATGTCCTCGCCGTACTTGCGCGTGAGCTGGGTGAGCGCGGCCCGCCGCTCCTCGACCGCGGAGAGCCGCAGCGGATCGGCGTCGAGGTTGTCGGCGTACCCGGCCAGTTCCCCGGCCACGTCCCCCAGCAGGATGCCGATCTCACCGATCCGTTCGGCCAGCGCGGCGAGCGCCGGGTCGTGGGCGCGTACGGCGTCCAGCGCCCGGTGCGCCCCGGCGACCAGCGTGGTCGCGTCCACGCTCTCCGGGTCCTCGGGGTTCCCGACGAGCGCGGCGTGCGCGACGGACGCCGCCGAGGCCAGCGCCTCGGCGTGCCCGAGCCGCTCGGCCTCCGCGGCGAGTTCCACGTCCTCGTCCGCCCGCGGCTCGACCGCCGCGATCTCGTCGAGCCCGAAACGCAGCAGATCGGCCTCCTGCGCACGCTCACGCGCCCGGGTGGTCAGCTCGTCCAGCTCCGCCACGACGGACCGCAGCCGCCGGTACGCGGCCGCGTACTTCGCGTGGGGTACGGCGACGGCGTCGCCCGCGTACCGGTCGAGCGCCTGCCGCTGCCGGGCCGGCCGCAGCAGGCCCTGCTGATCGGTCTGCCCGTGTACGGCGACCAGGTCGTCGGCCAGCTCCGCGAGGAGCCCCACCGGAACCGACCGCCCGCCCACGTGGGCGCGCGAACGTCCCTCGGCCGAGATGGTCCTGCTGACCAGCAGTGCCCCCTCGTCGAGTTCGGCGCCCGCCTCCTGGGCCCGTACGGCGGCGGGCGCGCCGGCGGGCACGGTGATCCGCCCTTCGACGACTGCCGCCCTGGCTCCGATCCGCACGAGGGCAGGGTCGGCGCGCCCGCCGAGCAGCAGCCCGAGACTGGTGACGACCATGGTCTTGCCCGCGCCGGTCTCACCGGTCACCGCGGTGAACCCCGGTGACAGCTCGACGACGGCATCGTCAATGACGCCCAGCGACCGTATCCGCATCTCCTCCAACACGGACACGACCTTACGAGGTCCTGACCCCGCTGTGCGACGGACCCCGTGCCGACACTCCCCCGCGCCGCCCCGCACTCCTGTGCGCCGCGGCCCCGTCTCCCGCGGAAAACCCCCACCCCGGCCCGGATGATCGCCCCAGGACGCGACACGCTCTCCTGCCCTCACCCTGAACTCATGAGTTCGACAGGGGCAGGATCAGCCCTGCGCGGCCACCGCGCCGCCTTCGCCGGCACAGCCGTGGCGGCGCTCTTCGCCGCGCCTGCGGCCAGCACGGCGAGCGCGGTGGCCGTTTCGATCTGCATGTCGGTTTCCATGGCCGTATCCGCCAGGGCGCGGCCGTGGCCCGGCGGCATCACGAGCCCGCCCCGGTACGCGCGACCACCACGGTCGGCGCGACGGCGCAGAGGAGCCCGAGCGGCCGGTGGATCAGTGCGGCGCCCCGCGCCACCCCGACACAGGGAGGGCGAACTTGGCGACGAGCCGGTCGGTGAACGACGCATGGTGCAGCCGCGCCAGCCGCACGGGGACGGCGCCCCGCCGGACCTCCACCCGCGCCCCGGCGGGCAGTTCGACGGTCCTGCGACCGTCGCACCACAGCACGCCGTGCGGCGTGTGCTGCTGCACCTCCACCGCGAGCACCGAAGTCGGCGACGTCACCAGGGGCTTGGCGAACAGCGCGTGCGCGCTGATCGGCACCATAAGCAGCGCCTCCACCTCGGGCCAGACCACCGGCCCGCCCGCCGAGAAGGCGTACGCCGTGGAGCCGGTCGGGGTGGCGCAGACAATGCCGTCGCAGCCGAAGCCGGTCACCGGCCGGCCGTCGATCTCCAGGACGACTTCGAGCATCCGCTCGGGCGAAACCTTCTGCACGGCGGCCTCGTTGAGCGCCCAGTCCTCGTGCACGACGTCACCGTTGTTGCGTACGGTGACGTCGAGGGTCATGCGTTCCTCGACCTCGTACGCACGCCTGACGACCCGGTCGACCACCTTGTCCAGGTCGTCCCGCTCGGCCTCCGCGAGGAAGCCGACGCGGCCGAGGTTGACACCGAGCATCGGCACCCCGGAGGCGCGCGCGAACTCGGCGCCGCGCAGCAGCGTTCCGTCCCCGCCGAGGACGATCAGCAGTTCACACCCCTCGAGTACGGCGGGCGAGGCTTCCGCCACCAGCTCGACGGAGGGCGGCAGCGGCAGGTCGACCGCCTCCGCCACCAGCACCCGCACGCCGATTCCGTTGCGCAGCAGCCCCTGTACGACCAGTTCCGCACTGCGGATCGCCGCCGGGCGTCCGGTGTGCGCGAGCAGGAATACGGTGCGTGCTCCAGCAGGTCTGTCCGTGGTCGTCGCTGTCGCTGTCGTCGTCGCTGTCGTCGTTGTCAACTCGGCCCCTCCGCCACTGCACGGTCAACATCCGCCGGGTCGAGCTCGGGAGCTCCGGCCCGGAGCCACAGAAAGTACTCGACGTTCCCCGAAGGCCCGGGCAGCGGACTGGCGGTGACGCCCCGTACGCCCAGCCCGAGCTCCCACGCCCGCCCGGCCACCGCCCGCACCGTTTCGGCCCGGAGTTCGGCGCTGCGTACGACGCCGCCGCTGCCCAGCCGGTCCTTGCCCACCTCGAACTGCGGCTTCACCATCATCACGAGATCGGCGTCCGGCGCGGCGCACCGCACCAGCGCCGGCAGCACCAGCCCCAGCGGGATGAAGGACAGGTCGCCGACGACCAGGTCGACCGCCTCCCCGTCGATCGTCTCCAGGGTCATTTCCCGCACGTTGGTACGGTCCTTGACGATCACGCGTTCATCGGACTGGAGCGACCACGCGAGCTGGCCGTACCCGACGTCGACGGCGACGACCTCCCGGGCCCCGGCCCGCAGCAGCACATCGGTGAACCCACCGGTCGAAGCCCCGGCGTCCAGTGCCCGCCGCCCCTCGACCTCCAACCCCAGCGGTACGAACGCCGCCAGCGCGCCGGCCAGCTTGTGCCCGCCCCGCGAGACGTAGTCGGGGTCGTTGTCGTCCTTGAGGACCACCACGGCGACGCTGGTCTCGACCTGCGTGGCGGCCTTGGTCGCGACGGCGCCGCCCACCTTCACCCGCCCTGCGGCGATCAGCTGGCTCGCGTGCTCCCGTGAGCGCGCGAGGTTCCGGCGGACCAGCTCGGCGTCGAGGCGTCGGCGCGCGACTCCTGCCACGTTCGGTTCAGCTCCTGTGGTCGTACGAGGAAGGGGGCGCCGGAGGTCCCGGTCGTGCGTCCAGCGCGGTCAGCGCCTCACGCAGCCCCTGGTGTACATCCTCGTACACCGCGATGTGCCCGTCCGCCGGGAGGTCGTCCGCAGCGCCCAGCCGCTCCAGCAGCGTGTCGACAGCGGTGTGCCCGGTGGGGGTGCGCCCGGCCCCGAGCGGCGCCGGTGCGGCCGGTTCGTGCACCGCGGCGGCGACGGCCGCCGTCTCGTCCTCGTCGTTCATGCCCCGACGCTACCCCGAAGCGCTGGGGTACCGTCGGTCCCGATGGCAACGACGGAAGAGTGCCGCAGCGCACTCGGTGAACTCTCGGACAATCTGGCTCAGGCAGACGACGACGGCGTACGCGGCGCCGCCTCGCTCGACCGTTCCCTGAGCTGTCACGTCACGGATCTGGACACCACGTTCACCGGCCGTCTCGCGGACGGCCGTATCGACGTACGGGACACCTACGACGGTCCCCCGCGCGAGCGCGCCGAGATCCGCCTGGCCATGACGGGCGACGACCTGGTCGCCATGGTCGGCGGCGAGCTGAACTTCGCGAAGGCCTGGGCCTCGGGCCGGGTGAGGCTGGAGGCCGGTTTCCGCGACCTGATCCGTCTCAGGAAGCTGCTGTAGCCGCCGCGGCCGCCACCCGGCCGTCGCGCGCCTTCCGCGCCGCGGGCACCACCAGCGGCGTCCCGGTCTCCGGATCGTCGATGACCTGGCAGCGCAGCCCGAAGACCCGCTCCACGAGCTCCGCCGTGACCACCTCGGCCGGCGGCCCCTGCGCGATGATCTCGCCGCCCCGCATGGCGATCAGGTGCGTGGCGTAGCGCGCGGCGTGGTTCAGGTCGTGCAGTACGGCGACGAGGGTGCGCCCCTGTGTCTCGTGCAGCTCCGCGCACAGGTCGAGCACGTCGATCTGGTGCTGGATGTCGAGGAAGGTCGTCGGTTCGTCGAGCAGCAGCAGCGGCGTCTGCTGGGCGAGGGCCATCGCGATCCAGACGCGCTGGCGCTGCCCACCGGACAGCTCGTCGACGTACCGGTCCGCCAGTTCGCCGACGCCCGTCGAGGCCATCGACTCCTCGACGATCCGCTCGTCCTCGGGCGACCACTGCCGCAGCAGTCCCTGGTGCGGGTAGCGGCCGCGCGCCACCAGGTCCGCGACCGTGATCCCGTCCGGCGCGATGGAGGACTGCGGCAGCAGCCCGAGGGTCTTGGCCACCTTCTTCGCGGGCATGGAGCCGATGGCGTTCCCGTCCAGCAGCACGCGCCCCTGCGCGGGCTTGAGCATCCGTGAGAGGGCGCGCAGCAGCGTCGACTTGCCGCAGGCGTTCGGCCCGACGATGACCGTGAAGGAGTTGTCGGGTATCTCGACGGACAGGTCTTCGGCGATGACCCGCTGGTCGTAGGCGAGGGTCACCGATTCCGCACTGAGGCGCTGACGCTGCACTGGCATGCTCCTGGGGTTCTTCTCGTTCACGTGCGAGATCGTCGGACGCGAGTCCGGACACGGATGCGAGTCCGGGTCCGGGTCCGTACGGCGACGGCTCATATCCGTCCCGCCTTGCGTTCGGTGACCAGCAGCCACAGCAGATAGCAGCCGCCGAGCACCCCGGTCACCACACCCACCGGCAGCTGCTTGCCGCCGAAGGCCTGCTGCGCGATCCAGTCGGCGACCACCAGCAGGACGGCTCCCATGCAGGCCGAGGCCCCGAGGTTGGCCCCCGGCGAGCGCGTCAGCCTGCGGGCGAGCTGCGGCGCGCTCAGCGCCACGAAGGCGATGGGGCCGGCGGCGGCCGTGGCCACCGCGATGAGCAGCACGGCGGACAGCATCAGCACCAGTCGGCCGCGTTCGACGCCGACTCCGAGGGCGTACGCCGCGTCGTCGCCCATCTCCATCATCCGCAGCGACCGCCCGTGCCCCAGCACCAGCGGAATGAGCACGGCGCACACGCCGAGCAGCGGCCACGCCTGCTCCCAGCCCCGTCCGTCGAGCGAGCCCGTCATCCACACCGTGGCCCGGGTCGCGTCGACGATGCTGGCCTTGGTGATCAGGTAGTGGTTGAGCGCCGTGAGCATGGCGGCGGCGCCGATTCCGACGAGCACCAGACGGAAGCCGTGCACGCCCCTCTTCCACGCGAGGAAGTAGACGGCGGCTCCCGTCAGCAGACAGCCGACGAGCGCGCCTCCCGTCACCGCGAGGGCGTTGCCCTTGAACAGCACGATCACGACCAGCGCGCCGGCCGTCGCACCCTGACCGAAGCCGATCATGTCGGGACTGCCGAGCGGATTGCGGGAGATGGACTGGAAGACCGCCCCGGACATCCCGAGCGCCGCACCGACGAGCAGCGCGACGACGACCCTCGGCAGGCGCAGCTCGGTGACGATGAATTCCTGCGACGAGGTGCCGTTTCCGAGGAGCGTACGGACGACGTCGCCCGGGGACATCGGGAAGTCACCGCTGCCGATGAGCACGACCCCCATGGCCAGTGCCGCGGCGCTGAGCAGCAGCACGACCAGGAGCGCCCTCGGCTCGATCCGGAAGGAGAGCCCGCCGCGGGTGCGTACCGCGCGGACCCCCCGGGCGGAACGGGGAGCGGGAGAGGTGACAGTCACAGTTGGGCCATCTTCCGGCGGCGTACGAGATAGATGAACACGGGCCCGCCGACCAGCGCGGTCACGATGCCGACCTGCAGCTCGGAGGGGCGGGCGACGACCCGTCCGATGACGTCGGAGCCCAGCAGCAGCACCGGTGAGAGCACCGTGGCGTACGGCAGGATCCAGCGCATGTCGGGACCCGTGAGGGTCCGGACGAGGTGCGGCACCATCAGCCCGATGAAGACGATGGGCCCGCAGGCGGCGGTCGCGGCGCCGCACAGCAGCGTCACGGCGACCATCGCGAGCACACGGGTACGGGTCAGATGCGCGCCCAGGGCACGCGCCGTGTCCTCACCCATCTCCATCGCGTTGAGCGGCCGCGCGATGAACAGCGCGAGCACGACACCGACGGCGATGAACGGCCACACCTTGCCGATGATCTCCATGTCGGCGGAGGCCAGCGAGCCGACGGTCCAGAAACGGATCTGCTCCAGCGCCGCCGAGTCCATCAGCTGTACGGCGTTGACGTAGCCGTAGAGCGCGGCGGTCGCGGCGGTGCCGGCGAGCGCGAGCCGTATCGGCGTCGCGCCGCGGCTGCCGCCGAGGAAGTACACCAGCACGGAGACGACTCCCGCACCGACGAAGGAGAACCATACATATCCGGTCAGCGAGGTGACGCCCAGGAAGCTGATCGCGGAGACGACGGCGGCCGCGGCCCCCGCGTTCACGCCCAGGATCCCCGGTTCCGCGAGCGGGTTGCGGGTGAGCCCCTGCATGACCGCTCCGGAGAGTCCGAGCGCCGCACCGACGAGCACGCCCAGCAGGGTGCGGGGCACCCGCACGTCCTGGACGATCACGTCGTCGCCGGTGCCCGAGGCGTGGAACAGGCCGTGCCACACATCGCCCAGGGCAAGCGGCTTGGCGCCGATCGCGATACTCGCGACGACGACCAGCAGCAGCACGCCGAGGGAGAGGAACAACCCCACAGCACGTACGGCGTTGCGTTTCCGGGGCGCGGGGGCCTGCGGGGCCTGTATCGCGCTCTGTCTGGGAGGACTGTCGACCAACACGGAGTTAGGTTAGCCTACCCTGTCATTGCGGCAAACAGCCCTGCTGTTCACGTCCCCGGACGCCCGCCCGCAAGGCCGCGACCACAGCCGCAGCCGTCACAGGGCGTACGTCACAGGGCGTACGTCAAAGACCCACCCGGGCCAGCGCCTTGTCCGCGTCCAGCCCGCACTCCCCGTCCCCGGCATGCGTCCAGGCCGCCGCGCACAACGCCCGCAGCCCGTCCAGCGCAGCGCCCTCCCCGTCGATCACCAGCGCCTCGCCCCGCACGGAAGCGGTCCACCCTCCGCACGCGAACCCGCCGCCGGCCCCGGACCCTTCCGTCGCTTCCCTCACTTCCGGCTGCCCGGTGAGCAACCCCCGCAGATCCGCGTCCACATACGTCGGCCGGTACTTCGGCGCGGCCGCCAGCAGCTGCGCGGCGTCCGTCACCCCGGTCAGTACGAGCAGCGAGTCCACACCGCCCGCGTTCGCACCCTCGATGTCCGTGTCCAGCCGGTCCCCGACCACCAGCGGCCGCTCGGCGCCGGTCCGCAGAATCGTTTCCCGGTGCATCGGCGGCAGCGGCTTGCCCGCCACCTGCGGCTCGGCGCCCGTGGCGATCCGTACGACCTCCACCGCCGCGCCGTTGCCCGGCGCGATCCCCCGCGGGCTGGGAATCGTCAGATCCGTGTTGGACGCGAACCACGGCAGCCCGCGCGCGACGGCGTACGAGGCCTCCGCGAGCCTCGCCCACGGCATGTCGGGCCCGCCGTACCCCTGCGCCACGGCCACCGGGCGGTCGTCGGTCGACTCCACCGGCACCAGCCCGCGCTCACGCAGCGCGACCCGCAGCCCGTCCCCGCCCACCACCAGGACCCGTGCCCCCTGCGGAATCTGATCGGCGATCAGCCGGGCCACGGCCTGCGCCGACGTGATGACGTCTCCGGCCTCCGCCGGCACCCCGAGCTCCGTGAGGTGCCCGGCGACCGCATCGGGCGTCCGCAGCGCGTTGTTGGTCACGTAGGCGAGATGCATCCCGCCCTGCCGCGCCGCCCCGAGCGCGTCCACCGCGTGCGCGATAGCCTCACCGCCCGCGTAGACGACACCGTCCAGGTCCAGCAGAGCCGTGTCGTACGCCTCCCTCAGCGCACGCGTGCTCGCGTCGGGCCGGGTCCTGGTCTGCTGACTCATCGGATCTCGCTCCTAGATAGCTGCTTGTCCCCCGATCATCGCTCATCGCAGGACCCCACTTACGATGCACCAATGAGTACACCTGGTCGGCCCGAGGAGGACCACGGCCTGCGCCTGGCCCCGTTCCGTGGACTGCGCTACGTCCCCGAGCGCGTGAGCAGCCTGGCCGCCGTGACGTCCCCGCCGTACGACGTCGTCGTACGCCCCGACGGCCTCCACCACCTGGAATCGGCCGACCCGTACAACATCGTCCGTCTGATCCTCCCGCAGGCCGCCACCCCCGCGACCCGCAACCGGCAGGCCGCCGACACCCTCCACCACTGGCTGTCGGAGGGCGTGCTCGCCCCGGACCCCGAGCCCGCCCTGTACGTGTACGAGCAGCGCAGCGGCGATCTCCTCCAGCGCGGCCTCATCGGCGCCCTCGCCCTCACCCAGCCCGCCGAGGGCATCGTCCTCCCCCACGAGGACGTCATGCCGCACGTCGTCGCCGACCGCGCGGCCCTGATGCGCGCCACCGCGGCCAACCTCGAACCGCTCCTGCTGACCTACCGCAGCCGCGGCGACGCCACCGGTGCGACCGCCGTCATCGAACGCGCCGTCCTCCGCTCCCCTCTCCTGGCCACCACCACCGAGGACGGTTTCAGCCACCGCCTGTGGTCCGTCACGGACCCGGCCGAACTGGCCGAAGCCACGGCGGACCTGTCCCACCGCCAGGCGCTCATCGCGGACGGCCACCACCGCTGGGCCACGTACCTCCGCCTCAAGGCGGAACACCCGGACCGCGGCCCCTGGGACTCCGGGCTCGTCCTCCTCGTCGACACGGCCCGCTACCCGCTCCAGGTCCGGGCCATCCACCGCCTGCTGCTCCGCCTCCCCGTCGCCGACGCCCTCGCCGCCGTCGCGGACACCTTCCGCGTCCGCGAAGTCCCGGGCCCGCTCCCCCACGCCCTGGACGCCCTCGCCGAAGCGGCCACCACCGGCAACGCGTTCCTCCTGGCCGGAGACGGCACCTTCCGTCTCGTCGACCGCCCCGACGAGGCCCTGCTGTCCCGTACGGTCCCGGCCGGCCGACCCGAAGCCTGGCGGACCCTGGACGCGACCGTCCTGCACGCCACGCTCCTGGACCACGTCTGGTCGATCCCCGACGCCCCCGAGGACATCGCGTACATCCACGGCGCCGAGGCCGCCGTCACCCAGGCGGAGCGCCACGGCGGCACGGCCGTCCTGATGCATCCGGTACGCGAAGAAGTCGTCCGGGACCTGGCCCGCCAGGGCGTCACGATGCCCCGCAAGTCCACGTCGTTCGGTCCGAAGCCGGCGACGGGCCTGGTCCTGCGCAGCCTCGACCTGAACTGAGCCGAGCCACCCCCGAAACGCGAAAGGGCGGCACCCCACCGGGGTGCCGCCCTCACTCACACGGGCTCAGTCCTTGTCGCCCTCGACAGGCTCCACGCCGCCCTCGTCCCGGCCCTGCTCCTGGTCCTCCACAGCAGGCCCGGCCACAGGCTCACCGCTTTCCTCGCCGCTCTCCTCGTCGAGAGCGTCGACGAAGTCGACACCGTCGAGCTGGGCGAGCCGGTCGGAAGCGTCCGTCAAACCGTCCTTGTCGGCCTCGATCGCCTTGGCGAACCACTCGCGGGCCTCGGCCTCGCGCCCGGCCGTCAGCAGCGCGTCGGCGTACGCGTACCGCAGTCGCGCGGTCCACGGCTGCACCGAGTTCGACGCCAGCTCGGGCCCCTGAAGAGTCACGATGGCGGCATCGATCTGCCCCATGTCCCGGCGCGCCCCGGCCGCGACCAGACGCATCTCGACCTGGCCAGCCTTGTCGAGCTTCTGCACCTCGGGTTCACCGGCCATCGCCATCGCCCGCTCCGGCCGTCCGAGACCGCGCTCGCAGTCGGCCATGACGGGCCACAGCTCCACGCTCCCGGTCATACGGCGGGCCGCGCGGAACTCCGCGAGCGCCTCCGTGTACCGCTGAGTCGCATACGCCGCGAAGCCGGCGGCCTCCCGCACTGCGGCCACCCGCGAGGCGAGCCTCAGCGCGATGCGCGAGTAGGCGTACGCCTGCTCGGGATCGTCGTCGATGAGGTTCGCGACCATGACGAGGTTCTTGGCGACGTCCTCGGCAAGAGTCTTCGGCAGGCTCTGGAGCTCCTGACGAACGTCCTTGTCGATCTCGTGACCCGTGACGTCCTCGGGAATGGGAAGCCGCTTGATGGGCTCACGCTCCCGGTCGTCACGCTGCCCGCGGTACGCGTCACGGTCACCGCGGTCGTCACGACGGGGCGCACGGTCGTCACGACCACCACGGAACCCACCACGGTCGTCATCACGCCGCTGGAAACCACCACCGCCGGGGCGACCACCACGACTGTCGTCACGACCGCCGCGGTAACCGCCGCCACGCTCATCGTCACGACGCGGCCCACTGCTCGGCCGGTCATCACGACGCTGGAAACCACCACCGGCCGGACGGTCGTCACGACGCTGGAAACCACCACCACTGGGGCGGTCATCACGACGCTGATACCCACCACCGGCCGGACGGTCGTCACGACGCTGGAAACCACCACCACTGGGGCGGTCATCACGACGCTGGAAACCACCACCGGCGGGGCGGTCATCACGACGCGGCCCACTGCTCGACCGATCGTCACGACGCTGGAAACCACCACCAGCCGGACGGTCATCACGACGCTGGAAACCACCACCACTGGGGCGGTCATCACGACGCTGATACCCACCACCAGCCGGACGGTCATCACGACGCTGGAAACCACCACCACTGGGGCGGTCATCACGACGCGGCCCACTGCTCGACCGATCGTCACGACGCTGGAAACCACCACCAGCCGGACGGTCATCACGACGCTGGAAACCACCACCACTGGGGCGGTCATCACGACGCGGCCCACTGCTCGACCGATCGTCACGACGCTGGAAACCACCACCAGCCGGACGGTCATCACGACGCTGGAAACCACCACCACTGGGGCGGTCATCACGACGCGGCCCACTGCTCGACCGATCGTCACGACGCTGGAAACCACCACCAGCCGGACGGTCATCACGACGCTGGAAACCACCACCACTGGGGCGGTCATCACGACGCGGCCCACTGCTCGACCGATCGTCACGACGCTGGAAACCACCACCAGCCGGACGGTCATCACGACGCTGGAAACCACCACCACTGGGGCGGTCATCACGACGCTGATACCCACCACCAGCCGGACGGTCATCACGACGCTGGAAACCACCACCACTGGGGCGGTCATCACGACGCGGCCCACTGCTCGACCGATCGTCACGACGCTGATACCCACCACCGGCCGGACGGTCGTCACGACGCTGGAAACCACCACCGGCCGGACGGTCGTCACGACGCTGGAAGCCACCACCGGCCGGACGGTCGTCACGACGCTGGAAGCCACCACCGGCCGGACGGTCGTCACGACGCGGCCCACGGTCGTCGCGACCGCCGCGGTAACCGCCGCCACGCTCATCGTCACGACGCGGCCCACGGTCGTCGCGACCGCCGCGGTAACCGCCGCCACGCTCATCGTCACGACGCGGCCCACTGCTCGACCGGTCATCACGACGCTGGAAACCGCCACCACTGGGGCGGTCATCGTCCCGACGCGGCGCACGGTCGTCGCGATCACCACGGAACCCACCACGGTCGTCATCACGACGCTGGTACCCGCCACCGCCACCGGCCGGACGCCCACCTCGGCTGTCGTCACGGCGAGGGCCGCTGTTCGGCCGGTCATCACGACGCTGGAAGCCACCGCCACCACCGCTCGGACGCCCACCTCGGTCGTCACGACCCCCTTGCGCAGCTCCGCCGGTGGGGCGGTCATCACGACGGAACCCACCGCGATCGTTGTCCCGGCGCGGCGCACGGTCGTCACGACCGCCACGGTATCCGCCCCTGTCATCGCCGTCTCGCCGGCGCGGCTCGCGCTCCGGACGATCGTCGGAAGAGTTGGTGGACATCGGTTGGCTCCTGTCTTGGGGTAACGCAGTCATTCTCGCGCAGTCGGTCGTCCGACGCGCTTCGGAAAAACAAAAAGGACCCTTGGTCCAGCATGAACGCTGGACCAAGGGTCCTGAAAGATTGTTCGGCGGTGTCCTACTCTCCCACAGGGTCCCCCCTGCAGTACCATCGGCGCTGAAAGGCTTAGCTTCCGGGTTCGGAATGTAACCGGGCGTTTCCCTAACGCTATGACCACCGAAACCCTATCGGGCTTAGCGAACAAGCACACTCTTCAATTAAGTAAGTGGATCTGTTCAACCGGTGCGAAAACTGTTCGCAACCCGGGAACAACACAGTGGACGCGAGCAACTGAGGACAAGCCCTCGGCCTATTAGTACCAGTCAGCTCCACCCGTTGCCGGGCTTCCACATCTGGCCTATCAACCCAGTCGTC
>NZ_BAAAUD010000017.1:0-50508 GCF_039533765.1 Streptomyces enissocaesilis | reverse complement strand
GAGCTACCAAGGGGCCCTGCCTTCATGCACCCACCACCGGAAGATCACCCCGGCGGGAAACCCGTTCGACTCACACGTTCCATGACCGGTTGAGACACGGCTTCTTAGACATGCCGTGAGAACTGCTGATGCAGGTACATGAGAAGTGCCTGTTCGCCCGGCTGAGAGTTGCAATACGAGGACGCCTTTGACCTTGGGGTTCGCCTTGAGCGCCTATCCCCCGCTCGATACCGCATGCAACGGAAGAACCCACCGATCGGCGAGCGTGCCCCCAGACTTGCCTCGGCTCGGCTCGGCGAGCCGAGGGAGGGAGGGGAGGGCCTCAAGGACGGATCGGTCCTCGTTCGAGCCCCACACCGTTCTACCGATGCTGGAGGGCAGGAGAGCGGGTCGCCCCCGCTTGTGCGGGCTCTACCGATCCGCGAAATGTGCAGGCCCATTCGTCCCCGGGTCACTCCCGCCTACGCGGGCTCCAGTCGGTCAACGGCACCACGGGGCTGTTCAACTGCGGGTCACTCCTGCTCGCGCGGGCGCTACCACCGCGCGCATCAGGCTCCCACCACCGGGCGCGGGTCACTCCCGCTCGCGCGGGCTC
Source organism: Streptomyces enissocaesilis (assembly GCF_039533765.1). NCBI lineage: Bacteria > Bacillati > Actinomycetota > Actinomycetes > Kitasatosporales > Streptomycetaceae > Streptomyces > Streptomyces enissocaesilis. The sequence goes on along the minus strand of NZ_BAAAUD010000017.1, from coordinate 49,913 downwards.
TACTTCCGTGCTGTCGGCCGGTGGCGCTCATCAGCCGGGTCACTCCTGCTCGCGCGGGCTCTACCGGGGTAATGGTCTCTGCGCTTACGTCCTGCACGGGGCACTCCCGCTCGCGCGGGCTCTACAGGGCCTGCGTGATCTCGCCCTGGTCGAGCGCCGGGTCACGCCCGCTCGCGCGGGCTCCACCTTTCCGGCCTGGGCCTTCTGAAACGCTTTACCTGTTCTTTGCTTGTGGCTGGCTGGTGAAATGATGCCACGACAGGGGTGGGGCTGAGGGGTGATTGGCCCAGGTCGTGCCTCGTAGGGGTTTGGGCGCTCTGTGTACTGTCGTGCACCGCGGCCGCCACACCGATTGCTGTACGGACCAAAGGTGCCGCTGGCCGACAATTGCCACTGCCCCTCGATGCGCGTCCTTCGCGCCGGGACGACCGCCAACCGCGTGTGACCAGTCATGGTGAGCGCCGCGAGCCGAACGCCTCGTCGCGATAACGGGGACCAGACTGCCGCACGCGATGGCCCCGGGCTGGCAGGAATCCGATTCCAGAACCGCCGGAGTCCCGCAGTGTACGGCTGCACGACGCAGGGAAGTCAGTCCCACTCGCCCAGGCTCCAGTGCACCCGCGTAGAGGAGGAGCCCTGCGGACTGGGCAGGTGCCGTAGAGCCCGCCCGAGCGGGAGTGGCCCGTTATGTGGGCTGTTGCCCCCCCGCCGTGTCCAAAACGTCAAGGGCGAGCTGTTGAAGAGCCACGGTCCTTCCCGTCAGGGGGTCGAAAGTCGCTTCTGCGGGGGTTGATTGAGAGCCAGCCGTCCGACGTAGGTGCTCGATGAGTGGGCCTGTGAGGTGACCACTCATGGCTAGCAGGCGGGCGAGAACGCCTTGGGGCAGGGCAGGGAGAGTGGGGAGCAGTGCGGCGACGTGGGTGGCGAGGTCGCTGTCACGGCGCAGGCGTGCGGCAAGCGGCTGGTGCATGTAGTTGGGAAACTCGTTATGGCGGGCGATGATGCGTGCGATCTCCAGGGCGACGTCGGTGAATTGCTGCGCACTGCTGCTGGAAGCTGCGGATAGTTCGGTCCAGGCCAGGAACCGGGCCCAGGGCACGCGGCCGCTTTTCGGGGAGGTCGCCTCGAGCAGTGAGGGAGTGACGGTGTCGGGTCGCAGCCGTGCGAGTGCCGCGACTTCCCCGTGGACGGGCAGGAACACAGAGGTGCTACTCGGGTCTTCCTCCCAGTTCCCGCGGGCATTGATCAGCTCGTTGACCCACGCGCGCGTTCGCGGGTGATCAGGGAATATCTCGGTGAGTACACGCAGCGCTGTCCAGGCCGGCTGGACCTCGCTGTAGGAGAGCGCCCGACTCGCCTGCAGGACACTCTGGGTGGCAGTCCACAGCAGATCTGCGGGAACGCTTTGACTACGCCACATGAAACTGATGCCGGCGGCGGTCGCGGCAAGCTCCGGTCTGCTGGTCAGCAGTGCGGTGAGGTCGTCATAAGTCGTGGGGTAGTCATGAGCGACCAGGAGGATCTGCTGCCAGAACTCGGTACCGGAGGACGTGGGGGAGTGGAAGCGCCGGGCGAAGCCGTCGCCCAGCACTGCCTTCACCTCGCTCCAGGAGCGGCACACATAGCGGCACAGAAGCGAACTGTCTCCCAGGTAGGACCGTCGGATCGTCAGCGGTTCGCCTGGCGCGTGAGGCTCGGTCATGTCGGTGAGGATGTCCAGGCGGCCCAGTTCAGCCAGTGCGCAGAAGCCCGCGGCGCTGGCCCCCTCGTGCCCGTAGTGGGGGGTCTGCAGGAGTTCGGTGAACAGGGAGACGACAGCATCGTCCACTGTCCCGGCGCTCTTGTGCCGTCGAGCGAGCGCGGCCGCCGCGACGATCTGCACCGTCTGGTCAGGGTCCCGGACCGGACGGTGCAGGAGGGTCGTGGCTTCCGCCTCGGCAATGGGTCGGGCGGCGAGGGCTTCGACGAGCCGTACGCGCAGCGGCGCACTCAGTGCCCTCATGCGCCCGGCAAGGGCGGTGCGGACATGGGGATCCTTGCGCAGGCCGTAGGCCATCGCACCCAGCGGGGCGTCATGCGCGGCAAGGCGCGCAAGGGCCTGGTCGTGCACCGCTGGATGGCGGCAAAGGGCGGAGGAGTAGAGCAGTTCCTCGGACGGGCTGCCCGGCCCGTCGGAGTTGCCGTCCAGGAGCCATTGCATGAGGTGATCAACGTGGGCGTCGCCGTAGTCGATGCCCGCTGTCAGCAGAGCGTCGAGCGATTGCACCACCGCGTCCTGGTGCTTAGTTCCCGGCACCAGACCCGCGAGCCGTGCGAGGGCCTCGTCGCTGTCAGCGATGATCTGGTCGAGGTAGGCGACAGCGGCCGCCGGAATCTCGGTGGGCTTCCCCTCGATCAGGGCAGTCAGGGCCTGCCTCACCAACGGGTCCTGGGGCCAGCCCTCAAGCAGAGCCTTGATGATCCACCCCTTTCCCCAATCACCGTCTTGAGAGAGCAGACGGTGCATCAGCTGGTCACGCACCGCATCGGTGCGGACAACCAGCGAGCACCTGTACATCTGCGGGCTGCTGATCGGGGACTCGGCCAGCTCCACTACCAGGCCCTCGACCGCCGCGATGACCTCCGGATCCTCCCGCCAGGCCGCGGGCACCCACAGCCAGGGAATTTGGTCGACCAGCAGCGTGGCGTGATCGGCGAACAGCCCGCGCTCGGAGGAGAGCAGCTTCAGGAAGTACAGGCGTGCCTCAGGGCGGTCGGGGAAACAGCGCAGGACCAGCGAGACGACGGGGGCTTCCCCGTACCGGAAATGGGTCTCATCGGTGGGATCGGCATCACGTAGATACGCGTCGAAGAGTACGTCGTCGTCCTTGAAGAAATCACACAGCAGCTGGGTGAGGCCCTTCCGCCAGGCCGACCCGCTTTCTCCGCCCTCGAACAAGCCCATCAACGCGTCACGGTGGGCGTCACCGCGGTTACCGCGGCGCAGGTCCGCGGCGACCGAGGCATGCATCACCGCATGGTGCGGATGCTCCCGTCCGGACTCGATGAGAGCGTCAAGCGCCGAATGCCCGGGCCACCCCAGTGACAGCGCTTCCGTGGCCGCAGCACGCCGCCCCCACAACTGCGTCGTGGACGCCAGACCGGCCAGCCTCTCGGCCACGTCACTGTCACCGGCAAAGACACGGCTCAACCCACGGCCGGCCGTCCGCTGCGCCTCGTCGTCGTCGCTGAGCAGCCCATGCCACAGCATCTCCAGCGCGGCATCATCACGCTCCCACTTCGAGGCCGCGTTCAGCACCGAGACATACTCCTGACCAGGACGGGCATCGAGCCAGATCCCGAACCGTTCGCACAAGCCGGTGCGCAGCTCCCTTCGTGCCAGCCCTGGTACCAGCAGTTCCACCAGCCGTGCCCGATGCGCATCGCGTGCCCCGGTCTCGATCTCACGGATGACCCGGGCGAGCAGCCGGCGACGCAGCGGTGCATCCACTGCCCCTGTGCCCACGGCTACCTCGGCCGCCAGCACATCCACCGCCTCGCCCAGCAGACCGTTGTCCGCGGCCTGCGCTTCCAAGGCGTCAAAAATGTTCGCGATTTCGGCCGGCCGTACCAGACCGCGCAGCATGAAACGCAGCACCTGTCCCCACCGGCCGTCGGTGACATGGCGCGTGAACAGAGCGATTTGCTCATCCCCTGCGACAGCCACCAGCCGCTCAGCGGCAAGGAACTCCAGAACCGACCGGTGGAAGAACTGCGTCTCGTCGGGCGCCGGACGCACCATCAAGCCCATCCCCGGGCTGAGCGCGTTGACCAGCAGCCCCGCGATCGTATGCGCCTCGCTTCGGGGGTAGCCGATCAGATCAGTCAGAGCATCGCGGAAGACCTCACGCAAGTCGCTGTCGCCGATCGTGATCACAGATGACCGGTGCATGTGTTCCGCTGTTGCCCCGCTCACCTTGCGGATGTCCCCGGTCGTCGGAAACACATCAGCCGCCCCCGACGTCACGATCTTGCGCCGCCGGTGCTCCCCGATCAGCCGGGCCACCACCTCGCTCAGCACCGCATGCAGATCCTCGGGAAACTCCGTCCGCTGCTCTCTGCTGCGCAGCAGCAGAGACAGGAACAGCGGGAGGTCGGCCAGCTCAGCCAGATGTGCCGACGACTCCACCTCAGCCGACCAACGCGCAGCCTCCTGCTCCACCAGTGCCGCATCCATCAACGGGGCAAGCCACTTCCTGATGAACGCCCGCCGCTGCTCCTGATCCAGCGGGGCCAGGGTCGCCGTTCGCCACCGTGCGGTATCGATCGGCAGTTCCGCCGTGCTGAAAGGGCGGGAGGAGGCCAGGACGCTCACCCGCTTGGTGCCGCAGAACACCTCGAGCCGGTTCAGGCAGAGCCGTGCCGCATCAGGCGATGCCCACTCATCCAACCCGTCGATGACCAGCAGCAGCCGATCATCGTCCAGCGCCCTTTTCACCAGCGGCCATAGACCGGCGCAATCGTATGCGCCCAGCCAGCTGCGCACCGCCCCCAGCACACTGGCACATTCCCGGTCACGGCCCACTGCGGTCGTCCAGAACGCGAAAGGGAGCCACAGCGGCAAAACGGACTGCAGCCGGTCGACGCCGCCCGACAAATCGGGTTCTTCATCCAGTACGTCCAGGACCAGCCGGCGCAACAGCGCGCTCTTGCCTGCTCCGGGCACCCCGACAACCAGATGCCGCGAGCCGCTAGCCAGCCAGTCCATCGTCTGCACCCGCGGGGCGTAGCCAGCAGCCGCAGCCGTCGCCCCAGCAGCAGAGCTCACCTGTCCGGGCGTCCGGTCGCGGAGGAACACCTCTTGGCCGCTCGCGACCCCCGCCCCTGCAACAGACCCGCCCAAAGCGGGCATCGACGAGCCGACGTGCTGCCTCTCCAGGAGCGTCACGTCAGGCAACACGAAGCGGTCCTCCAGAGCAACATCGACCCGATCGCTGTGGATGCCCCTCTCCAGGCCGCGGAACACCTCCCTGTACAGGCGCCGCAGGCTCGCCCGGTACTCGATCACATCACCGGCATCCAGCCGCTCACCCAGAGCCTCGGCCGAACGAGCACCGCAGAACACTCCGACCGCCTCCCGGCCGAAGAAGTCATCGACCAGCCGCGGATGGTCCTTGAGCGCCGCGCTCATCGACGTCTCATCCCACACCTCGAAGGCAATTCCCTGCTGCGCGAGGCGGCTTCGTTCCTCCTCAATGCGATCGGCAGCTTGGGTGGGCTCCATATTCGCAGTGACCGCCAGCACGAACTTCTGGCACTTCTTCACCCAGGCGCCCTTGAGGAAGACGTCCACCGCGGCTGTGATCTTCGCAGCGGGGAACTCACCACTGCTGCGCTTGCACTGTACGACCATGTAAGAGCCGTCCTGCAGCCGGGCGTACAAGTCGATGCCATCCTGAGCCTGGCCGTTCACTCCGAACAGCCGGCATTCCTCAACGGTCCCCTCGAGACGGGTCACGCGGTAGCAGAGCCGCTCGAAGTCTTTGGGCTCCAGCGACCCCAGCGGCAGCAGCTGCGGACGCGTATGCGTCGGAGCTTGGCCGCAAGCCTGCGGTGCGGTGGCAACATACGCTGCGGCAGAAGTCAGGATGCCCGTGGTCATGACGACGAGAGTAATAGTCAAGACCTGTGGATCAGTGAAGTTATCGCCTGATACTCCGGCGCCATCGAATCTCGTCTTCGTGCCATTCGCCGGTAGGCGTGAGGCCGGCTGCGGTGGCGACGGCAGCGGATGCCTGATGTTCGGGGTGGATGTGGGCGATAACGGTCTGCGCCTGCTGCTGGCTGAGCCAGTCGACGAGTTCTCGGGCTGCTTCGGTGGCGATGCCTCTTCCCTGCCACGGGGTGCCCACCACCCAGGCGACCTCGGAGATGGGGCCGTGTCCGGAAGGGCTGATCGTCGCCTGGACCGTGCCCGTCAAACAGGCCTCGCCGCGGAGCCGGATCACCCAGTTCAGCCAGGAGACGGCCGGGTCGGGAGAGCCTGCGGTCATGCGCTGGTAGCGCGAGCGCAGGGCCTGCGGGGTGTCCGGTGTGCCGCCGGTGAAGGCGTGCAGGGCGGGATCGGACAGCACGGCGGCCATCTCTGCGGCATGTTCGACGTGAAGCGGCAGCAGGTCCAGCCGCGCGGTGCTGATGGCCTGGGCCACGATGGTGCTCACGCTGCCGCCTCGGGGCGTTCGACGAGGAGGCCGTTTTCGAAGCGGGCGCCGGCGCGAACGAGGGTGACGAGGTGGGGTGTGGTGACCGCGCGCCAGCGGGCCTGGGCGGACTCGGCGAGTTTGAAGACCATCGCGAGGGCGGCGGCCGGGCTTCCCGCGCCGCGGGTGACCTTGGTCCGGAGTCTCACCGTGGCGAAGGTCGACTCGATGGGGTTGGTCGTGCGCAGGTGGATCCAGTGTTCGGCGGGGAAGTCGTAGAACGTCAGCAGCTCGTCCATGTCATCGGTGATCTTCTTGACAGCCTTGGGCCATTTCGCGCCGTAGGTCGCCGCGAAGTCCTTGACGGCCCTCTCCCCGTGAGCGCGGTCCTCCGCGTTGTAGATCTCCTGCAGCGCCTTCTTTGCTCCCGGCTGCGCGGACTTCGGGACGGCGTTGATCACGTTTCGGGTTTTGTGAACCCAGCACCGCTGATGGCGGGCGGCGGGGAACACCTCGGCCAGGGCCTTCCACAGGCCCATCGCACCGTCGCCGACCACCAGCGCGGGGTCGCGCATGCCGCGCCGACGGCAGTCCCGCAGCAGGTCGGCCCAGGATTCGGTCGACTCCCGCAGCCCCTCGTCCAGCGCGATCAGCTCCTTGGAGCCGTCGACGCGCACACCCATGAGCACCAGGACGCAGGAGTGCACCTGGCCGAGGCGGACCTTGGGGTGCACCCCGTCGGCCCACACGTACACGAAGTCGGAGTCGGACAGGTCACGGGCCTGGAAAGCGGCGTGGTCATCGGTCCATTGCTTGGTCAACCGGGTGATAGTGGCCGGCGACAGCCCGGCCGCCGAGCCGAGGAACTGCTCCAGAGCGGGCACGAAGTCCCCGCTCGACAGCCCGTGCAGATACAGCAGAGGCAGCACCTCGGACACCTTCGGGGACTTCCGGCACCACGGCGGCAGGATCTTCGAGGAGAACCGCTGCCGCTCACCGGTGGCCTCATCTACCCGGCGGTCGTTCACCCGCGGCGCCCTGACCTGCACGGCACCCGCGGCGGTTGTGACTGCGCGTTCGTGGTGGTAGCCGTTGCGGACCACCAGGCGTCGGCCCCGCTCGTCCTTCTGGTCGGCCAACTCGGCTATGTACTGGTTGACTTCAGCCTCCAATGCGGCGGCGAGCATCCGCCGGGCACCCTCCCGGACGATGTCGTCGATCAGGGAGCCGGTCTCGGTGGTGCCGTCCTCGTTCACTACGCTGAGCATGGGCGTGCCTTCCCAACCGACGGTGCAACGTCGGTCTACTCGGTGACCTATCGATCACTCGGGAAGGTACGCCCTTCGCGTCCAACCCGAGGTCGATCCACAGGTCTTGAGCATTGCTCTGACGAACGATTCTCGCACTGCGAACCCCGACCCGGCCTGTCTCCCAACGCCAGCTCACAACCACGGGCGTTACGCGAGCGCACGTCCTTCTTTCGTCTACCAGCCCCAGCTTCCGGGGCGAGAGAGCGTGGTCCACCCGCTCGCAGCGTCAGAGGTACGGTACTGGCACGAAGAGGCCGATGTGTCGTCGTGCAACTATCGACGCCAGCCCGTCATCCTGGCTTCGTCTACCACGGAGGCGGAGGCGGGGCCGGGGGTCCGGCTCAGGGGACGGTGTCCCGTCTGGTTCGAGCCCATAAGGCCACAAGGTGGCCCACAGGGGTGTCATGTCATGGCGCCAGGGGGATGCGAACCCTCGGTCGACTGCTTCACGAGCTGTTTGCCGCAGCTCCGTAGGCGTCCCCAACATCGAAGAAATCGACGAGTCTCTCCCGCTCGCGCGGGCTCTGCATGTCGTAGACGAAGCCGGACTCTACGACTTGCGGGTCATTCCCGCTCCCGCGGGCTCTACGCCGAGCACTGTGCTGACCGTGCGATCAGCGCCGTGTCACTCCCGCTCGCGCGGGCTCTACGACGACTCCGGCACCCCCGAGGGCTGGGAGCTCGTGTCACTCCCGCTCGCGCGGGCTCTACCGGGCCGTAGTGGTGCTGGTGGAGGTAGATGGCGTGTCACTCCCGCTCGCGCGGGCTCTACGACTCCCCCTCGCCTGGGGAGAACCCGCTGGACGCGTCGCTCCAGCTCGCGCGGGCTCTACCTCCAGCCCACGGCTACGAGCAGCGAAGAATCCGGGTCACTCCTGCTCGCGCGGGCTCCACCCCATCGTCGAAATGAACTTGGAGTACATCGCTGCGTCACTCCTACTCACGCAGGCTTTACCCCGACCCCAACCGGTGCGCCAAGGCCCGGTGTCGTGCAGCACCCCTGCTCGCGCAGCTTTCCCCGACCAGCGAGGATATCGTCCGCTATCGGGCCGAGTCACTCCCGCTCGCGCGGGCTCTACCAGGACATGGGCGTGGGCGAGTACGTACTCGTCGCGTCATTCCCGCTCGCGCGGGCTCTACCCGCGCCTGGGCGCGCGCCGCACCGACATCAGCGCGTCACTCCCGCTTGCGCGGGCTCTACTGCGGCGGCTGCGGTGCGGACACTCTTGAATCCGGTTCACTCCCGCGCGGGCGCTGCCTGCACCCCGACTCCGAGGTCTGGCTCACCGGCGGGTCACTCCCGCTCGCGCGGGCTCTACATGCGCTCGTTCACGACCCGTTCGGCCTGTCGCGGTTCACTCCCGCCCGGGCGGGCTTTACTTACCCACCCGCAAAGCGATCATCGAGCGGACCGAGTCATTCCCGCTCGCGCGAGCTCATACGTCTCCGTCATCGAGTGGGGTGACGGACAACTACGGGCCAGTTCCGCTCGCGCGGACTTTGCCGAGTCCATCCTGCTTGCGCAGGCGCTACGCCAAGTTTCAGGCTGAGGCCGAGATGGCCGACGGGTCGCTCCCGCTCGCGCAAGCACCACCGCAGCAGACTCATGCGGCTGCGTGCGCAACGCGAGTCACCCCCGCTCGCGCAGGCTTCACCAGGAACTGGGGCTTCACACCGCCCAGAGCCTCAGGTCACTCCCGCTCGCGCAGGCTCTACACAAAGGACATCCCGACTGCGGAGCAGCTCGCCGGGTCACTCCCGCTCGCGCGGGCTCTACCCGAACTCCGTGACGAGGTCGGCGAGCGGCTGCGTGTCACTCCCGCTCGCGCGGACTCTACCTCAAGCGTGAACCGATGGTGGCGTCACGGATCGAGTCACTCCCGCTCGCGCGGGCATTCCCGCTCTGGCGGGCTCTACTACGCCGGCATCAACGTCACCACCACACCCCTCGGGTCACTCCTGCTCGCGCAGGCTCTGCAAAGCGGCGGTCACCGTTCTGGACAAGAAGTCTGGGTCACTCCCGCTCGCGCGGGCACTACGAGTTGCTGCAGATCGCCGGGCGGGCCCTGCGAGGGTCATTGCCGCTCGCGCAGGCTTGAACCAAGATAATCGTCGTTGACCGGGGCAAAGTCGGGTCATTCCCGCTCACGCGGGCTCTACCTGGAGGAGCTGGCCCGGCAGCCGGATACAGCGGCTCATTCCTGCTCGCGCGGGCTCTACTGCGGCGGCTGCGGTGCGGACGCTCTAGAGTCTGCGTCACTCCCGCTCGCGCGGGCTCTACCAGTGAGCGAAGAACGCACATCACAACAAGCTCGAGGCACTCCTGCTTGGGCGAGCCTCATCGGAGGCAGATGAAGTGGCCGGTCATGCGGTCAGAGTCATTCCCGCTCGCGCGGGCTCTACGAATTGCAGTCCTGGCGAACGAGCACACCATCGGGTCGCTTCTGCGCCCGCTCGAGCGGGCATTACATCCTGGCTCGCGCGGGCTCTACGAGTCGGACGAGGTAGCCCGGCTCCGGCGCGGCGCGTCACTCCCGCTCGCGCGGGCTCTACATCGCCTGGGCCAGACCGGACGCAACGAACGTCGCGTCACTCCCGCTCGCGCGGGCTCTACCCTTTTTGACCTGGTCATTCTGACAGGCTTTGCCTGTCATTTACTCGCGGCTTGCTAGGGAGATGATGCCACATCAGAGGTTAGGCCCGTATGAAGATGGACGGGCGGAGCGTGGATTCTACGGGCACGAGGTTGGTTGCTCTGGGTTTGGGTGATCATGCGGTTGCGGGCTCCAGGAGGTGTCAGCGTGGGGGGATGGGAGCTGTTGAGGACGCCCGGTACGGCGGCGTGGACCTTTGTCCGTGGGGAAAGTTCGATCGCGCGACGCTGATGGCGTATTCGCTGCTGTTCCACTTGATCGATGTGGGTGCGGTGGCCGCGGTACTGTGGGACCGGTTTTTGACCCCGAGCCAACGCAACGTCATCAGTGCCGGGTTCGAAGTCCCGCAGGAGCAGGCTCGTTCGCTGGTGTCTTTCCTGGCAGCCATGCATGACATCGGGAAGCTGATCCCGAACTTCCAGTTCTGTGAGCCCTCGGCGCGCATTCGTCTGGGGGATGACCTGCTGGCGGACACGGGCCCGGTGGTGAACGTGCCGCACGCACGCGCGTCGATGCACGCGGGACTGCGTCTTCTGGGCGAGCTGGGATTCGCCGTCGGCGGCAACGACAGCCCCGCCGTACGTGCTGCTCAGTGTCTGGGCGGGCACCACGGCCGGTTCCTGCAACTCGATGTGGACGGGGCGGCGTCCGGCCGCCGGGCCCAGGCCGCCCTGGGCGGGTCCGTGTGGCAGGATCTGCGCCGCCGCTACACCCGGCTGCTGTGGCACCTGTTCGGCGTCGATGAGGCTCCGGGTCGGATGTCGGCCGAGGCTGCGGTGCTGATCACGGGTCTGACGATGGTCGCCGACCGGGTCGCGAGCCAGCGCCGGTACTGGGTGCCCAACGCGCACACGCCGTCCTTCGCCGCCGCCGAGCACTACAGTCACGCCCGCCAGCAGGCCGAGGAAGAAGTCGAGCGGCTCGGCCTTGCCCGCTTCGTACTGGACCAGGTTCCGTTCACCATCGCTCATCCGGGACTTAAGGTGCCCAACGCTCTTCAATCCTCCGTGATGGAGGAGCTGCCGCGGCTGGTCGCCGAGCGGGGGAGCGGCATCGTGGTGGTCACGGATGCCATGGGGGCGGGCAAGAGCGTGACCGCCTTGGAGATGGCGCGGATCTTCAACGAGCACTGCGGTACTCAGGGGGTGACATGGCTGCTCCCGGCAACGGCCGCAGCCGACCAGGCCTACGAGGTCCTGGACCGGTACGTACGCGCCCACCAGCCCGAGTACGCCCCCGTGACGCTGGTGCACCACCACAGCGACCTCAACGAGGCATACACCAACCGGCGCCTGTCCCCGGCGGACACATCCGTCCTGGACGGACCAGCCGACGACCCGTTCGCCAACGAACAGGACGACCTTCTCGCCGGCGATGAAACCGAGTACGGCCCGGGTACCGCAGGCCCTGACCGGTGGCTGCGCGGCCGGGACCACGCGCTCCTGGCCCAGTACACCGTCACCACCACCGACCAGGCGCAGATGGCCGTCCTGCCCGTCCGCCACAGCGCGCTGCGCATGCTGGCTCTCTCCGGCAAGACCGTCGTGATCGACGAAGCCCACGCACTGGACCCGTTCAGCCAGCTCCAGTTGCTGCGCCTGCTGAACTGGCTGGGAGCCTTGAACAGTCCGGTCGTCCTGCTGTCGGCGACGATGCCCGCCTCCACGTCCACCGAACTGGTGCGGGCCTACCTGTCCGGAGCCGGCCGGACCGGTCTCCACAGTGTTTCGTTCACCCCCGGCTATCCCGGGTGGCTGTTCGCGGACGCGGCGACCGCCACCGCCCATCACATGTCCGAACCAGCTCAGAGTGAGCAACGGGCAGCCCAGCGCAGGACCGCCCGCATCCGTATCCGCCCGGTCACCTACCGGCGCCTCGGACAGGCCGGCCGCAGCGTCGAGGCGGGGGAGCGCCTGGCCGTGATCGCCGACGTGCTCCAGCCGGTGATCCGCTACGGCGGGTGTGCGGTCGTGACGTGCGCGACCGTCGCCGACGCTCAGGACGCCTACGAGTACCTGCGGCGCATATGGACCGGTCCGCCCCACGACCTGGTTCTGGTCCACTCCCGGGTGAGGGAGCGGCGACGGCAGAACACACTGGGAAACCTCCGCCACGAACTGGGGCCCGTCGGCCCGCGTCCGGCCCGACGCATCTTCGTTACCACCAGCCTTCTCGACGTGAGCCTGGATATCGACGTCGATCTGATGGTCAGCGATCTCGCTTCTCTGGCACGGCTGTTGCAGCGTCTGGGCCGTCTGGGCCGCTTTGCCCGCCGGTGGACCGGACAGGACCGCCGGCCTGCCTGGTGGGACCGTGACACCAGCCCGACACTGACGGTGCTGCACCCGGTCAACTCCCGCGGGGCGACCGCCCTTCCGCCCGGCTGGGGCACGGTCGAGCCCTCCGTCACCCTCCATGAAACCGCCCGGCTCCTCCCGGACCTGGAGAAGGAACTCCTCGTTGTACCCGACGATGTTCAGCCTCTCGTTGAACAGGTCCACGGCGTCACTTCCGGTTTCGCGGCGGAGACGATGCGCCTGCAGCAGCTGGCAGCCGCACACCAGACCCGCACCAGCCGTCAGCAGCAGCTCAGCGCCATCCACCTGATACCCCCGCCGAAACGGGTCTCTTCCCTGGCCGACCTGCACCGCCAGCACCTCACCACCACCCAGGCGGCCACCCGGCCTGGGGTCCAGCCCCGCCGCCTGCTGCCCTGCTACCGAGGCCCCGACGGCACCCTGACCCTCGACGCAGCCGGCCTTCTCCCGCTCCCGGACCAAAAGCACCTCAGCCCGCGCCACCTGCGCAGCATTCTGGAACACACACTGCCCGTCCCGGCCGCCTGGGTCGCCCGTGCTTCCGTGCCGCACCAGCCACCCGCGAGCTGGAAGCAGCACCCCCTGCTCGCCGACACCCTGCTGCTGCCCACCGAACCTGTCACACGGAAGAGTGAACATGAGAAGGGGCAGTGTTTCGGCCACCACTGGCTCCGCATGGACGAAGAGCTCGGCCTCCTGCACCACAAGCAGCAATGATCACCGTGCGTGAAGATCATTACCGAAAGCATCGCGCCATTACTTGATTATCGGACTTTCTCGCCGGTAGTGAGGCGCTGCGACGGCATGATTCGCTGTGCCCGCACCACCGAACACCTGGTCGCACATCGCACACCATTTCGCCCCATAAGGGCGCTGCGATGCCCCCTGCGCAACACCTGGTCGCGCTCGGCCGGCCCCCGCCGCCGCGCTGCCCCACAGCAGCAGACCACCCGAGAACACCACCCGGCCCTGGCTGCCCGCACCCCCGCGGCCCGCCTCCGCACGCCCCTCCCTATCTCCGGAAGACACCCTTGCCCTCGTTACCCCCTCCCGCCACGTTCAGCGTCGCCCACAAACCCTGGGTCGATGTCCGCACCGGCCCCCAGTACGACCAAGTAGGCCTGCTAACCCTGTTCCTGGACGCCCACCGCATCGAAGATCTCGCCCTGCCCCACCCACCGGCAGCCTCCGCCCTGCTACGGATCTTGGTCTCCATCACCGCTCGGATCACCGGCCTGGACGACCCCGAGCTCACCGCCTCCCAATGGAACGCCCTGCGCCGCCGCTGTCTGGACCAGGGCCGCTTCGACCCGGACGCCGTCCACGCCTACTTCGACCAGCACGCCTGGGATGTCTTCGACCCCATCCGGCCCTGGCTGCAGGATCCCTCGCTGCGTACGCAGTGCGACCACAGCACCGGCATCAACGTTTTCGTGCCCGGCCGCCCGGGCGGTAACAACCTGGCCTGGTTCAGCGCGCACGGCCACCACACCGCCGAGCCCGTGCCCACCCCTGAGGCCCTGCAGATCCTGCTCATCCACCACTGCTTCGGGCGTCCCGGCAAAAGCACCCTCCGCACCATCGACAACACCACCATCGCGAAGCACAGCAGTGGCCCCCTGCGCGCCAGCGTCTCCTTCCACCCCCTGGGCCGCACCCTGCACGAAACTCTCCTCGCCGGTGTGCCCGCCTTCACCGGCGACGACCAGCCACCCGGCGCCGATGCCTGCCCCTGGGAAGAACCCGCACCACCCGACCCGCAAGCCCCGCTCCGCACGGCGACCTGGCCCGGCCGACAACTGACCGGCCTGAGCCGGCACGCGATCCTCCTCGTGCCCGGCCAGGGCGGCGCCACCGTCACCGACGCCTACATAACCTGGGCCACCCAGCAGCCCAAGCCGATCATCACCGACCCCTACCTCGCCTACCGCTTCATCCCCGAACGCAAGAACGTCGCCCGGCGCCGTACCCTCCACCGCGCCGACGCGTCCCGCGCATGGTGGCGTGACCTGGAGACCCTGCTCCTGGCCCCGGACGAACACGGCACACACCGCCGGCCGGCCATCTTCGATACCCTCAACGACCTTCCCGAACCCGTGCGGCGCAGCCTGCGGATCCGCGTCCACGGATTCGACCAGGACAGCAGCCAGGCGACCGACCGGCAGTGGTACACCGCCATCACCCCACCGCTGCTGAACTGGACCCAGGAACACGACCCGGTCAAAGCCCAGCGCATCGCCGAGTGCTGCCGGGAAGCCGAACACACCGCCCAACGGCTGGCGACCGTCGCCAAAGAAGCCTGGGACACCGCCACCCACAGCCGCACCACACAGCCCCCCTGGGCGAAGAAGGCCCTGACCCGGTACTGGCCGAAGGCCGAGACAGTGTTCTGGCGGCTCCTGGACGAGACCGACGCCGACGCACCCGCCGCTTTCGCCGCGGCGGCTGCCGCCGCTCTGCGGGAGGTCACCGAAGCCGCCCGGATCAGCCACAACTCCGCAGCCCGCGCTGTCGCCTATGCCGTCAGGGATCTCTACCGCCGGCCCTCAGCACCTCGGAAGGCCGCCTGATGCCCACCACTGCCGAACACCGCGCCTCCTGCGACGCGTTCGTCGCTCACATCCACCTCCTGTGCGCCGAACCCGGTGTCCGCGTCCGCCTCAGCCGGGGGAGAGGCAGGCCCGTCGAAGAGTGCGCTCCCATGGACCGCTACCTCTCCCGGCGGACCGCGCGCCGCGCCGGGCGCCGCGCCTACTACACCGTCGCGAGCCTCATCGCGACGGCCGGCCCCCAGGCCCACACCCCAGGCGTGCGCCCCGACCCGGACGACGGTACTGGTCTCATGACCGTGGGAGCCGATCCCGGACCCCACGTCTCTCCCGTTCCCCTCGTCGAACCGCCCCTCGCACCATCGCCTCCAGACCCGGAGGCATGGTTCGCCCGGCCGAACCTCGGCGCCACCCTCGCAACCGCCGTACGCAAAGCCGGCCATGGCGCCGAGCGCACCGAGGATCTCCTGAGCGTTCTGACTCGCCTGAGCGACGACCAGTTGCACCGTCGCCTGCCCGCCGCTGTCACACGGCTCCTGAAAGACGGCGTCACCCCTGACTGGGGTGTCCTCCTCTACGACCTGGTGCAGCGCCCTTACCAACGTGACCAGGTCGGATTGCGCTGGCGCGACGCCTTCTACCTCGCCACCCCCGAGCCGCGGCGTTCCTGAACCCTCGCCTCAACCGGCTCCGTCCCTTTTTGCAGGCGCTGCCCTCCGGCACATCACCCCGGCGCGGACCGCCCGGCAGCTCACGTTCCGGGCCCGTCCGGCGCCCCTCGGGCCCCGGACGCCCGGCCTGGACCGGCCGGCGACGGCGCATAGACCGGCCCCGACCATTCCCGCAGCCCACGGCACCACGTACCCCATGGGGCTGTCCCGGCGGTATGCCCGCCGCCTCACCGAAAGAGTCATCTCATGCATACTCCGGCACGCTTCCTCGACCTGCACGTCCTGCACCCCGTGACTGCGGCGAACCTCAACCGTGACGCGGACAACGACCCCAAGACCATCTCCTTCGGGAACGCGACGAGGGCCCTCGTCTCCCCTCAGGCATGGAAGCGTGCTATCCGCCTCAATGTCGAACAGGATTTGGGAGAGCACGCCGCCCGCACCCGCATGGTTCCGCCCCTCGTCGCCCGGAAACTGCAGGAAGCCCAGTGGCCCGAGGACCTCGCCACGTTCGCCTCCGCACAGATCGTTCACTCGGCCAAGAAGGACGGCCTGCAGCACAACGCCAAAGAGGGCTACCGCACCCAGGCCATGCTCTACCTCCCCACAGGCGTCATCGACGACCTCGTCGCCCTGTGCGAAAAGCACCGCACCGAACTGGAGGAAGCACTCGCCGCCCACAGCCCCAAGAAGAAGATCTCCCCAATCCTGCCCACCAAAGACCTCGCCGCGCACCTGACCAGTCGCACCGCGAGCATCAACCTGTTCGGGCGCATGCTCGCCGAACTGCCCGCCGGCCACGTCGAAGCAGCCGTACAAATGGCTCCCGCCTTCTCCGTGCACCGCAGCGACCCGCAGCCCGACTTCTTCACCGCGGTGGAAGACCTGCCCCAGAACGGTGATTCGGGAAGCGCCCATCTGCAGACCGCGTTCCTGACCACGAGCCTCTTCTACCGGTTCGCGACCATCAACATCACCGACCTCCACCACAACCTCGGATCCTCCACCCCCGCTGACACCGTCAACGACCTCGTCGAGCTTTTCGTCCGGCATTTCATCCTGAGCATGCCGGGCGGAAAAAAGACGTCCACCGCACCGCACACTGTCCCCGACCTCGTCCACTACACGATCCGCGACCGCCGCTCTGTCTCCTACGGCGCCGCCTTCGAACAGCCCGTCAAAGCCGCCCCCCAGGGCGGCTACACCGCCCCCGCCCGCCAGGCGCTCACTGACTACGCCGCCACCATCAGCCGTCTGCTCGGGGCCCGCCACCTCATCGCCCACGGGCACGCTGTCACCACCGCCAAGCCCGTCAAGGACCTCGGTGCTCACCACACGTCCTTCGACGACCTCGCCGCAGCCTGCGCCGCCGCAGCGACCGCTGCTCTCGCCCCCGTAGGCCGGCCGTGACCGGGCTTGTCCTGCGCCTGGCAGGCCTGCTCCAGTCCTCCGGCGAACGCGGCGTTTTCCACTACCGCGACACGTGTGCCTTCCCCACCCGCTCCCAACTCATCGGGATGTTCGCCGCTGCCCAGGGCCGCCCCCGCGAACACGCCCTCGACCCCTACCCTCACCTGCAGTCACCCGATGACACCACCGCCCCCAGCCACCGCGACCTCACCTTCACCATCCGCATCGACCAGCCCGGCACCCTCTACCGCGACTTCCACACCGTCGGTGGCGGCTACCCGCGCGAACAAGGTCTTCTCTGCGGCGACGGCACCCGGCGGTCTCAGGCAAAGGCCACGCTCGTCACCCACCGCGACTACCTCACCGGCGCCGTTTTCACCATCGCCGTTCAAGGGCCCGCAACCCTCATTCACCACATCGCAGAATCCCTGGAGCGGCCCCGCTTCGGACTGTTCCTCGGCCGGCGCGCCTGCCTGCCCGACGAACCCCTCGTCCTCAACGCCCACAGCCCCGACCCCATAACCGAACTCCTCACCCGCGCTCCCCTCACCCGCAACAGGCCCCCCGCCCCCACCGACACGCACCTGTCCACCACCTTCGTCTGGGAACACCCACCCCCCGGCACAGACCCCACCACCCCACCCGACCGGGAAAGCACCAGCGAACCCGTCAACCTCACCCCTCACGCCCGACGCCACCTG
Source organism: Streptomyces enissocaesilis (assembly GCF_039533765.1). Taxonomy (NCBI): domain Bacteria; kingdom Bacillati; phylum Actinomycetota; class Actinomycetes; order Kitasatosporales; family Streptomycetaceae; genus Streptomyces; species Streptomyces enissocaesilis. The sequence continues at coordinate 32,121 of NZ_BAAAUD010000017.1, read as the reverse complement.
CCCCGCCCTTTGTGGATGACCACCGAACACCTCCCCGTCCACCTCTACGCAGGACCCCGACCGATCGACACCCTCACCGCGTACGTGCACGGAGAATCCGCATGACCAACCTCACCCGTATCGTCCTCGATCCCCACAATGCGGCGGCCAAAGCCGACCTCGCCGACGTCGACAGCCTCCACAAGACCCTCATGCGCCTGGTCCCCGACCTCATCAGCCCCACCCCCCGGGCCATAGCAGGCATGCTGTTCCGCACCGAACCCGGACCCGACCCCACCCTTCTCGTGCAGACGGACCACACACCCGACCTCACCGCCCTGCCCACCAGCTACGGCACGGCCCGGACCCTCGACCTCGCCCCTCTGCTGAACTCCCTCACACCCGGGCGCACCATGCGCTACCGCATCACCGCCGCCCCCACCATCGCCCGCTCCGCAGGCAGCCCCACCCGTCACCCCGTCACCGGGAAGCGCCGCGGCAAAATCACCCACCTCACCGGCGACGAGGCCATCGCCTGGTGGCGGCGCCGGGCTGCGGCCGTCGGACTCGAACCCGTCACCGTCTCCTCCCTCCCCAGGCCCTTCCCTCGCGCCCGCAGCACACGCTCGTCCCCCTATTTCACCCTCACCCAGTTCGACGGCGTCGCCCACATCACCGACAACGGTCTCCTCACCCACGCCCTGAAGAACGGCATCGGCAGGGCAAAGAGCTACGGAGCCGGCCTCCTCTCACTCGCCCCCGCCTGACCTCAGAGGGAGCACCGCCGTCATGCCACACATCCCTGACCAGAACGCCCTGCGCTCTGCCGCCATGCACCGCCTCTACACCCTCGAACAGTCACAACAGCTCACCCGCTCCCGGATCATCGGCGTGGCCGACGCCTTCGGCGTCGACCCCCGCACCGTCGACCGCTGGCTCGCCAACGCCCGCGCCAACAACGGCACCTACCAACCCCAAGGCCGCCCCTGCTTTACCCTCACCCCGCGCATGCTCGACGCGGTGGCCCGCTGGCGCGGCAACGCCACCGCCGCGTGGCGAGAACTGCGCGCCGACGGCCACCCCGTCCCGTCCCTGCCCACCTTCCACCGCGCCGCGAACAGAGCCCTCACACCGGGGGCACGGGCCGGCCTCCGCGGCGGTGAGAAGGCCCGCCGCCGCTTCGACATATCCGGTGAACGCGACCGCCACCACCGCAACTACGCCTGGGAAACCGACCACGTCGAAGCCAGCGTCAAAGTCCGCGTCGAAGGCCACATCCGCAAACCATGGATCACCTTCTTCGTCGACTGCGCCACCTCCGCCATCTGCGGCCTCGCCATCACCCCACAACGCCCCAGCCGCGAAGCCGTCCTCGTCGCCATCCGCGACGCCGTCCTCATCGACGAACACCACGGGCCCTTCGGCGGCATCCCCCTGTACGTACGCGTCGACGGCGGCAAAGAATTCCTGTGCACCACGGTCAAAGAAGCACTCGGCGTCCTGGGATCCGAAATCATCGAATTACCCCCCTTCACCCCCGAAGGCAAAGGCAACGTCGAAGCAGTCAACGGAGCCATCAAAAAGACCCTGTTCGCCGGTATGCCCGGCTACACCCACGCCCCCACCCTCCGCGGCGGTAAACCCGTCGACCCCGACCAACCGCTGCTCCACTTCGAAGCGTTCGTCGGCCTGGTCCTCCAATGGGTCCACCGCTGGAACCACGAGAACACCCTCAAGAGCCTGCGTGGCCAGACTCCCCGCCAAGCGTGGGACGCGGACCCCGCGCTGATCGAGACCGTCACCGCCGAAGATCTCCACACCTATACCCTCGAACGCCACGGCAAGCCCCTGGTCATCAACAATGGTGGTGTCCGCTGGCGCCAACGCAATTACATCGCCGACTGGATGCACGGCCGCGTTGGCGAAAAAGTGAGCCTGCGCTACCTCCCGCACCACGATCACCGCGTCGAGCTCTACGACCCACAATCCGGCCGCCACCTCGGCGCCGCCGTCATGGCCGAACAAGCGACCCGGGAGCAGAGCCTCAGCCTCAAACGAGCCCGGCGACGCGAAGCCGACCGCCTGCGCGCCCAGCTGAAGAAGGCCGAGAAGAACCGCAACACCCGCTATGCGGCCGCAACCCGCCCCGCCCCGCCCGTACCCCTGGACGTGATGCCCGAGGAAGAGGCCCTCGAGCACCTGCGAGCCCTCGACGGCTTCGACCCGGCCGCAGAAGCACTGCCCGACCTCATCCAGCTGCCCGAACCCGACGCCGAATGGACCCTGCCCATCGCCCCCAACACAGCGCCTCCACCCCAGCCGCCGACACACCCCAAGGACCAGCCGTGAGCACCCCCACCACCTCGCCCCGCCCCAGCCAGCTCCCGCCACCCAGCCAGGACCACTACCTGGGCCTCACCGGAGCCAACGCCATGGCCACCAAAGCCGTAGCCGAAACTGAATCCCGCATCCTCAAAGCCATCAAACACAACGCCATGGTCTGCATCCACGGACACGTCGGCCTCGGGAAAACCTTCGCCGTCCACACCGTCCTACGCCGCCATGCCCCCGAAACCACCGTCCGGCTGCGCTACAACAGCGGCGCCAACATGAACGAAATCCGAACCCAGCTCTGGCGCCGCCTCGACCTGCCGGGAGAACCGTCGCAGGCCGTCGGCCCCTGCGACCAGCAGATCCAGGACGCACTCGAAGCACAGCCGCGCGTCCTGCTCATCGATGAAGTGCAAGGACTCGGGACGAAGGCACTGGAGTACTTCCGCAACCTGTGGGGCGACGACGCCCGCCGAGCGGCCATCATCCTCGTCGGCAGCGGCAACGCCCGCCAGAAGATCCTCAACAACCAGGCCCTGCACTCCCGGATCCTCGACTGGTACCAGTTCAGCCCCCTCACCCCCACCGAAGTCCAGGCCGTCATCCCCGCCTACCAGCGGATCTGGGCCGGCACGCAGCCCGAACTGATCCTGTACACCGACGACATGGCTGGCCATGGATCGTTCCGGAACTGGGCACGAATCACCCTCCTCCTCCACGACGCACTCGAGGTGAACCCAGGCCTCACTCTCAGCAAGGACCTCATCCGCTGGGTACTCAGCCGCGTCGACCCCACCACCCGCCACACCCCGCAACGCAGTTGACTGCCTTGCCAGCACGTAACTGGGTGCCGCTGCGCAACGGAAGCACCCCTGGGGCGGTTGTTAGCGGACGTCGCGGGTTTCCCAGCCGGGTGGGAGTTTAGGCAGGCCGATCAGCGCGTCGATGTTGAGGTGTTCTTGGAGGAGGGCTTTGAGGCCGCGGCCGTCGATGAGTTGCATGCGGCCGGTGCGCTGGGCGAAGTCGTGGCTTGCTTTGCCGAACCAGGCGGTGGTGACGAGGATGCCTTTGGCGGCGGCTTTGTCGTGCATGACACCGGCCAGGGCACGGACGGCTTCGGTGGGCACGGTGTTCTTGGTGCGTTTGGCCTGGATGATGCACAGCCCGCCCATGATGGGGTCCTCGTTGGTGGCGACCGCGTCGACACCGTCGTCGCGGGAGGCCTGGGTGACCCAGGCCTTGAGCCCGATCGCTTCGAACAGACGGCGAACCAGGTGCTCGAACTCGATCGGGTCCAGCGCTACGAGGTCGGGCCGGTTGTCGAGGCCGGCCACGACGTCGACCTCGGGCGCCCGCTTGTACTTGCTCAGGTCGAAGGTGACCACCGGGCGCACCGGCTCCAGATCGTAAGGGTGCTGCGAGACCACCGCGTTGAGGTGGCGCAGGCATGTCACCGGGTCGAGTTCCGGCTCGTCCAGCACCAGGTCCTCGAACGTCTCGCGGCTGCTGCGGACACTGACCAGGCACGGCCTGATCGCTTTCCCCGTGGCACGGTCCTTGGAATGCACGTGTCCGTTGAACGCCACTACGTTGACCAGCGAGTGGGGAGTGACCGCGAACGCCTCGTCGATGGCCCGCAGGGAAAGGCGCGCCACGAGAGTCCGGTAGAGCTCCTTGACCTCGGCGTCCTTGCGTGGCTGCGGCACCACCGCAGGGGGCACGGACGCCTTGAACCGGTAGTGCGCCGCCGTCGGCGCCACATCCTGGCCGGGAAGGTCGATCTCCAGCAACAGCTCTCGCGTCTCGGGAGCGAACGCCGAACGCCACGCCCCACGCAGCCCCTCCGGATACGGCACCGCGGCAAGTACCTGGTCCACGGCGGCCATCAGTCCTTCAGGCCCCTGTCGCAACAGTGCTTCCTCTACCGCACCCCGGTGAGCCCGCAAACCTGAAGGGCGCTCCACCAGCACCGACTGCATCAGGGCAACCTGCTGCCGTACAGCCTCTGTCCGCTCCTCCGCCTCCTGCCGCAACTGCTCGGCTTCACGCTGCTTGGCCAGCTTCGCGGCCTCCGCCACCTCCCTCGCCAGGGCCTTCTTCTTCAGCTCCGCCTCACGCTCCCGAGCCGCCTGCCGCTTCTCCAGGTCCCGCACCACCTGCTCAGCCTTACGGGCCTGCTCCGCCTCCTGCCGCTCCTTCTCCTTCTTCGCCCGCACCCACTCCTGCGCCTGATCGCGCTCCAGCTTGGCTGCTTCCCGTTCACGCTGCCGCTGTGCCTGCGCAGCGGCCTTCTCTCTGCGGGCCTGCTCCTGCTGCTGACGCTTCGCCTCGGCTGCCTTCGCCTTCTGCGCATCGCGGTACGCCTGCACCACTTGAGCTGCCAGTGACTTCTTACGCGCCATGCCCCCACCCCCGCTCTGCCCAACCCTGATAAGCACTGCCCCATAGGTGGAGCGCGCAACCAGCGACATCAACTCCAGATCGCGGCAAGAGAGACCGCGGTGAGGAGGAGCGCCGGTCACCGCATGCCCGACGCGAGTTTTGGGCCGAGGGCTGCTCACTCTCGCGATACGGTTCGCTGCCGATGACGCCGTTGCCGGCTTCGGTCTGTCCGCCTTCCTCGGGACCGCGTCGCTCACGGTTTTCGTCTGAGCCAGGAGGCGTCATGATCGCGCCATTCAGTGAGGGTTCGCATCCGCAAGGGTTCTGGGTTCGGTAGACCTTGTCGTCGACCAGGTGCCTGGTGTGAGCCGGGCGCCTTCTGGATTCCCGGGGGTATACGTATGGAAAGACAGTCATGGCTTGGCGGCGTGCACATACGAGGGCTGGCGCTGCTGGCGGTTGCTGCTCTTGTGCCTGTGGCACTGCCGGCTTCCGCGGCGGAGCCGGAGCCGCAGCTGCGTGCGGAGACCTTCATGCAGCTGCCGGGTGCAGCTACACCCGCGCTGAGCGCACTGCAGACGCCGCGGGCGCGCAGTGCCCTGACAGGTGAGAGCCGCCGCATTGACGATGTCCGCACGGCGCTGGAGACGGTGGGGCCCGCGGCGTCGTTCGCGCCCAGGACCAGCACGCCGGCGGCTACCGCGTCGGCGTCATCCGGCCAGGCGCTGGCGGCGCCGATGGCCGTCACGTATCCGGCGCCCTCTCGTGCGATGTCGCTGGACGAATGCAAGCGGAAAATGGCCGGTGATGCCAAGGTCTACATCAAGTCCCGCTTCGCGGTGTGTACGGGGCTGAAGGTCACCACGGTGTGGCAGCGCCGCAGCGGTGCCATCGGCACGAGCACGTTCACGGTATACGTGCGGGCAACAGTGCCCAAGGAAGCCGACCGCACCATGCACTTCGACTACGACGTCGTCGACTTCACTCAGATCGGCACCACGGGCGCATCCGGCCTCAAGATCGGCATCAAGCCCAAGATCCCGCAGGACTGGCCGGCCGCGGCCAAGCCGACCCAGAGCGGGAACCTGCCCGTCACTAGAACCTGGCAAGAGCTGCGGCTGATGAACCCGGCGCACTTCAAGCACACCGTGCGCTACGCCCCCGGGCAGGGCACCGGGGCAGGAGCAGCCGATACCGTCTTCGCGGTGTACCAGCCCGAGATCACCTCGACGCTCCCGCCCGGATGGGTGGGGGAGAGCCCCAAGACGGGCAAGCCGTTCATGATCGCCCCGCGCTGGGATGCCGCGAAGTACCTGAACAATTCCACCGGGGGCGGTAACCCGGTCAACAAGGGAAGCGCCGTGTTCAGCTATCTCGCGACGCTGAACTACAGCTCCAAGCAGACAGCCGCAGAACGCGGCGTGGCCCTGCACATCAAGAAGGCCTACACCAACCCGGGCGCCACCAAGCCCCCGAACGCCCTCAAAAAGGTCCCCGGACAGAACGCGAAGACCCCTTTGCACCGCCTGTACTTGGATGAGCGGCGGCGCAAGGACAACCGCGCCCGCGCCGTCACCAACTGCCGAAGGCACTTCGGCCCGAACTACACCGACGGCGGCAAGCAATGCGACGAGTTCCCCTTCGCCACCACATACGAAGGGTGCGCACAGACCGAATACGACCCGCACGCTGAGAAGAACAACTTCTCCGTGCTGCCCGTGAGCAGCGCCGAGAACCGGGACGCGGGCATCCTGCTTTCGCAGTTCTACACGAAGAACCGCCTCATCGACGGCATGGACGACGGCTTCATCGTCAAAATCAGCTGACAGCCGGGCGGGGCAGCAGCCCAGCTCCTGCCCCGCCTTTCATGCATCAACGGGCCAAAACTGTGCCAGATACCGTTCCACACCTTCCGGCACCGACTCCTCGGCCAAGCGCCGCACTTCCTCCCGGCCCGCACAGTAGACCCGCACCCGCCACTGCCTGCCCGCATTGGGAAGCTTCACGTACTCGGGCATGGGGCCGGCCACAGCCCACAGCGCCAACTCCCCGGACGCGCTGTGAATCCGCGCCTCACCCTGCTCCTCCCACACCTCGCGCCCCTCCGCAAAAGGAGGCTCCGCGTCCCACACCTCCACAGTCAGGGAAGCAGTGTGGGTGTGCCCGCCGCTCTCGACATCGATACGGCCGGGATGCTCCGTCAAGAACGCTTCCGGAACACGCCCCTCCGGGTAGCCGACCGGCACGAACCGATCGTCCACCTCCTGGAAACCGAACCCGAAGAAGTCGACCTCGACACTGAGCTCCTGCTGCTGGACCAGTCCCGCCACGCCTACTCCTTTGTACTCGTCAACCACCCTGCCTTCGCGCGAGATCGTATAGGCCCGACTGGAACACCGCGGAAGAGCCCTCACCGCTCCCGCCGCTTTCCGGCCATGCCGACGAGTGCTGCAGACGGCCACAGCCAACCCGAAGACCAGGACCTGGCTGGCTTGCCTGCGGGTAAGCACAGCACTTCGCCACGGTGGACAAGGAGCCCTTGGCGCATCGTTTTTGCAGTGGCCTGATCCATCCATACGAGTGGGTTGACTCCCTACGGACCCGGGCCAACCGGCGGAAGACGCTACGCATACGGCTGTGATCAGGACTCTTCTGCGGGCCGCTTCGGCCGCCGCGCTCGCCATCCTGCCCCTGACAACGACGATGTCTGTACCCGCCCACGCCGCCGAGACCATCTCCCTCACGGAGGGCATCGAGCGGCTTGCTTTCGCTGCCGAGTCCCGCGACGGATACCAGCGCACCAGCTTCAAGCACTGGAACGTCGGCAAACTCAACGACGGCTGCAACACCCGCGCCGAAGTCCTCATCACCGAAGCCACTGAGGCCCCCTCAGTGGGGGAGCGGTGCGCCCTGACCGGGGGAATGTGGCATTCCTACTACGACAATCAGCACGTCACCGCAGCATCCGCTCTAGACGTGGACCACATGGTCCCGCTCGCCGAAGCCTGGAACTCCGGGGCCTCGCAGTGGACTGCGGCTCGCCGCGAGGCCTACGCCAACGACCTCGACGCCGAGCGCTCCCTGGTCGCCGTGACCACCCGCTCCAACCGGGCGAAGGCCGACAAGGACCCTGCCCAGTGGCTGCCCCCGGCCGCCGACGTGCACTGCCAGTACGCGGCCGACTGGGTCACCACCAAACTCCGCTGGGACCTGACCCTCGACACCTCTGAGCACGACGCCCTGCAGATGTCGGCCGAAGGCTGCGCCAGCATCACCGTTACCTTCGAAGCCGCCCCGTAGCCCACTGCTCCCGTGCTCGAGCTCGGCACTGAGAACATGAGCTTAATCCGCTTGGATCGGTGCTGGGCTTACGAGACAGTCGGGTCTTGCCGCAGGTGACGGTGTGGGCGGCGTATCGATGAGCGCTTCGTCACCACTCACACGAGTAGCTGGTGAAGCGCGCCCATGGGGCAGAGCTCTACGACTCATCTCCTCGGTGGGCCTGCTCCCATGCGTCGAGAACTGGTGCGGGGATGCGTCCGCGGAGTGGGACCTCATAACCGTTGCTTCGGGCCCATTCCCGGATTTCGTTCGTGTTGACAGGAGTTCGGGCCGGAGCTGGAGGCGGAGTCCAGGCGCTGGGATCAGAGGGCACGAAGCTGGGCGGCCGTTCAAGGAGGCCCCGCGGGAACTGAGGTACGGCCGTTTCCCCGCTCAGCACCGACACGAGGAACTCGGTCACGGTGCCGTCGAAGGTGAACCACTGGGGGCCGCGAGCTTCGTTGACGGCAATCCGCCAAGTGTTGGGGGCGTCTTGTGGGTCAGTGATCCAAAAGAGGTATTCACCGTTGTCGGTGCCTCCCATCGTGAACAAGTGCCGGGGGTCATACGGAACGGGGTGTGTGCCCTGGTCGTAGTCCCTCTGCAGCTGGGCACGGATCTTGGCGGGCATGGGGCCGGTAAGGTCGACGTACGGGGTGTAACCGTGCGGATGGTAGATGTGAATGAAGTCGGCGAAGCGCCCCGGGCCGTAGGCAGTCGCGAGTTCCTTGTAGTCGGTGGGGAGCTGAATGCCGAGTTGGGCCTCTACAGATCGCCATTCGACGGGGCGAGGCGTGCTGTCGGGTGGCGAGCAGAGTCGGGTCAGAGATTCGAAGGCAGTCACTAGATTCCTCGGCGGCGTCGGTCCTGTTGTGCGGCGTGGTCAGGGTTCTTGAGTGTCTCCTCAAGTTTGAAGCCTTTGTTGCCTTCGGCTTCCATCTGAATCCACTTGGGCACGGAATCTTTATTGTCGTCGGTGTACTCGAGGTAGACGCTGTACTGGACGATCTCACCGTTATCGGGGGACACGGCGTTATAAATGGACTGCTCGAGGTCCCGCATGTCAGGGCTGTTCGTGGGGTTCTGCGTGAGTGTGGCCAGGTTATCGAGTGTGTCGCCGGACCCGCCGAGCATCCGGGCCAGCAGGTGTCCGCGGGCCTGGTTGTGGTCTGTTCCGTGGACGAAACCGGGCGGCCGCAGTCTGTTGTCGGCGTGGGTCCCTTCGTCGAGCATGTCGCGGGTGACGGTGGCGTGCATTTCGTACGGGCGGCCGTGCTCGTCCCGAACGAAGACAACCCGCCCGCCCCAGGTGGGATCATTCTCGCAACCCGCGAGTCCGAGCGGGTCGGCCAGGGTGAAGGGGTTGGGGACGTAGGTGTAGTGATTGACGGCGGCAGCCAGACCGAGGGGGTCAGGCGAGGTGTAGCGGCCGAGGTCGGGGTCGTAGTAGCGGTTGACGTTGTAGTGGAGGCCGGTTTCCGGGTCGAAGTATTGACCGGGGTATCGCAGCGGTGTGTAGGCAGTGGCATCTCGGTGTGACTGGGTCGCGCCCCAGGCGGTGCTGCGGCCGCGCCAGGTCGGCGCTCCGTCGGGACCGATGAGTTCGCTGGGGGCTCCGGTGAGGTCCGTGACGATGGCGAAGAACCGGCGGTCGATCTCTTCTTGGGTCTCGTCGGCCTTGGATTCGCGTTGCGCCAGAGGCTGCAGGCCCAGGTAGTCCCACACCAGGGTGACACCGTTGTTCTGCTGTTCGGCCAACTGGCCGCCGTCCCAGCAGTAGGTGGTGGATTCTTCGATGTGCCCTTCGTGGTCCAGGCGCTGCTTTGCGATACGGCGGCCGAGGGCGTCGTAAAGGTAGCGCCAGTGAGTGTTGCCGGGAGCGCGAACGTGGGTGAGCCTGTCTTCCGCATCCCATGTGAAGGACCAGATGAGTGTCTTGCCGCTGAGCGTGGTGATGCGGCGTTCGGCAAGGCGGCCCTGCGCGTCGTACTGGTAGTGAGTCCGTCCGGCCTTCGTGATGCGGCTACCGGTGTAGTGGCGCTCTCCGGCGGCATTCTGGCCGGGGGCTTGGGCGGGGAGCGTGGCCTGCGTTTGGTCGCCGTCAGGGTTGTAGGCGTAGTGCTCGCTCCACTTATGTGCGCTGACGGCGGTGATCCGGCCGGCTTCGTCGACGGTGTAAGTGCTTCGGCCATAGCGGCTGTCGTCGACGGTGTGCGGTGTGCCGTCGGGATGGTAGGCGACGGCGCGCTCGAGCAGGGTGTCGTGTGGGCTGGTGCAGGACTGGTGGACGAGGCGGCCGACGGGGTCCCAGTCCTGGTGCAAGGTGAGGGTCTCATCGAGGGTGCGGGTGGTTTCGCGGCCCAGGGCGTCGTGTTCGAAGCGGAAGGTGTGCTCGCCTGCCGTGTAGGCGGTCAGTCCGCGTTCGCCGTAGGTGAGAGTACTGTCTGCGCCCGAGGGAGTGCGTCGGTGGGTGCGGCGCCCCATGGCATCGTAAGTGCGGATCAGAGCAAGGCCGTTGACGCGTTCGGTCACGATGCGTCCCGCCCGGTCTCGTTCCAGGTCGATGCGGGCGTGGGCGTTGGCCATATGGCAGACGTGGCCAGTTGCGTCGTAGGCGAATGTAGAGGTGGCGCCGTCGTCGTGGCGCAGGTGCAGGACGCGGCCGAGAACATCGCGCTCGTACGTCAGGGTTTGACCGGCGGCGTTGGTGCGACGGATCAGGCGTCCGAGTGCGTCGTGTTCGTAGGTCAGGGTGCGCCCGTCGAAGTCCGTCTCGGATATCAGGCGGCCGGCCGGGTCGTAGTGGTAGTGCCACTCCAGGCCTTGGGCGTTGGTGACGGTGGCCAGGCGCAGTTCGGTGTCGTGGGTGAAGCGGTACTCACCGCCGTCACTGCTGTGAGTGGTGGCACGTCGGTCGAAGTGGGTGGCGGTGTGAGTACTGGTGCGGCCGGTGCGGTCGGTGTGGCTGAGCAGATTGCCCTCACCATCCCAGGTCCACTCCTCGCGGGTACCGTCGGGCAGTTCACGCCAGGCAGGCTTGCCCTCGGTGGTCCAGCCCTGGCGGACTGTTGCGCCGAGGGCGTCAGTGGCTATGGTGATGCGACCGAAGGCATCGCGCGAGAAGGTGCTGCGAGCGCCGTCGGGTGCCGTGATCTCTATGGGTAGCCCGGCAGCGTTGTTCCGTATGCGGGTAACCGCGCCAGCCGGGTTGCGGACGGCGGTCACGTGGCCGTACTCGTCGAACTCGTACTGGCTGAGGGCGCCATCTGGACCGGTGACGGCAGTCAGGTTTCCCCTGGTGTCGTACTTGAAACGACGCTGCGTGCCGCCGCGCTCTGTGACGACCACGGGCAGATTGAAGTCGTTGAACTCGGCGGTGGTACGGATCCCGTCGGCGGCGATCAGTGCAATGAGGTTGCCCTGGTCGTCGCGTTCGAAGCGAGTGGCGTTGTTCAGCGCGTCGGTCTGCTCAAGGAGTCGGCCCCGGGTGTCGTACGCGAAGTGAGTGGTCTGCCCCAGGGGGTCCACCTCGGCGATGGTCTGAAGCCGCTGATCCAGGTAGTACGTGGTGGTGGCGCCGGTGGAGTCGGTGTAGCGGGTGACCCGGCGCTCCGCGTCATAGGCGAACATCGACGACAGATAGCCATCGGGACCGATGGTCTGAACCGTGCGGCCCGAACTGTCGTACACGTAGCGGAAGGTGGAGTCGTTCCGGTCGGTCCATGCGGCGATGCGGGCCTCAGCGTCGTAGCTGAACGTCAGGGCCCGCCCGGAGGAGTTAGTCACCCCGCCGAGGTTTCCTGCCGCGTCGTAGGAGTACGCCGTCACGCGTATCGTGTCCTCGTCCCCTTCCTGGGTGCGCAGTGCAAGCTCACGAATGCGGCCCAGGTGCCGGTCCCCCCTGATCGTGACGTCGTAGCCACCGCTGTGCGTGACCGAGAGTGGCATGCCGGACGCATCCCGGTGAACGTCGATCTGGTTCCCGTTGCGGTCCTCGATTGTGGTGAGCCACAGCTGCCAGCCCTCAGTGGACGACCGAGAGAAATAGCGGGTCAGCCCCGACTGCGGCTCGGTGACTGCCAACTCCATTTCCGGGGCGCCGAGTGGGCTGACACGATGCAGGGGTATGCGAGGTCCCTCGAGGGGCAGCACCTCCGGCTGCTGTGGGGTCGGCAGCTGATCGTAGACGAGCAGCGAACCGTCCTCGCGGGCCCACACGGCCTTGTTGCGGATGTCGACCTCAATCCGCTCGTCCAGCGTCGAGGCCCAGGAACGACCGAACCACATACCGAACGAATAGTCCGAGACGTGAGTGCGCTTGAGGACCAGGGGCAGGATCCCAGGAAGGCTGAGATCGGTCTGCGGAAGGACCATCTGGCCAGTAGCCACGTCCACCGGGTCGTTCTCACACTTCCGCATGTTGATCGGAACGCCATGCCGGCGCGGGTCATCGCGCGCCTTGCGTAGTAGATCCGGCTTGGTCTCGGCCGCTCCTTTGTGTCCGCCGGGCGTATCGCCGCCCCTAGATGGTGGGTTGGGGCCGCCCTTCCCATCCCGATCCTTGAGGATCTTGTCCAGGGCATCGGCTGTGCCGCGCTCATTGGACTTGTGCCTGCGCGAGCTGTCCCGCACGTTCTTGGGCACCGTCTCGCCAGTGTGCTTGATGACCGCTCGGACGGCCTTCTTCATGCCCTTCGTGGCGCCGTCCAGCACGCCATCGATGGGCGCGGTGAAGGGGTCCTTGCCGCGGGTGCGACTGTGCGCGCCGTGGGCGCGGTCCAGGGGGCCCGACAGCTTGGCGAGGGAGTCCTTGCTGACCCGGTCCAGGTGGCTGGCGCCCTTCTCGTACTCGTCGTGGTCGATACGCAGGTTGCCGGTCTTGCCCGGCCCTATACCACCGCCTGTCGAGCCGCCCGCCGAGTTGAGGTTCATGTCGGAGGCGCCCGACGAGCTGCCGCCTTTTCCCTCAGGTGCCAGGGCGTCCGTGGCCAACTCCAGGACAGCGTCCGAGACCATCTCCTCCAGTTTGGCAGCGACTGGCTCGGTCACCATGGTCAGTACCTGGTCCACGATCTGGTCGCCGGCCTCCTTGATAATCCGGCGCACCACCTCCCGCATCGCCGTGATCTGCGCTGCCCCGATCAGCGCTGACAAACCGCCAGTGACAAACGCCAGGCCAACCGAAATACCCACCGAGGCCGCCATCACACCCAGTTCGATCTCGGCCTTGACCTTCATGGCGTAGATGACGTCCGCAACCACATCCATGGCATCCGCGAACAGCCTTGCCACTTCAGGCAGCTGCTCCAGATGCGAGGACTTGACCTTGCCCCAGTGCTCCGCCAGGGCATCCACCGCTATGCCCTCGCTGGAGGACAGCAGGCGGCCCACCGCCCCGTTCACCTCGCCCGCATGGTCCTCGAAGTCATCCGCAAGCTCCCGCATGGCATCGGCCATCTCGCGGTAGTCATCCTCATCCACATTCGGCCAACTGATGCCGATAAAATCGAGAATCTCATCCAGCCAGCCGGGCAGAACGTAGCCCATCCCCCGTCAACCTCCCCCGTAAGACGCCAGCGCGCACACGCCCCACCGATCACTGTTGATCATCGCATACGCGAATCTGCACCGTAACTGATCGACCAATAGCCCCACAGGGCCTTCGTTCTTTCAGAGCCCCAAGAACCAGTTTCGACGGTGCCCAAACTCCTGGGGACGGACCTTCGGCATGGAGCGGTCGTCCGACGTGGCAGGAGGCGGTGGAACGTTCATCTCCTCGGACGGCCCGGATAGGACCCGGCGGGTGTCGTCGGGGGTAGTGGTTCGGTCGGCTGTATCGCTCGTGCGGCCGCCGTCATGTCATGGTTGCGGGGCGGCGGATGTCTGCGTACACGCGGACCTTCATTCCCGGCGTTCCGGGTTCGCGTCGTACGGGTGTGATGCCGGAGGTGGCCCACCGCTGTTCCAGTTCGGCCATCACCGCGCGGGCGGTGGTCTTGGCTTCGTTGATCTGCACGTGGGCTCCGTCCGCGCACGGTGGCTCGCTCCCCGACCGCTGGGCCAGCCCCACGACGACCCCGTCAACGCCGCGTGCGTTCTGTTCTTCCATCGTTCGCGCCTCCGCTTCGGGGCCCGGGTGGCCCTCGTGCCCTACAGGCGTCGCGGGACAGAAGAGTGGGTTTCTTAACGAAGTTGAGGCGGATGTGACGCCTGTGGCGCCGGTTTCCCCTTGGCGGAGTCGCAAGGCCGGCTGCCGCGGAGGCCGGAGCCGGCGAATCCGGAATCCGCAGGTGCCCGGCCAGAACGACTGAGATCATGGCCGGAGGGTCAGTTCATGATCACGGCCAGCAGTGGGGGCGGCGATGGACGAGAACAACACGGTGCGCGCGGTCGCGATCGATTACAAGGCGGTCCTGCGCGCGCCGGGGCACGCCCACGAGGGGATCGCCGAGCTGCTGCGGTGGCTCGATGAACGCGATGTGGCCTGGGTCCTTCTGACCAACGACCCGATGGACGCCAAGTCGGCCCTTGCCGCGGCCGGCCTTCCCGAACCAGTCCTGCACCTGTGCCGCGACGACATCCCGGACAAGGCGAGGCGCGGAAACGGCGCCTGGCTGGCGGCGGTCGCGGACAGGCTCAGCCTCCGCACGAACCAGCTCATCCTCGTTGGGACCTCCCAGTTCGACTGGTACACGGGCATCCACGCCGGCGTCGTCCACATCCACGCCCGCTGGGCCAGCCGCCTGGGCCAGCCGATCACCTCGCTGACCTCCGACGAGCCGGCCGACGTCATCGAACTCCTGGAGCACTTCCTGCTGCACGAGCCCCGCTGGGCGTTCCGACTCGACGACGAGGACCGCGCCTTCGAGATCCGCTCGATGCTGCCCTTCAACGCGCAGTTCCCCCGCGGCGGCGGCCGGACCTTCACGGTCAAGGACATCTTCACCTACGACAAGACCGTCAAGGTCGGTGACCAGGACGCGCGCGACGTCCTGATGCTCCACCTTCTGTGTGCGGCCTACCTCGACGGCACCCTGCCCGGTCAGAGCTTCTTCTGCGTGTACCCCAGCAGCACGCCGGCCAAGGGCAACCCGCAGCTCGCCGGCTTCCTAGACCGCGCCAAGGTCATGACGGGCTCCTCCTACAAGGAGGATCTTCTCGAACGTGTCGCCCAGGCCCCGGACACCAGCCTGGAGCGGTACAAGAGGAGCGTCGGCCAGTCGACGGGCCGGGACATCTCCATCGCGGCCCAGGCCCGCACCGTACGAGTCAACCCGGCCTACAAAAAGAAGATCGTCGGCAAGACGGTGATCGTCTTCGACGACTTCACCACCGAGGGCAAGTCCCTGGAGTGGGCCCGCACCCTCCTCAGCGAGGCCGGAGCAGCACGGGTCATCGCACTGACCATCGGAAAGTACCCCTCACGCCACACCGTCTACCAGCTGCGCCCCGGCGTCACGATCGATCCCTTCACCACCAACGACATCACCCTCGCGCACTTCCAGACGACCACGGGCCCTGGAGGAGCGGAGGAAGGGCCGTCGATGGTCCTGACCACAGCTATGGAGCATTTCGCCGCCGCTGAGCAGGCCGCCGTCGAACCCCAGGCCCCTGAGGCAGCCCCTGCCCGGATGGCTCATCCGGCACCCCGCCCGGTTCCTGCCGGCACCCGCTCTCCCATGACCGCCTACAAGATCGCCCGGCAGCAGCACCTCGCCGACATGCTCACCCACCTCCAGCAGCATGCGTACCCCCTCGTCTGGCGCGGCGAGTACCTGATGCCTGCCGGGAAGACGACGACCACCGCCTTGTGGTGGATCGCCCTGCCAGGGCAAGTCGAGCAGTGGTACGACACCAACGAGGCAGAGCGCCTGGTCAGCGGCATCTGTTTGGCCGTGGGGATCATCTGGGAACCGGTCGCGGCGCCCGGCGGGGCCACCCAGCTCGCCGAAGCCCTCGCCCGGATGGAACAGCGGCGGCAGGGCTGAAGAACCGGCCCGATGCCCCCCTTCCTGTCCGTACAGGGGCTCCGTACGCCATGATGGAAGTGGCCCGAGAACCGCGCTTCATCCTTCGAACATCCCGGGGCCACGAGTAGAAGGACACCCTGATGGACCTCGATATCACCGCTGACCAGCACGCTCTGCTGACCCTGTGCGCACTGCGCGCCGGCGATGCCACCCTCGACTGGAGCCTGCTCGCCCGCGGCGCCCAGAGCCCCGAGGGCCTGGCCGCGCTCATGGACGGACAGCTACACGAGGACTCGCGTGCCGCGACCAAGAACCGCCCCCTGCTGCAGCAGGCCCTGGCCGCTGGCCTGGACGATGCCCGAGCCCGCGTCGACGACGAGCTCGCTGCCGCCGACAAGATTGGCGCGCGCCTGGTCACCGTCCTGGACAAGGACTACCCGGCGAACCTGCGCGTGATCGGCAACCTGCCGCCGTTTCTCTTCTACTGCGGCGAGCTCGATCAGCGTGACGCCCGTTCCATCGCCGTCGTCGGCACCCGCCAGGCCTCCGAGGACGGGTTGCGCCGGGCGGCCCGGATGGCCCGCGAGCTCGTCGATCACGACGTCGTGATCGCCAGCGGCCTGGCCAAGGGCATCGACGCTACCGCCCATCAGGCCACGCTCACGGCGGGGGGCCGGACCTTCGCCGTCATGGGCACCGGCATCGCCGCCCCGGTCTACCCGGCCGAGAACCATCCGCTCGCGAAGGCGATCCTCAGCGCTGGGGGAGCGCTGCTGAGCCAGTTCTGGCCCACCCATCCCCCGGCCAGGCACACCTTCCCCCGCCGCAACGTCGTCACCAGCGGCACCACCCTGGGCAGCGTCGTCATCGAGGCTTCCAGCACGTCGGGCGCCAAGATGCAGGCCCGCCTGGCCGCCGAGCACGGCAAGCTCGTTTTCCTGATCCGCTCCCTCGCCGACACCCAGCCCTGGGCGAAGAAGATGCTGGACGAGGACCGGGCGATCCTGGTCACCGCCTCCAGCGACATCACCGACCGCCTCGGCCAGGCCGCGGACGTCCAGGCCGTCGGCCAGCAGCGCCAGCAGCTCGCCCTGGCCGGCCTGTGACGGCAGGCCTCCCGGATCCGGCAGGTTTCCCCGACTGCCCGGTCTGCGCCTACCGCATCACCGGTACCGCCCGCCTGTGCTCCGACTGCGCCGACCGCACCCTCCAGCCGGTCGCCGAGCCCCACTGTCCGGTCTGCTCCCAGGCCGTCGCGCCCGGCAGGCAGTGCAGCAACCGGGTGTGCGCGCTACCGGAAGCCGAGCGGGGATTCTCCCGCGTCGACGCGGTGGCCATGTACTCCGGAGCCTTACGCGACAAGATCCACAAACTGAAGTACGACGGGAGGACCGGCTGGGCGATGATCTTCGGCCGACTTCTCGTCGGCTGGATGGAAAGCCACCCCGATCAGATGCGGGGCGTCGATCAAGTCGTCGGCAACCCCACCCACACCGGCCGCCAGCCCATCCAGCACATCGAGGCGATCATGGATGCCGCCTACACCGAGGACGTGACCCGAGCCTTCCCGCTCAGCCCGCCGGGCGCGCACCGGCTGGTGAAGCACGCCGAGACGGCCCGGTCCGCGAACCGCACCCTGGATGAGAAGCGCGCGGCCGCGACCGCGCATGCCGCCGCCCTGACCTGGACTGGAGACATCGGCGACATCAGGGGGGCCACCATCCTGCTCGTCGACGACGTGTTCACCAGCGGATCGCAGCTTCAGCATGTTGCGCTCCGGCTCCGGGCGACCGGTGCGGCCGAGGTCCGGGGGCTCGTTCTTGCCCGAGTCCCCTGGAGCGGATGACACACCGGGACTGGGCCTGTCGCCTGGCACCGGCCGGTCGGACAGTGCCGGACGCTTCGTGTCGAACTCACGCGGCTTGCCCAGGACGGTGGTCATGTGGCGGCTGAGGCGCTTCGAGGAGATCCGTGAGGAGTAGCCCGGCGCCACCGTCACCAACCCGGGCCGGTGACGCGGTGGTCGGGGCGTCCGCGTCGGGAATCACGACGATCCCGCCGACGTGGTGCCGGAGCGCCTCATTAGGGCTGGTCTCATGCCCGGAGAAGTGACTCAACGCGGCTGCCCTTCTGCGACTTGGCCATGGCTTCCTCATCATCCCCCCGGCACCAGGTCCGTCGTGGCCGATCCGGCGTCCTCGTGACCGCCTCCCGGGCCAGACCGCGTTCGATCCGCGCTGGGTCCCGCCACGCGATCCGATTCCCCGATATATGCGATAAGAGACTGGACAGCGCGGTACGTTGGCAAGCAGTCCTCCCGGGCGTCGCGTCCCCCCGTGCGCGGCGTCCGGGGGCACACCCGCCGGATCCTGCGTGACCATCGACCGCCGCCTGTCTGGTCACGGCAAGCCGCCCGCCACGCGTTCACCGCCATTCGGGCGTAGCGCGCTACTTGCTCTTCGGCAGCAGCGCACGTAGGCGTGGGTAGCGGGCGAGCAGCCGGGCCAGGTGGGTGCTGAGGCGGCCCGGCTTGAGGGCGGAAGCGACGTGGGCAAGCCAGAAGTCCTCCACGGTGCGCCTGGCGTGTGTCAGGGCGTCCTGGGACGGCGTGGTCTCGTCGTGGTCGGGAAGGTGCCGGCCGTAGACGGGAATTACCTCGATGCCGGCGGCACGCAGTGCGCACAGGCGGTGCTGGCCGTTGGTCAGATTCTGCTGGCCGGTGTCCCACCAGATGTGGCCCCCTCCGATGAGGGAGCGAAACCAGGCGCGGTCGCGCTCGCTCAGGTGCGGGGCGCGGTAGAGCTGGTCCTGTTCGTCGCTGTCGGGTTCGGCGCGGGCGAAGGCGAGCACGGCCGCGGTGATCGCCCTCCAGTCGTCGGCCTGGTGATAGGGGCAGGCGGCGAAGTCCTGATCGCCGAGCCGGGTGAACAGCTCGGCGTGGGCGGTTTTGCTGTGACCCTTGGGGTAGGTGGCGGCCAGGGCCTTCGCCCGTTCACCGTAGGGACACTTGAACAGGCCATGTGGCCAAGGAAGCTGGGAGGCGGCGACGGGGCGGATGCCGGTGACGCCGTCCAGGTGCAGAGCCCGCTGGGCGGGGCTGCTGAACCTGCTGGGGTACAGAGCTTCCTCCGAACCAGGTGGCTCCGGCCGTAGTCGGGCATCGGCGTGGAGCTGCTCGGTGAGGTCGGGTTCGGTGACACCGGCCAGTTCGTAGAAGGGACCCTCGTGCCAGGCTTCGTCCTCGTCGGAGCGGCGACGCTCCGGGTTGGGCTGGATCAGGACGGTCACCGGAACCTCGGGCAGTACGAGGATGCCGGACAGGCCGTGGACCGAGGCGAGGGTAAGGCGACCGCGTGCCCAGGCAGGATCGTTCAGCACTGCGTCGAGGGCTTCACCGGCGAGGTGGCCGATCCATTCGACACGGTGGAATCCTTCGTCGATGCGCATGTCCCACTTCGGGTGCCGCAGGGCATGGATCTGCAGGTAGTCACCAACCATGACCATGTGGGCCGGCTTGTCGAACACGGCTGCTCGCTGCCGCGGCGGCTGCGGCTCGGTCTCGTCGGTCGGCGCCACGAGGTCGGGGCCGTGGATGGTGCTGCGAAAGGGGTGTGGTCCGGCGGCCAAGCGGCTTCCGGTGAACAGGGGTTCTTGGGTCTCTGGCCACCAGGGATGGGCGGAATCCCAGTGGGCCCGGCCGCTGTCGACCTCGCCGAGGGTCCACTGATCACCCTCGCGCAGCATGACCGGGCCCGGCATGCCGTGACAGAACACGACCGCGATCTGTCGGGCTGCCCGGGTACGCACGTGGGTGGAGTCCGGAGTCAGGAAGCCGATGTCGGTGATGACCTCCACCCGTTCGATCCGGGCGAACCCTTCGCCGTCCGGCACGCCGTCGACGGCCATCCGTTCGGAAGCGATCTGGAGGTAGTCCCCCGGGCGAAGTGCGGTACTCACGTGCGGAACGGTCATTCCCTACCCCCGGTGCGCCGCCTCACAGTACGGCAGTCTGTGATCTCCTCGTGTATACCGCACCGGACCAGCATCTCCTGCCCGGCCTCATGAGAGGACGGTGCTGTCAGTGCCCGTTGATAACGTGCTTCGTCCAGTCGCGGAGTTCATGAAGGGACGGAGTACGTGCGAGATGTGAAGTGCCATCAGATTGGCGAGCAGCGGTTGGCCGAGGCGCTCGACGATATCGACGGGCGGGCCTACACGCGGTGGCACTCGCTGCAGTACGGCAGCATCTCGCCGGCCCTGATCCGGGCGATGGCGGACGAGCTTCTCGACCATGTCGCCGCGCGAACGGTGACGGAGCCGGGGCTCGATGCTGCGGCCGGGACGGTCGCCATCACCGCCGCGGAGTGTGTGCACGGGGTGCTGAGCGTCATGTGTTTCCCGGACGGGGACCAGGAGATCCGGTTCCCCCTCGTCGGGGAGCGGATCAGCACGGACCCGGACGACGACGAGTTCGGGGACGGGCCCATTACCTTCCGGGATGTCGTCCAGGAGGCGCCCACCGCGCGGACGTGGCTCGACATGTTCGAGGTGTGTGTCGTCAGCGGGCATGTGTGGGACTGGGAGAAGGTCACCGGGCTGCTGCTGCGCGGCGACTACGCGCCCGCCATCCGTGACGGCGTGCCCTACAACCGGTACACCTCCGTCTCCGACCCCGCCGACCTGGCCGCCATGGACGCCCTGTGCCCCTATCTCACCGAGGCGGCCGGGCATCTGCCCCGCGACTGGCCTACGGTTCCGCTGCGCAAGCCGGACGCCGGGGAGCGCGCGGAGGCCGCCCGGCGGCTCGACGAGGTCGGTGACGCGTTGAGCGCGGACCAGCGGCTGCTTCGCGTACTCCTCGAAGACGACCAGCACGCATTCGAGGACGCCCTAGTCGCCCGGCTGGTCGCGTACCGGGAGAGCGTCGAGGCCGATGCCGGTGATCCCGCGCCCCGGTCCCTCCTCCCCCTCGGCACCCTGGCCCTGGCCTGCCTCGCTGTCCAGGTCCATGGGTGGGAACTCGGTGTCCGGTCCGGGTATCTGCCGTCCGGTCTGCTGGGATCGCCGGACGCGCTGCTCCGGGCGGCGGAGGGGAACCGGAATAGCTTGGGCTGCTGGGCCGCCAAGTAGGCCACCCGGGGTGCGGAGGTGGGCCTGGCCCGGCATCCAGGACATCGTCGTGGAGACGGACTCGTCCCCACCGAGGCAGCGCGTACGTCTGTGCGATAGCAGTCGGCGCCCCGAGCCGACGAACGGCGTGGCGCCCCCGTCGAGTCGAGCCCGAGGGATACGGTGGCGCCCTGCGGCATCGGTCTGCTGCTCCTACGCGAACCTCGGCCCACTGGTTCAAGGCGGAGGCGAAGAAGCTCGGCTTCGATCAAAACCATCTCACCGACCGCACCACCGCACACCAGTGCCTGTTCCTCACGCTCCGCGGGCCGACGGAGCGGAGCGAAAGGTACCCGCCATGTCGGCCACCCAGACCAGCAGCCGGGCCCGGACGTACGCCCTCTACACCGGAGCTCCCCGCCAGCTCGCGTGCGAGGTCGTCGCTGGCCTTCCCCGGCGCGCCCCTCTCATCCCCGCTCCCGCCCACCACGAGCAACTCCTCCTCGAGTCCGAGGTGTTCTACTGGATTCTCGGCTCCCAGCGGAACTTCTTCGAGTTCCCCTTCGGTATCCAGTACGTGAAGCCCACCGCGGACGGCATCAGGCTCCACCTGGAGAGCAACGCGAGCCTCGACAGCCTGCTGGCCGGCCTGCTGCCCGGGCGGGTGAGCGTGGGTAGCGGCGACGACGAGATCCACGGCCTCAACGGGTGCCGGATCACGGCACGAAGCGAGCGCGGCATCGAACTTCGCCGCCTCGGACAGCCGACCAGCATCCGGCTCACCGGACCCTCCCGACGCGCCTTCCAGAAGGCCGAAGCCGCGCTCGCCGAGCGCATCCGTGACCACGGCGGCGAGGCCAGCTGGCTCGCTGGCGACACCTGGACCGCCCACGAACGCCGTTGGGAAAACGAACGCCAGCCACTGCCCTACGAATCCACCTGGCGTGACGCGGCCTGGCTCCCCAGCGGGCTGCTGCGCCGCCTCGGCCTCCTGCACACCGTCGCCGTCCCCCAAGTCGTCACCGGCCACGAGTCCCGGCTGGGGGAGTGGTGGATCCTGGAGCTGGACCACGATGCCGACACCGGCCTGCGCCGCGCCGAGTTGGTCCAGGCCCTCACCGACCCGGAGCACGGTCTTCCGCTGGAACTGCGGGGACACCGTGACCTGACCCCCGGCAAAAGCCTCGGCCTGATCCTCCTGAAGTCCCCGGACAACACCGCCACCCTCCAACTGCGCTACGACCGCTTCGACTACCCGGTCAAGCCCGAGCGGGCTGAGATGTTCGCCGCGATCCGGCGACGGATCAGCACCGTGACGGGCGAGGCCCCGCTCCCGGCGATGCCCGACTGCTCGGCCACCGGCTGAGACGCCAAGCACCACCAGGACCGCCGTCAAGCCCCCGTCACCCGAACGGATTGCCGTCTCTCGGCGATCTCCTACGCCCTGTGTTCGTGCCGTACCGTTTTCGGACTGCGCCTGCCCGGGGGAGGGTAGGGGGCCGGACCAGGGAGAGGACGGCATCGGGGTGGTCGGGGATGATCAGGACTGGAGTGAGCACGCGGCCTGCCGAACCGCCGATCCCGACGAGCTGTTCGTCGAAGGCGCGGCACAGAACAAGGCCAAGGCCATCTGCACCGGCTGCCCGGTGCGCACCGAATGCCTTGCCCACGCCCTCGACCTGCGCATTGAGCACGGCATCTGGGGTGGGATGACCGAGCGCGAACGGAGGGCTCTTCTGCGGCGGCGCCCTCTGGTCACGTCGTGGCGCCGCCTGCTCGAGGCCGCCCGATCGGAGCACGAACAGACCGCCGGTGCCGAGGACGGACAGGCATGGGGCTCCACCGGATGACGAGTGGCTGCCTCGGCCGAACGGACCTCCCCAGCGCCGGCGGTCACATCAGTGCCGTCCGCCCGGCTGGCCGTTCCTGACAGCTTCGCTCCCCTCACCTGCAGCCGACTCACTAACGTCACTCCTTATGGCGACAGACCTCGTTAGCGGCCCGACCCGCAGCTGCATGCGGGAGATCAGCTCACGGATTGAGCTCTCCCCACTCCAAGCCTGCTGGGACGGCAGCGGCTTTACCCCCGGACCACCGAAGGACACCTCCGGCGCCCAGAGAAAGCGGCTCTTCTCCTCCTACGCCGACCACATCACCTGGAGCGACCCCGAACAGGTCACCCGCGCCATAGCCGTGTTCGAAAGGATGCTCCGCGCCTACCGCAATGAGGTGGAGAGATACACCGGATCCGGAGAGGAGACGCCCCAGCAGAAGTGGGCGAAAGAGCTCGACAGGATCCGTCGTGACTTCGAATACGACGGCTATCAGATCACAGACAGCCTGCGCATCCGCAAGGCCGGAGAGCGTCGGCCTGATCATGAGAGGGCCGACGCGGAGCTCTACACCGAAGCTCTGCGCGTTCTACGCCAGGGTCTGTCAAACGTTCGGCTCTGGCCCGTAGTCGGTGGTGACGCCGGGTAGCTTTCGTGATCATGGTCGCGTGATGGATGTGAACTCCTTTATAGCGACGGTGTTTTCGGGGCTGTCGGCGTTGGTCGTGGAGGACGTGTCGGACGGCGGTGACGTGGTGGTGGTCACGGCTCGCACCCGGCAAGACGCGGTGCCGTGTCCGGTGTGCGGGACTCCGACGGCGAAGGTGCACGGGTACCACGGCCGGATGGTGACGGACGTGCCGGTCGATGGCCGCCCGGTCGTCGTCCGCGTCCGGGTCCGGCGGCTGGTCTGTCCGGTGCTGGGCTGCCGACGGCAGACCTTCCGCGAGCAGATTGCCGGGTTGCTGGAACGCCATCAGCGCCGCACAGTGCGGCTGACGAGCCAGATATCGCAGGTGGCACGGGAGTTATGCGGGCGGGCGGCGGCACGCATGGCCGCCCTGCTGGCCGTGCCCATTTCCCGCAGCACCGCGCTGCGCCTGCTACGGCGCCTGCCGGTGCCGCAGCAGGCGGTCCCGCAAGTGATCGGCGTGGACGACTTCGCCCTGCGCCGCCGACACCGATACGCCACGATCATCACGGACGCCGAGACCGGCCGACGCGTCGCGGTCCTGCCCGACCGCGAGGCGGCCACCCTCGAGTCCTGGCTGCGGGAGCACGGCAGCGGTGTCGAGGTCGTGTGCCGGGACGGATCGGCCACCTACGCCGAGGCCGTCCGCCGCGCCCTGCCCGACGCAGTGCAGGTCAGCGACCGATGGCACCTCTGGCGGAACCTCTGTGACAAGGTCCAGCTCGAGGTCCGCGCCCACGCCGGCTGCTGGGCCACCATCAACCCGCCCCGCCCCGGCGGAGTACACGAGCAGACCACCCGCGAACGGTGGAACAAAATCCACGACCTCCTCGGCCAGGGTGTCGGCCTGCTCGAATGCGCCCGCCGCCTGCAACTGGCCCTGAACACCGTCAAACGCTACGCCCGCATGCCCGAACCCACCGCCCTGCGCATCGCCCCCTCCTACCGGCCCACCATCGTCGACCCCTACCGCGACCACCTGCGCGAACGACGCCAGGCCGACCCCGCCATCCCCGTTACCCACCTACTGCGCGAGATCCGGGAGCTGGGCTACACCGGCAGCGCCAACCTGCTGGTCCGCTACCTCAACCAGGGCCGCGCCGAAGGCGACCGCCCCGTCACCACCCCGCGCCACGCCAGCCGCCTCCTGCTCACCGACCCCGAGAATCTGCACCCGAAGGAGACCGCCCTGCTGGAGAAGATCACCGCGGCCTGCCCGGAGATGACCGCGCTCGCCGATCTCGTACGCGGCTTCGCCACTCTGCTGAAACCGGCTGAGGGCAACGATGTGAAACTCACCGAGTGGATTGCCGCCGCCCGTGCCGCCGCCATGCCTCACCTGCGCAGTTTCACCAACGGCCTCGAAATCGACCGGGCCGCCGTCGACGCCGGCCTCACCCTGCCCTACCACAACGGCCGCACCGAGGGCGTCAACACCCGCACCAAGAGGATCATGAGACAGATGCACGGACGCGCCGGATTCGACCTCCTCCGGCACCGCATCCTCCTACCCTGACCGTTACCCGGCGTCACCACCGACTACGGGCCAGAGCCGCTCGTTTGACAGGCCCCGGCCCGGGAGCGCAGGTTCACACCGTGCGCCCGGAGTGCCAGGACATCGGCCGAGGAATCCGGGTCGACTTCCTCCGACGCACCAGGTCCGTTGCAGGGGTGCGGGTGGGCTGCCCAGTGTGTCTGACACTTGACAGCCCCGACGCCGACCCGCGAACTATGCGGTCACGGCAGCAGTTGCCTGCGGGCCGCATCCGCCATGGAGGGCGGTGAGGTGAGGGCAGGTGGCCTCGTGCAGGTCATGAGACACCGTGACTGAGCGTGTCGTCCGCGCGCACACACTCGATGAGGTAGTCACCTGTGTCCGGGTCGATGGTCACGCCGTGCGCCTCGCTGTGGAAACCAGGGAAGGCCCGGTCGAAGGCCTCCAGGGCGCTGAGGTAGCTCAGGACGGGTCCGTCGGGTGCGCCCAGCGCTTCTCCAGGCATCAGGACAGGGATGCCCGGCGGCGTGACAGTAACCATGGCGGCGGCGATCCGCCCCGCAGCCTGAGCCAGTGGCAGGCGTTCCGTGCCGCCCCTGATCAGCCGCTGATAACAGTGCTGCGGAGGGTGGACCGGCTCAGGAAGTTGCTGGAAGGCGGTGTCCAGAGCGGTGATCAGTTCGGCGCGGGTGAGGTGTTCGTGCATGTCCTGGCACAGGCCGCGCAGGGTGACGTGGGCGTAGCGCTGCGGGTACTGCCCCACCAGTTGGGGCAGGACCTGCCGCAGCGGGGTATCCGCGTCGTGAAGCGACTTGAAGTCCATCAGGGCGTCCATGAGTGTCCCCCACTTCCCCTTGGTGATTCCCATGGAGAACAGGACGAGCGTGCTGTAGGTGTCGGTCTTCTCGACTACGATGCCGCGACGCGCGAGATAGGAGGTCAGAACGCGGGCGGGGACACCCCACGGCTCGGTCTCGCCCGTCGCGGTGACCCCGGGACAGGTCAATGTCACCTTGACGGGGTCCAGCATGCACTGCCCCTGGCTCAGTCCCGGGAAGCCGTGCCACTCGGCGCCGGGTTCGAGCAGCCAGCAGTTCGGGTCCGAGGCCAGCAACGTCGGTGAGGCGTCCTCGAAGGCCGTACGGGTTCCGGAGACCGGATCGGTCACCGTGCCGGGCTGCCAGACACTGAAGAACCACGGCAGCCGGTCGCCGGCGTCGGCGATCCTGCGGCCAGTCCGGACGACGGCCTGCCGGAACCGGATCGCCTCCGCCACCGCTTCGTTGACCAGCCATTCGCCTTGGGGCCCGTCCATCATGGCCCCGGCCACATCGAGCGAGGCGATGGCCGGGTACAGAGCCGAGGTCGTGCCGTGCATCATGAACGCTTCGTTGAACCGCTCGTGCTCAACCGGCGCCCTGGGCGAGGACTTCACGTGCACCATGGCGGTCTGAGAAAGGGCTGCCAGCAGCTTGTGGGTGGACTGGGTCGCGAAGACGGTAGGACGCTCGTCCTGCTCCTCGAACGTCTCAGGTCCGACCGCCATGCCGTACCGGCCGGCGTAGAGCGGATGGAAGCGCGCGTAGGCGAACCACGCCTCGTCGAAATGCAGTCGGGGAGTGCTGGGCGAGAGAGCACGGGTGGTCTGGAGGGTGTCGTAGCACAGACCGTCGTAGGTGGAGTTCGTGATCACGGCGTACTGCGCCTGCGCTGACACCGCACCCGAGGCCAGAGGATGCGCGGCGATACGAGCGGCCACAGCCTGCTCGCCGATCTCACTGGCCGGCAGGGGGCCCGCCAGCCCGTACCCGTTGCGGGTGGGGACAAGGTAGACCGGGCGGGCGCCGGAGATGACGAGTCCGTGCAGGACGGACTTGTGACAGTTGCGGTCCACCAAGGCGATCTCGTCGGTGGTCACGCAGTAGTGGCCGACCATGCGGTCCGCGGTGGAATCACCGTGCAGCACGAAGTAGGTGCGATCGGCACCAAAGATCCGGGCAGCATTGCGCTCTGCCTCGCCGATCGGGCCGCTGTGCTCGAAGAGGGAGCCGAGCTCTCCCACCGAGATCGACAGGTCGGTCCGGAAGAGCCGCTCACCGTAGTAGTCGAAGAAGGCCCGGCCCACGGGCGACTTCAGGAACGCGACCCCTCCCGCGTGTGCGGGGGTGTGCCAGGAGTACTCGTGGGCGTCGTCGAAACGGCGCAGCGCCTTGAAGAACGGCGGCAGGACGGAGTCACCGTAGGCCTGTGCCGCACCGGCCACACGCCCCGCGATGAAGGAGGGGGTGTCCTCCAGAGGCCAGATGTACCCCACGGCGATTTCGGCCACCCACAGGGGAAGCCTGTCCAGGCCGTGATCGGACTGTTCCGTCATCACGACGAAGGTGGGAAGGTCCATGAAACGCTGGGAGATCTGCCGCAGGACCGGCGCCCCGCCGCCCTCGGCGCTCCCGCCGGCTTCGGACTGAAGATCCCAGCCCACTACGGCCGCGGTCAGCCCGGCCTCTGTGCGCAACACTGCACAGGCGCCCTCGGCTGTTCGTGCCCAGCGGACCTCCAAGCCTCGGTTCTCCAGCTCCTTGCCGATACGCCGAAGCTGGTCACCGCCCACCCCGTCGCCCAACGGGTCCTCGCGCAAGGCCAGCAGGACAGTTCCGTTCGCCATGACACTCTCCATCGGGTCGGCTGGTCTTCACTCCACAGTCGAGTGTTCCGGTGGCTTACGGGAGGTTCGGCGACTCCCGCACGGATCACTCGAAAGAGGAGCGAGGGCGCGATGGCCAGGGACGATGGAGAACAGTGGGCTCGTCCGGTCATCCCGCGAACCGGTGCAGGTGCCGTCCCGCGTGCACGGCCTCCGCGACCGTGATCTCGGCGAACAGTGCGGTGATGGTCCGCAGGGACCACTCGCGGTGGTGCACGAGGTCGCGGCAACCGAACGCGGCGCCCAGTGCTGTGACCGGGAACGTTCACCGCGTTTGGCCGGTGATGGTGTGGGCGACTTCGGTGGCCCAGATGTCGAGGCTGCCGGGGAGTGGGCTGCTGGGCACGGTGCGGCGGGGCGGTGCCTGACGCTTCTCGTCGGACGGTGGGGCGTTGTGGTTGGTGGTGCCGGTGACGGCGTTGATGATGACCTTGTTGACGAGCATGGCGTGGAGGGGAGGGTGCCGGTGCGGTCGTCGCCGAAAACTTCGGCGGTGGCGAGGAGGCTCGGTCATCACCGTCCTCGTCATCGGCCCCCGCCCGTAGAACAGGCTGAAGGGGGAGATCAGCAATTGCTGATCTCCCCCTTCAGCCTGTCCGGCACCCGAGCAGGTGGTGAGCGACGTCAGATCTCTCCGTCGGCGGCCCGGCCACAGCCGCAGACTGTGAACCGTTCCGGGTTTGGTAGAGATCTCAGATGTTGGGTGTGACCTGGGGTTTCGTGGTGTTGAGGTAGTGGTTTGCTTCGTACTCGACGGGTGGGATGTGCCCTATCTCACCGTGGAGGCGGCTGTGGTTGTACCAGTCGACCCACTCGGCGGTGGCCAGCTCAACCTGGGGCAGTGACCGCCAGGGTCGCTGGGGCTTGATCAGCTCGGTCTTGTAGAGCCCGATGGTCGATTCCATCAGGGTGTTGTCCAGGGCATCCCCGACCGAGCCGATGCTCGCCGCGATGCCGGCGACGTCAAGATGTTCGGCCAGCTTGAACGAGGTGTACTGCGACCCGGCATCCGAATGGTGTATCAACTCGCCGCGTACATAGGGGTGTTGGTCGCGGTCGCGTTGCCACAGGGCCATTTCCAGCGCGTCCAGGACGAGCCGGGTTTCCTTCGTGGCGGCTGCCGACCAGCCGACGACGCGGCGGGAGAAGGTGTCCACGACGAAGGCGATGTAGACGACGCCGGTCCAAGTCGCCACGTGGGTGAAATCCGCCACCCAGCAGCGGTTCGGTGCGTCGGCGACGAAGTCGCGGTCGACCAGGTCCGGAGCCCTGGGCGCAGCCGGATCCGGGATCGTGGTGATCACCCTTTTGCCGCGGACGGCTCCGGCGATACCGAGTTCACGCATGAGGCGTTCGACGGTGCAGCGGGCCACGGGATGGCCTTGGCGGTTCAGGTGCCGCCAGATCTTTCTGGCGCCGTAGACGCGGTAGTTCGTGTCGTAAGCCTCCTGGACCAGGGGCTTCAGCACGGCGTCGCGGACGGTGCGGGCCGCGGGTGCGGCCTGGCGTTTGTGGTGGGCGTAGTAGGTGGAGGGGGCGATCTTGCAGGAGTGCTCGGTGAGGACCCGGCAGGATCGGCTCGACGCCGCCGAAGCGGCCCTTGTGCTCGTCGATGAACGCTACGAGCGTGTGTGTGGCCGGTCGAGCTCGGCCGCGAAGAAAGACGCCGCGGCTTTGAGAATCTCGTTGGCCCGCTTCAGCTCGGCGTTCTCCTTCTTCAGCCGCTTCAGCTCGGCCGACTCCTCCGTCGTAGTCCCCGGCCGGGCACCGGCGTCGACCTGGTCCTGCCGGACCCACTTGCGAGCGTCTCGGTCGTGCCGATCCCGAGCTTGGACGCGACCGCCTTCATCGCGGACCACTCGGTGTCGTACTCCGGCCGTACCTCGGCGACCATACGGACAGCTCGTTTGCGCAGCTCAAGCGGGTACTGGGAAGGACGTGCCATGACTCGATCCTCTCAAATGATCGAGTCCCTATCGAACCCGGAACGGTTCACTCTCCCCGAACAGCCCCTCCGCCTCGGCGCACACCCCCAGACGTGACCGTGTTCAGTCTCGGTCAGTGCGTACTGCCCTTGCCCGTGGCGGCCCTTGTCCTCCTGCACGGTGAGAATCATGCCCGGACCAGGAGCGGACACTGAAGCTGAACTTTCGAAACACGGCGTAGGTCGGAACACTCTGGGGCCGGAAGATTGCGTGAGTCCCGCGCTCGTCCTGGCAGCCGTGTGATCGGTGGGCAACCATTCCTGCGACCCGATGGTCATGTACGTGCCACCCGTGTACCGGGTGGGCATTGTCAGCTCCGCCTCGGGACGTTCCTGAGGCGCTGGAATATGGGGGAAACGCCTTCATGCATCACCGCACCACCGTGGCAGGCTTCGCCGGGGCCCTCGCCCTGTCCGCACTCACGATTCCGGCGGCCGCCCAGGCGGATGACTTCTCGGGCGACATCAGGATCACGAAGGTGGTCGTCAACGGAGGGAAGGACATCGTCCTGGGGACCACGGACGTGAAGACGTTCACCATCGCGGTGACCGCCACGGACGACTCGGGCATCGAGGTCGGAAGTACCTTCCCGGTCATGTGGCACACGCCCCTCCCGAGCGGCGACTACTACGCTCTCGTGACCCCCGACAACAAGGCGGGCAAGTGCGTGCGCCAGAGCTCCACCACGACCACCTGCACCTACACGCTGAAAATCAACCCGCGCATCGACCCCCAGGACAACACCACAGCCGGGACCTGGACCGTGAGCGCCCACGCTCTGGCCAACGACGGTGACTACATCACCAAGGACTCCGCCGCCAAGGCGAAGGTCCTGCGCAACTCCAAGCTGACGGTCAACGCCTCGCCGGAACCGGTACAGAAGAACAAGACGATCACCGTCACGGGCGCCCTGACCCGCGCCAACTGGGAGACCTACAAGTACGGGGGCTACACCAAGCAGCCGGTGAAGCTCCAGTTCAAAAAGAAGGGCACCAGCACCTACACAACCCTCAAGACCGTCACGACGGACAGCAAGGGCGTCCTGAGGACGACGACGAAGGCCACGGCGGACGGCTACTTCCGCTACTCCTTCGCAGGCACGTCCACCACCCCGGCGGTCGCCTCCGCGGCGGACTACGTCGACGTGAAGTAACCCTCGGGAGGTTCATCCATTCTCCAGCAAGCGCAGAAGGGCCCCAGCCCGAGATCCTTCGGTCTGGGCCTTCTTGAGCCCCGGCTGTTTCCCGGCCGACGGGCCGGTCAGCCGCTGCATCCCTGCGCGCTCTCCAAGCTGATCGACGATCTCGGCGCCCCCAAGACTTCCAGCCGCACCGCAGCAATCCGAAAGCAGGCCCAGGGACGTCCGTCTCCGCCGCCCCCCTGTCTGCCACTGCGTCCTCATATCCCGCTTCACCTCCGCGTTCGGTGGAACCCGGAACCAGCATGCCTCCAGCGGCCATACACGGTTATCAACAAGCAGGGCTTTAGGGTGAATTGGCGACAGTTGACTGGTAAGCCCGCATGTTGAGGTGTCGCGTATTCGGCGCGCGGTTGGCGGCTTGATTACTGACTGTTGCCGGTAGCGGTGGTCCAGCGCGGGTAGATGCGGCCCAGCCATGTGCGCGTCGAGGTCCGGGACGACGAAAAGCCCGTATACCGCCCTTCGAATGCGCCTCATTGCGGCTGGATTTGCCGGGATACGGCAGCCGGCGCCTCTCGTCCGCTGCCGTCCGACCTCGTTGTATGCCGCTTTGGGGCTGATGAATGATGGGGCGCAGGAGGTGGGCGATGACAACACATGCGTGGGTGACGGCGCGTAACACGCGCGGGGTGCCGGACGGGAACGGTGCCGGCCGGCGGTCGCTGGGCCGGGTGCGGTTTATGGGTGTGCTGCTGATCCTGCTGTCCCTGATACCGGCGGCAGCCTCCTACGCGGTGTTCAGCTGGTGGCTGCCCTCCGATCAGAGCCGCTACCAGGACTACCGGGCGGCCGAGCCGTGTTCCGCCCACGCTATCGGGAAGGAGCAGACGGACTGCCTGAGCACCTGGCGCCTCACCGTGGAGAAGACGGTGAACAAGACCGGCGGGAAGAGCTCCTCCTACGAGGCGACCCTGACGGACCAGGACTCCTGGCGGGGAACCGTGTCCTTCGGCGACTCGGGGCCACTCCTGGCGCGGCTCAAGACCGGCGACCAGGTCACGGCCACCATCTGGCGGCGCGACATCGTGGTGCTCCGCCAGGACGGTGTACGGCAGAACACCTCCGAGGCGCCCCGTGACGAGCTCCAGATGAACGCCGCTATCGGCATGATCGCCGCGCTC